>CAYQLP010000046.1:11896-13692 GCA_964418505.1 uncultured Geobacteraceae bacterium | reverse complement strand
TATGAGCCCGACGAGCTACCTGGCTGCTCCACCCCGCATCAAGTCTTTGAGATATATCAGAGCCTGAGCTTGACTGTCAAGAGAAAATTCTCTGCCTGCGAAAGTCACTTCTTGCGGACATCAGCTTCCAGACCCTGCTTGCGCAGGCTGGCAGCGGCCTTGTCGGCGGCGGGGCGATCGGCGTAGGAACCGGCCACCACCCGGTACCAGATCCCCCGGGAGCCGAGATCGACGCGCTCGGTATAGGCGCCGAAGCCCTTTCCCTTGAGCTTGTCGGCCAGGCGCTGGGCATCGGCTTGGCTCTTGGTCGATGAGACCTGGATGATATAGGCCCCGCCCTTGGCCGGGGCGGGTGCCGGCGGGACGGCCTTGGCCGGCACAGCGGGCGGCGGGGCCGCTTTCTCCGCGGCCGCCGGCGCGGCGCTCTCGATGCGGGGAGCTTGGGGCGGGGGCGCCTCGACCACTGCAGGTGCTGGGGCGACGACCGGCGCAGCCGTCGGGTAGCCGCTTTTCGGCAGGTTAATGCCGCTCCCCAGCGGGGCGGCGTTCCCCTTGGGGAGGTCGTCGTAGAAAGTCATCCGATTCGAGCCGGCCAACTGGTTGACCGCCGGCGGTGGCGGAGGCACCTCGACCGCCTGCTGGTAGCCCCCTTCCAGTTGGCGGGACAGAGCCGAGGAACTGCTGCGCTCCCCGACCATCACCCCGAGGAAGAAGCTGGCCGAGACCACGGCCGCCACCAGGATCAGCATGAGCAGGCGCTGGCGTCGCTCCATGCGCCGCTGGGTGCGGCTGACCACCGGAATCTCGCGCACGACGGCTTTACATCCTCTCTGGAGCGGCCATGCCGAGCAGCCCCAGGGCATTGGCCAGGACGATGCGTACCGCATTGACCAGCAACAGACGGGCAGCGCTCACCGCCGGGTCGTCGACCAGCACCCGCTGCCGATTGTAATAGCCGTGGAAGGCCCCCGCCAGTTCCTGCAGGTAAAAGGTCAGGCGATGCGGCTCGAGCTGGGCAGCGGCCCCGGTCACCACCTCGGGGTAACGGGAGAGGAGCTTGCTCAGGGCCAGCTCTTCATCAAGGACCAGAGCCGAGAGGTCAGCCCGGTCGACAGCCGGCAGGGGCACCCCCTGCTCAGCGGCGGTGCGGTTGATGCTGCACACCCGGGCATGGGCGTACTGCACGTAGTAGACCGGATTTTCGTTCCCCTGCTGTTTGGCCAGATCGATATCGAAGACCAGTTGGGCGTCGCTGCGCCGCATCAGGAAGAAGAAACGGGTGGCGTCGCGCCCGACCTCCTCGATCAAGTCGCGCAGGGTCACGTAGCTGCCGGCCCGCTTGGAGATCTTGACCTCTTCGCCGCCGCGCAGCACGGTGACCATCTGGTGGAGAACATAATCGGGCCAGCCCTGCGGGATGCCGACATCGAGGGCCTGCAGGCCGGCGCGGACCCGGGTGATGGTGCTGTGGTGATCGGCGCCCTGCTCGTTGATGACCCGGGTAAAGCCGCGCCGCCACTTGTCGAGATGGTAGGCGACGTCGGGGACGAAGTAGGTATAGCTGCCATCCGCCTTGCGCATCACCCGGTCCTTATCGTCGCCGAAGGCGGTGGTGCGCAGCCACAGGGCCCCGTCCTGCTCGTAGGTATGGCCGCTGGCAATCAGCGCCGCCACCACCTCCTCGACCTTGCCATCAATGTAGAGCGCCGACTCGAGGGCGTAGACGTCGAAGCGCACGTCGAAAGCGGAGAGGTCCTGGTCCTGCTCGCGGCGCAGGGCGGCCACCGCAAAGCGGC
>CAYQLP010000046.1:4226-11886 GCA_964418505.1 uncultured Geobacteraceae bacterium | reverse complement strand
GGTCGCCGGCCGCGGTCACGTGCCGGTCGCCGGCGTAGACCGTCTCCCCGGCCAGGTAGGCGCGCGCCACGTCGCGGATGTACTCCCCCTGGTAGCCGTCCGCCGGCCAGCGCGGGTCGTCAGCCTCGATGCCCCGGCAGCGCGCCTGCACCGACAGCGCCAGGTTGCCGATCTGGGCGCCGGCATCGTTGTAGTAGAACTCCCGGGTGACCGCCCATCCTGCGGCGGCGAGCAGCCGGCAGAGTGTGTCACCGACGGCGGCACCGCGACCATGGCCGATGTGCAGCGGCCCGGTGGGATTGGCGCTGACGAACTCGACCTGCACGCGCTCCCCCGCCCCGGCAGTGCTGCGGCCATAATCCTCGCCGCTGCGGCAGATGTCGGCCAACACGCGATGCCAGGCCGCCGGCTCGAGGGTGAAATTAATGAACCCGGGGCCGGCAATCTCCAGGCGCCGCCACACCCCGCCGCCATCGCCAAGCTCGGCAACCAGGGCCTCGGCCACCTGCCGCGGGGCCTTGCGCGCCCCCTTGGCAAGCATCAGCGCAAGGTTGGTGGCGAAGTCTCCATGTTCTGGATTTCCCGGGGCCTCGAGCTGGATATCGGGGGAGCTGTCACAGCAGAGAACTCCCGAGCGGCGACAGCGGTCGAGAGCGGCGGCAAGTTGCTGGCGCAGAAGGTTCTTCATCGGGGGGTCTCGTCAAGGGGAGCAGCGGGGGCGGTGGCAGCTTTGCGCAGAGTCACGTCCTCGCTGAAGTCGGGGCAGTGCAGGGTATGGTCGTCACCCATGCTGAAGCGCTTGGCACAGTTGGCGCGCCACGCGCAGACGATGCAAAGCTGGCGATGGTCCTGGCTCATGATGGCATATCCGGGTCGGAGCCCCGGCGACCGATTACGGCCAGTGCCGGGGGAGAGAAACCAGCCGGCACCCCGAAGGGTGCCGGCTGGAGGAGTTCAACGGGAGGCCGCGGCCGGGTGAGTCGCCGGGACGGAAACCGGCGCCCGGGTCGGGGCGGAGAACTGGTAAACGACCTCATCCTCGCGCACCAGGCCCAGCTGCGAGCGCGCCAGGCGCTCCAGATGCCGGCGGTCGGCGGTCAGCGAGGAGATCTCCCGGCGCAGCCCGGCGTTGACTTCCTCGACTTCCGCCAGCTGTTTTTCCAGCTCAGCCTGGTGCCCCTTCTGGCGAGAGAGGTAAACCAGCCCGCGATCGCCGAAGAGGGCAAAAGTCAGCATGAAGACGACGATACCCAGCGGCCACCAGGGGATCCGGCGGGGGGACGATTCGGCGTCTGCTGTCCGGGAGGCACTCATGGTCCGCTTGAAACCTCTGCCAGGGAAGGGATTGAAAACGAAACTTGGCTATAGTCTAACAGCACCGCGAAAAAATCAAGTCTCGGCGACTCAGCGCTGGCGCATGCTGCTGCCTGGGCCACCGATCTGGCCGAGGCCGGCCAAGGCGAAGCCGACCAGGAATTCCTGCCGGTCCGAGCGGTCGCGCAGGGTCAGGAAGAGGCTCCAGCAGCGGGAACGATACTCGAGGTTGACCAGGGTCTCCAGATCACCCTCGGCGACAAAATCGTAGCGTTCCTCGAAACTGGCGTAAATCGGTGCGGCCAGGGAGGTGTCAAGGCGCAGGGACAGGTAGTCGGTCTCCGCTTCGTCATTCTTGCCGTCGCGGTAGCTGTAGCCGGCAGCGATGGCGTTGCCGCGCCCGGCATCGTAGCGGGCTTCGGCATCCAGGCGCACCACCCCGAAGCTGTCGTTGGGATCCGCCATGATATCGATCGTTACCGACGCTGCCGGGACGGGGGCGAGGGCCAATTCCGCGCGCAGAGGCGAAAAGGGTTCCCCATCGCCGTCATCGTCCTCGGCATCGAAATCGTAGGCCTGGGAGAGGCGCAGGCTGGCCAGTTCGCGGTAGAGCGGGACGCCATCGGCCCCGGCGAAGCGACCGGTGAAGCGGTTGACTACGGCGTATTCGATCTGGTTGAGCGGACCGAGGCGATCGACGCGATCGAAAAAGGGGAGGTCATCCTGATCGTGATCGGGGATATAGAGGTAGCGAACCTGAGGTTCAATGCTGTGCTGGAAGCGTTCGCTCCCCCACCAGCCCGACTGATAGGCGCGCTGCAGGCGGGTGGCCATGGTCAGCGACAGTTCGGGGAGAAGATCGTTATCGGACCCGGCCGCCCCCGCATACTGGCGGGCGTAAAGCGCCGCCTCCGGGGTCACTTCCAGCCAACCGCCGGCGGAGAGCATCGCTCCGAGGCCCTGGCGGAGGTAGAAGCGCTGGCCGTCGGCATCACTGTCACGCTGGAAGTTGTCGGCGCGTACTTCGCTGCGAAGGAAGAACGGCGTGTCCGCCAGCCGGTAGAAAGGCAGATCGAGGCCGACTTCGGGGAGCCGCTGAAGGGGGTCATCGGTGTCTTCGCGCAGGTCGCGGATATAGTCGGCCGAGGCGGTGAGATTGAGCTTCTCCCAGTTGCGCTGCAGCAGCAGGGTCGAGCGGACGTAGTCGCGGCTCGCTTCGTCGAGGGACTCGCCGAAGTCTGAGAAAAACTCGCGACGACTGACGTACTGAACATCGGCAGCCAGCCTCACCCCACCGGGGAGACGGCCGTCATGCTTCCAGTCGAAGGCGTAGCTGTCCGGATTGCCGTCGATGCCCAGGACATTGTAGAGGAGCAATTCACCGCGATTGTCGCCGCTCAGCAGGTAGCGAAACTCGGCGCCGGTGCCCAGGCCGAGGCGGGAGAGATAGTCGAGATAAAAGGTCGCATCGAGGTTGCGATCCACCACCTGGTACCAGGCCAGGGAGAGGAGCGCCCCCTTGCTGCTCGAGTAACCGACCCGCGGGAGCAGGAACCCCGTTTCGCGCTCGGTCTTGACCGGGAAGACCAGGTAGGGGAGATAGACCAGGGGCTGACGACGGATCTTGAACCAGACGTCACGGGCCGTCGCGTAGCGGCCGAGCTCGACATCGACCCGGGCGGCACTGAACTCCCAGTCGGGGATCTCGCCGTCACAGGTGGTGAAGCTGCCCTCTGTCACCCGGTAGGTAGACTCGCCAAGACGGTAAATTTCGCTGCCGAGAAGGTGGAAGTTGCGCTCGCGCAGCAGGACCCGGCCGTCGCTGGCCTGGGCCCGGCCGCTCACCAGGTTGGCGGCGAAACGGCTCGCCGCCAGGTCGCTGTCGACCTCGCTGAGGCTCACGCTGCCGGTGGCGACCACATCAGCGGTGGACTCCTGCCAGAAGAGTTCATCGGTGCGCAGGCGCATCTCCCCCTGCTGCATGAGCACATCGCCGCTGGCCAGGGCCTCCCGGCCGGCGCTGTCGTAATCGAGCCGGTCGGCGTTCAGGGTCACGGGGACCGCGGAGGAACTCCCGGCCGGCGGCAGCTGGGCCCCGACCGGAGCGGCAGTCAGCCACCAGGTCGACAATGCCGCCAGCAGCAGCGTCGCTTTGACTACTTTCATCACGCCATCCAGCCTTATTTCAGTGTCGTTGTCAGAACGCGGGGAGAGACTCCCGACGCAGCGCAGAGGGCGGCCCGCGCCGCAGCCACCAGGTACAGGGATCCGGCCACCACCACCGTCTCCCCCTCCCCGCTTTCGCTCAACGCCGCCTCGAGGGCCGCGGCCGGTGCAGCGAAGTGCCGGTGCGGAATGCCGTGAGCGTCCGCCCAGGCGGCCAGTTCCGCGCCGGGAACATTGGCGACCTCCGGAATCTCAGCGAAGTAGAGCGTGTCCAGCCATGGCCGCAGGGGGTCCAGCACTTCGGCCGGACGGCGCTGACCGCTCAGCCCGGTGACCAGGCGTAGCGCGCCAACCCCGCGCTCCACAAGATAGCCCGCCAGGGCCTCAGCCCCGGCGGCATTATGCGCGCCATCGAGCAGCACCCCGGGCTCTGACCACCACTCCAGCCGCCCCGGCCAGCGAGTCGTTGCCCCGGCCCGGCGCAGGGCGCTGTCGGGGATTGCCCAACCGTCCCGGCGCAGGCGGGCGGCGCCGGCCAGGGCCAGGGCATAGTTGGCCAACTGGTGACGACCGGCCAGGGCACAGTCGAGATCAGACAACTCGCAACCCGGGGCGCTGAAGTGCATCGCCCCGGCAGTCCCGTCCCAGCGGTAGTCGCGGCCGGCCGACCACAACGGGGCACCCGCCGCAGCCGCAGCGGCTTCGATCACCGCCCGGGCTTCGTCTTCCTGCCTGCCGACGACCACTGGCACCCCGGGCTTGATGATCCCGGCCTTCTCGGCGGCAATCTCTGCCAGCGTCGCCCCTAGATGCTCGCGGTGATCGAAGGAGACCGGCGTGATCACGGTCAACTCCGGGGTCACCGCGTTGGTGGCGTCAAGGCGCCCGCCGAGCCCGGTCTCCAGCACGGCCGCCGTCGCCCCCGCTTCGCGGAAGGCCAGCAGTGCCAGGGCGGTGGTGGCCTCGAAGAAAGTGGCAGGCAGGCCGGCCGCAGCCTGGCGCACCCGCTCGACCAATCGGGGGAGAGCCTCCAGGTCGAGGGGGATGCCGTTGATGCGCAGCCGCTCGCTGAAGCAATGCAGGTGGGGCGAGGTGTACAAGCCGACCCGCTCGCCGGAGTGGCGGAGAATCTCCGCCAACAGGGCGCTGACCGAGCCTTTGCCGTTGGTTCCCGCCACATGCACGCAGCGCAGTCCCGCTTCGGGGCTGCCGAGGCGCTTCAGCAGAGTCCTGATGTTGTCGAGGCCAAGCTTGATGCCGAACTGCTGCAGGCCGTAAAGGTAGGCAAGGCTCTCCTCCGGCGTCACGATCAGGCTTCGGGAGCGGGCTTCCCGGTCATGATGGCGAGGACCTGGGCAAGGCGTTGCTTGAGCTCCCGGCGCGGGACGATCATGTCGACCATGCCGTGCTCCAGCAGGTACTCGGAGCGCTGGAAGCCCTCCGGGAGCTTCTGGCGGATGGTCTGCTCGATGACGCGCGGGCCGGCGAAGCCGATCAGCGCCCGGGGCTCGGCGATGTTCAGGTCGCCGAGCATGGCGAAGCTGGCCGTCACCCCGCCGGTGGTCGGGTCGGTGAGGATCGACAGGAAGGGGATGCCGGCGGCCTTGAGGCGAGCCAGGGCGGCGCTGCTCTTGGCCATCTGCATCAGCGACATGATGCTTTCCTGCATGCGCGCCCCTCCGGAGGCGGAGAAAACCAGCACCGGGCGGCGCTGCTCGAGCCCCAGCTCGATGGCCCGGGTCACCTTCTCGCCGACCACCGCGCCCATGCTGCCGCCGAGGAAGCCGAAGTCGAAGACCGCCACCACCACCGGCAGCCCCTCGATATCGCCGGTGCCGGTGATCAGGGCATCGCCGCCGCCGCTCTTGGCCACCGCCGCACGGATGCGGTCGCTGTACTTCTTCGAATCCTTGAACTTGAGGAAGTCGACCGAGGTGATATTCGGGTCGGTTTCCCGGAAGGTGCCGGCGTCGACGACCAGCTCGATCCGCTCGCGGGCGCTCATGCGGAAGTGGTGGTCACACTTGGGGCAGACATTGAGGTTGCGCTCGATTTCCTTGGCGTAAAGGGTCTCGTCGCAGTTCTTGCACTTGGTCCACAGCCCGTCGGGAGCCTGATGACGCTTCTCTTCGGTCGGGGTGGAGAGGGGGGCTTTCGATTTCTTGAACCAGGCCATGGTGGTTTCTCCTGGGGCCGCCGCAGTGGGCTGGCCGGGATGGGCGAAGCGGATCAACTGGCCGCGGTGACAGCCTCTTTGAGAGAACGGGCGAAGGTGCCGACTTCGTCGGCCAGATGCGGGGAGCCAGCGTTGCGGGCAATGACCTGCACCAGGGCGCTGCCGACCACCACCGCATCGGCGAAGGCCGCCACGGCCCGGGCATCGGCCGGGGTGCTGACGCCGAAGCCGACCGCCACCGGCACCCGACTGGCCTGCCGAACGCTTTCCACCGCGGCGGCAATCGCCCCGGCATCCACCTGTTGGCTGCCGGTGACCCCGGTCATCGATACGTAATAGACAAACCCCTCCCCCAGCGAAGCCAGGCGCGCCATGCGCTCCGGCGGGGTGGTGGGCGCCAGCAGGGTGACCAGGTCGATGCCGGCGGCCTTGAGCTGCGGGTGAATCTCGCCGGCCTCCTCGGGGGGGAGATCGACCAGCAGCAGCCCGTCGACCCCGGCGGTCGCGGCATCGCGAACGAATTCCGCGACCCCGTAGCGGAAGAGCGGGTTGTAGTAGCCCATCAGCACGATCGGCACGGCGGTGTGCCGGCGCACCCGCTCAACCAGGCCGAGAACCCCGCGCAGGGTGGTCCCCGCCGCCAGGGAGCGGTCAACCGCGGCCTGGATGGTCGGCCCGTCGGCCATCGGATCGGAGAAGGGGAAGCCCAACTCGATCAGGTCGACGCCGTTTTCCACCAGGGCGTGGATGATCCTCTCGCTGCTCTCCAGGTCGGGATCCCCGGCGGTGAGATAGGTGATCAGGGCCGTCTCGCCGCGCTGCTTGAGGGTCTGCAAAGTTGAGGCTATGCGTGACATGATACCGCCGGATTCTTGAGTGTGCCGCTGATTCTAACGGATCGGGGGCTCGCCATCAATGCTTATGACCGGGGACCCCGGCCGGCTCCTTGCCGCGCCGGTGATGACGCCGCGGACGCTGCCCCTTCCCTTCCCCGGCATGGGTCTTCTCCGGCACCGGGGCCTTGCGTCGGGGGTGGGTGCGCTGGTAGTCCCAGACGAAGTCCCCCTCCTCCGGAAAGGCGCTGGGGATCTTGATGCCGACGTATTCCTCGATGTCGGGGAGGTGGAAGACCAGGTCCTCGTCGGCCAGGGAGATCGCCTTCCCCTGCGCGCCGGCCCGCGCCGTGCGGCCGATGCGGTGGACGTAGTCCTCGGCGTCCTGGGGGAGGTCGTAGTTGATGACGTGGGTGACGTCGTCGATGTGCAGGCCGCGCGAGGCGACATCGGTGGCCACCAGGAAACGCAGGCGGCCGCTCTTGAACTCCTCGATCAGCTTCAGGCGCTTGCGCTGCTCGATATCTCCTGAGATCACCGCCGCCTTGCAGTCATTGGCGGTGAGCCGCTCGGCCAGGTGCTCGGCCTCCCGCTTGGTGTTGACGAAAAGCATGACCCGCTCGAGCCCCTCTTCGCGGCGCAGCAGCCCAAGGAGGAAGGGAAACTTTTCGCGCCGCGAGACGTGGTAGAGGATCTGCTCGACGCGCTCGGCGGTGACCTGCTCGGGGGCGATCTTGACCCGCTCGGCCAAGTTCATGAACTCGTAGGCCAGCTCCATGACCCGCGGCGAGAGGGTCGCCGAGAAGAGCATGGTCTGGCGCTTGTCGAAGGCGGGGAGCTGGCGGAGGATGTAGCGGAGGTCCTTGATGAAGCCCATGTCGAACATGCGGTCGGCTTCGTCGATGACCACCATCTCCACCCGTTTCAGAGAGAAGACCTTCTGCTTGAAGTAGTCGATCAGCCGCCCGGGGGTGGCGACGATCACGTCGACGCCGCCGCGCAGGGCCTGACGCTGCTTGTCATAGTCGATGCCGCCGAAGATCGCCTGGACCTTGAAAGGGCATCCCGAGCCCAGTCCTTCGGCGTCGGCGGCGATCTGCGCCACCAGCTCGCGGGTCGGGGCGAGGATCAAGGCGCGCGGCTGCTCGCCGGTCGGCTTGGGGTCGGCGAG
>CAYQLP010000046.1:0-4215 GCA_964418505.1 uncultured Geobacteraceae bacterium | reverse complement strand
CATACGGCTGAAGAGCGAGATCAGGAAGGCCGCGGTCTTGCCGGTACCGGTCTGGGCCTGGGCGGCGACGTCCCGGCCGGCCAGCGCCAGGGGGATCGACTCCTCCTGGACCGGGGTCAGGTCGGTAAAGCCGACCGTCTCGATGCCGCGCATGACCTCGGCGGGGATGTTCAGTTCGGTAAATTTCATTCGATTCCTATCGTTTTTTCATGCTGTCTAGAGCTGCAGGCCCATGGCCGCAGCTACCGTGTGGATATCCTTGTCGCCGCGCCCGGAGAGGCAGACCAGAACAGCCTGGTCGGGGCTCATCGCCGCCGCGCTCTTCAGCGCCTGGGCGATGGCGTGGGCGCTCTCCAGGGCCGGCATGATCCCCTCGAGTTCGGTGAGCAGGCGGAAGGCCTGCAGCGCCTCGTCATCGGTGATCGAAACATAGTCGGCGCGGCCGCTCTCCTTGAGCCAGGCATGCTCGGGGCCGACGCCCGGGTAGTCGAGACCGGCCGAGATCGAGTGGGCGTGGGCGATCTGCCCGTCGGCATCCTGCAGCAGGTAGGTCTTGTTGCCGTGCAGCACGCCGACGCTGCCGGCGCCGATGCTCGCCGCGTGCTTGCCGGTGGCGATCCCCAGCCCGGCGGCTTCCACTCCGAGCAGGCCGACCTGGCGGTCGCCGGCAAAGGCGTGGAAGAGCCCCATGGCGTTGGAGCCGCCGCCGATGCAGGCGATCAGCAGTTCGGGGAGACGCCCCTCGGCGGCCAGGAACTGCTCGCGGGCCTCGCGGCCGATGACCGCCTGGAAGTCGCGGACCATCATCGGATAGGGGTGCGGACCGGCTACCGTACCGATCACGTAGAAGGTGTCGCGCACGTGGGTGACCCAGTAGCGCAAGGCATCGTTCATGGCGTCCTTGAGGGTGGCGGTGCCGCTGCTCACCGGATGGACGGTTGCGCCCAACAGCTTCATGCGGAAGACGTTGAGGGCCTGGCGGCGGATGTCCTCCTCGCCCATGAAGACGTCGCACTGCATGCCGAAGAGCGCCGCCACGGTGGCGGTGGCCACCCCATGCTGACCGGCGCCGGTCTCGGCGATGACCTTGCGCTTACCCATGCGACGCGCCAGCAGGGCCTGGCCGACGGTGTTGTTGACCTTGTGGGCGCCGGTGTGATTGAGATCCTCGCGCTTGAGGTAGATCTTCGCCCCGCCGGCATGCTCGGTCAGGCGTTTGGCCAGGTAGAGGGGGCTGGGGCGGCCGACGTAATCGCGCAGATAGCCGTCGAATTCATTCTGGAACTGCGCGTCGGCCTGGGCCTCGCGGTAAGCCTGCTCGAGCTCGAGCAGGGCCGGCATCAGCGTCTCGGCGACGTAGCGGCCGCCGAACTGGCCGAAGTGGCCGTGCGCATCGGGTTGCTGCTTCATGTATGACACTCCCTGGCCGCACGGATGAACGCCGCGACCTTGTCCGGATCCTTCTTCCCTGGTTCGCGCTCCACCCCGCTGGCCACATCGACGGCATAGGGACGCACCGCACGGATGGCGTCGGCGACATTTTCCACATTCAGCCCGCCGGCCAGAATCACCCGCCGCCGGGCCGCCAGGCGAGCCGCCATGGCCCAGTCCGCGCGCTCCCCGGTGCCGCCGTAGGCTCCGGGCACCGCCGCGTCGACCAGCAGCGCACTGACCCGGTAGGCATCCCAGTCGCCCGGTTCGGCGCCGGCGACGGGACGCACCCCCTTGACCACCCGCAGCGGGGCGAGGAGGCAGTCCGCCGGCGACTCATCGCCGTGCATCTGAACCGCGTCCAGCCCGCAGCGGGCAACGACGGCGCGAATCCGTTCCGGCATCTCATTGACGAACAGGCCGACCCGGGTGACGAAGGGCGGCAGTTCGGCACAGATCGCCGCCGCCGCCTCGACCGTCACGCAGCGCCGGCTGGCCGGGTAAAAGACAAAGCCGAGGGCGTCGGCGCCGCAAGCCGCGGCGTGCAGGGCGTCGTCAGGGTTGGTGATCCCGCAGATCTTGACGCGGACCGGCGCTTCACTCATTGACCAGCGCCTCGAGCGCGCCGCCGATGTCGTCGGCGCGCATCAGGGTCTCGCCGACCAGGAAGGCGTGCGCCCCGGCCGCCAGCAGCCGTTCGACATCGGCCCGGCCGGTGATGCCGCTCTCGGCCACCACCAGGCGGTTCTCCGGAACCAGCGGGGCAAGGCGCTCGGTAGCAGCCAGATCGGTGACGAAGGTGCGCAGCGAGCGGTTGTTGATGCCGATCAGCTCGCAGTCGGTCTCGAGGGCCATCTCCAGTTCAGCCTCGTCGTGGACTTCGAGGAGCACATCGAGGTGCAGTTCCGCGGCCTGCGCGGCAAACTCGCGCAACTCGCCGCGCTCGAGCATGGCGGCGATGAGCAGCACCGCGTCGGCCCCGTAGGCGCGCGCCTCGACGATCTGGTAGGGGTCGCAGATGAAGTCCTTGCGCAGCAGCGGCAGACCGACCTGCTCGCGGATCAGGCCAAGATAGTTGAGGTGCCCGCCGAAAAAGTGCTCGTCGGTAAGCACCGAGACGCAGGTGGCGCCATGCTCCTGGTAGATCTCGGCAATCTCAAGCGGATCGAAATCAGCGCGGATCACCCCCTTGCTCGGCGAGGCTTTCTTGACCTCGGCGATCACCGCCGTCCCCCCCGACTCATACATGGTGCGCAGGGCGCGGGCGAAGCCGCGCGGCTGGTCCTCGACCAGTTCCAGGCGCCGCAGCATGCGTTCCATGGGGAAAGCCGCCTTGGCGGCGGCGACTTCTTCGCGCTTGCGGGCGACGATCTTCTGCAGGATATCGGGGAGAACAGTCATCTCACGCACCTTCAGCTGCGGGTCAACTCCACCAGGGCGACCAGTTTGTCGAGAGCTGCGCCGCTGTCGATCGCCTGTGCCGCGCGGGCGATCCCTTCGGCAACCGTGGCACAGGCTCCTGCGGCCACCAACGCGTAGCCGGCATTGAGCAGGACCACGTCGCGCTTCGCCCCGCGCTCACCGCCCAGCACGGCGCGGACGATGGCGGCGTTGCCGGTGGCGTCGCCGCCGCGCAGCGCGGCCATCGAACAGCGCTGCAGGCCGAACTCCTCGGGGGTGATGTCGCTGACACTGATACCCGCGGCGGTCACGGTGGCGACGCGGGTCGGCCCGGTCAGGGTGATTTCGTCCATGCCGTCGCTGCCGCAGACCACGAAGCCCTTGCGGCAGCCGAGATTGGCCAGGACATGGGCCAGCTTGTCGACCAGGTCCTCGCGGTACACCCCCATGACCTGGGAGTCGGCCCGGGCCGGGTTGGTCAGCGGGCCGAGGATATTGAAGATGGTGCGGATGCCGATTTCGCGGCGCGGACCGATGGCGTGCTTCATCGCCCCGTGCAGGGCGGGGGCGAAGAGGAAGCCGATGCCGATCTCGTTGATGCAGTGCTCCACGACCTCGGGGGTGACATCGAGGTTGACCCCCAGGGCTTCGAGGACGTCGGCGCTGCCGCAGGTCGAGGAAACGCTGCGGTTGCCGTGCTTGGCAACCTTGACCCCGCAGGCGGCGACGACGAAAGCCACGGTAGTCGAGATGTTGAAGGTGTTGGTGCCGTCCCCGCCGGTGCCGACCACGTCGAGGATCGTCTCGCGGTCGAGGTTGATGTCGTCGCGGTCGAGATCGAGGACCGCGCCGACGCGGATCGGCGTCGCCCGGTCGCGCATGACCCGGGCCGCGCCGGTGATCTCCGCCACCGTCTCCCCCTTCATGCGCAGGGCGGTGATGAAGGCGCCGATCTGCGCGGCAGTCGCCTCGCCGCCCATGATCTGGTTCATCACCTCGACCATCTCCTGCTCGCTGAGGTCGATGCGCTCGACAACCTTGGCGATCGCTTGCTTGATCACGGCGTCACCTCGTCATCTCGAGAAAATTGGCGAGCAGCTGCTTCCCTTCCACGGTCAGGATCGACTCGGGGTGAAACTGCACCCCCCACAGCGGCAGGTCACGGTGGCGGACCCCCATGATCTCCTCCTCGGCGGTCCAGGCGGTGACCTCCAGGCAGGCCGGCAGGCTGCCTCGCTCGATGAGCAGGGAGTGGTAGCGGGTGGCGTCGAAGGGATTGGAGAGCCCGGCGAAAAGCTCGCGGCCGTCGTGGAAGACCGGGCTGGTCTTGCCGTGCATCAGACGGTCGGCACGCACGATCCGCCCGCCGCAGGCCTGGCCGAT
>CAYQLP010000045.1:0-14125 GCA_964418505.1 uncultured Geobacteraceae bacterium | reverse complement strand
TTCAGGTAGCCCGGGCATTGCGAGCCGTTGGCTTCGCAGACGATCTTGTTCCCTTATGCTCAACTCGATCGGCTGCAAACGTGTGCAGATCATCGAATACGTCATCAGCCATCTCGACGAGGAGCTGATGTTCCACGGGACCTACGACGAGGTCGCCGACGCCCTGGGCGCCAGCAAGCCGACCGTGGTCAACGCTTTTCAGGACATGCTGGAGAACAACGTGATCAGCCGGGTGAAAAACGGGGTCTACAAGATGAACATGGGCGGGAACGGCGGATAGCGACGCATGATGACCCCATGGCCGCTGCTGGCTGGTGATGACAGCTCGTAGCAGACGCTTGAAAACACAAACAGCCACCCGGCATCACGCCAAGTGGCTGTTTTTATTTGGTGGGCGATACTGGGATTGAACCAGTGACATCTCGCGTGTGAGGCGAGCGCTCTCCCGCTGAGCTAATCGCCCGAATTGATCGGAAAGTTTTTATAGCAACATCGCCGCCGCCTGTCAATTATGAAACCGGCTTCCGGCTCTCAGCCAGCTCCAGGCCCCGGGCCTGTTCCGGCGGGGGCCGGCGGGTCGCTTCCTCGGGCCGCAGACGCTCCGGACCGTAGCATCTCCTGCCCGTGTCAGCCCTCCTGCCGACGAATCCGGCAGCGGCCTGGCGATCGGACGTGCGAAGCGGCCCTCGTCACCGCCCGCCGTCCCCCGCCTCTACCCCAGCTCGCCGCGGATGCCGACGCGCACGGTGTGCAGGGGGATGTCGCGGCCGCTGGCGGCCAGCGCCTGGCGGGCCAGGTGGATCAGCCCGCTGCAGCAGGGGACTTCCATGTGCACCACGGTCAGGCTGCGGATGTCGTTCTGGCTGAGCATCGCGGTCAGCTTGTCGAGGTAGGGGGAGGTGTCGTCGAGCTTGGGGCAGGCGATCAGCAGGGCCTTCCCCTTGAGCAGCGTCTCGTGAAAGTCCGGGTAGGCGAAGGGGGCGCAGTCGGCAGCCAGGAGGAGATCGGCGCCGCGCAGAAAGGGGGCGCTCGGCGGCACCAGGTGGAGCTGCACCGGCCACTGGGCGAGGCGCGACGGCGCCGGGGCGCCGGCAGCGGCGGGCGCGGGGGCTGCCGCGAGAGGCCCGCCCATCACCCGGGCGGAGGGGCAGCCGCCGGCCGCCGGGGCGAAGCTCTGCACCCGGGCCGAAGGGCAGCCGCCGCCGGGGGCGGGAGCCGGTGCGGCATGGGGGGCCCGGGGCGCCGGGGCCGCGGCCTTGAGATGCTCCTCGACCGCCGCCTCGTCGAACTCGTCGGCCTCGCGCTCCTCGATGGTGATCGCCCCCAGCGGGCAGTCGCCGAGGCAGGCGCCGAGGCCGTCACAGAGGTTATCGGAGAGCAGGCGCGCCTTGCCGTCGACGATCTGGATCGCCCCCTCGGCACAGGAGGGGACGCACTCCCCACAGCCGTTGCACTTCTCTTCATCGATACGAACGATTTTACGGATCATCGGGGAAACTCCTCCGCTGGTAGTTGGGGTCACTGTTGCGGCCATCCTACCTGCCGGCGCCGGGGCCGGCCTTGACGGCGGTCAAGATTAAGCAAAACGGGCGGGGTGTTCAGAAAAGATAATGCCAGAGGAGATCCAGCCGCCCGCGGCAGATCAGGTAACGGCCGGAGAAGGCCATGATCTCGCGGACGCGCTGGCGGTAGACGGGCTTGTAGCAGTGCACCGGGCAGTGCTTGCAGGCGGGCTTGTCCTCAAGCGGGCAGCGCAGGCGGCGTTCGCAGGCGTAGGCGAGAAAGGTGGCGCACTCGGCGCACACCGGGTAGCGCTCCAGCCCCACTGGTGCCAGGGCGGGGTCGGTGGTCGGCAGCGGCGCCCGCGGCGCGGCGTGGTGCTTGCGGCACCAGACCGCGGTGAAGAGCGCCAGGATGCGCAGGTCCTTGAGCTCGCGGCGGGTCAGCGACGCCGCCGGCGGGGCGGCCATCCTCCCCTACCCCTCCCGGCCGCGCTCGGCCAGCTCGTTGAGGCGCTCGGCGTCGAGGATCGTCACCCGCCGCCCGTCGACGCGGATCAGCTCCTCGTCGGCGAGCTTGCGCAGGGTGCGCGACAGGGTCTCGCTGACCGTGCCCAGATTGGAGGCCAGCTGCCCCTTGGAGACCGGCAGATCGACGGTGACCTGGCGCCCGCGGGCCAGCTGGTAGAGGTAGGAGGCGAGCCGCGAGGGGACATCCTTGAAGGTCAGCTCCTCGACCTGCTGGGCGAACTGGCGCAAAAAGCGCGACAGGCCGGCGATCATGTTGATGGCGATGCGGCTGTTCCCCTCGAGGAGGGCGAGGAACTCCTCCTTGGGGACGAAGAGGAGGCGGCTGGCCTGCAGCGGCTCGGCGCAGGCCGGATAGAGCCCGTTGCCGAAGATCGCCGCCTCGGCGAAGGTCCCGCCGGGGAGGACGATGTGCAGGATGCGCTCCTTGCCGTCGGGGGAGAGCTTGTAGATCTTGACCTTGCCGTCGAGGACGATGAAGAAGCCGGCGGCCGGCTCGCCGTCGCTGAAGAGCAGTTCGCCGCGCAGCGCGCCGCGCACCCGGCAGAGCTCGGCCAGGATGGCCAGGTCGGCGTCGCCGAGGCCGGCGAAGAGCGGGATGTGACGGAGGACGGCGGGGAGGTTCATGGCGAGAATGTAGCAAAAGTGGCGGCGCCGGGCAACCGTCGGCGCGAGAATCTGCGCGGGCGCGCTGCCGGCAGTTGACTTTCCCGGCCGGGATGCGACAATCGGACAATCTGTTCGGGGAGGGTCTTCATGCTGATACTGGCCGGCGACATCGGCGGCACCACCACGCGCCTGGCTTTTTTCCTCGCCGCGGACGACCGGCTCGAGTGCCTGGCCCGCTGGCGGACCGCCAGCCGCGAGCACGCGAGCTTCGCCGCCCTGCTCGAGGGCTTTTGGGGCCGCCAGCCCTTCGTCCCCGAACGGGCCTGCTTCGGCGTCGCCGGGCCGCTGCGCGACGGGCGGGTCTCCCCCCCCAACATCCCCTGGGTGGTCGACGGCGCGGCCACCGCCCGGCTCCTCGGCCTGCCGCGCGTCACCCTGCTCAACGACCTGCAGGCCAACGCCTGGGGAATCCCCCTGCTCGCCGCCGACGCCCTGACCGTCCTCAACCCCGGCCGCCGCGACCCGCACGGACCGCTCGCCGTCCTCTCCGCCGGCACCGGCCTGGGCGAGTGCACGGTGGTCCGCGACGGCGCGATCCTCCGCCCGCTGGCCAGCGAGGGCGGGCACGCCGACTTCGCCCCGCGCGACGAGCTGGAGGCCGACCTGATGCTCCACCTGCGCACCCGCTACGGGCGGGTCAGCGTCGAGCGGGTGGTCTCCGGCCCCGGGCTGGTCAACATCCACGACTTCCTGCGCGACCGCCGGCAGCAGCCGGAGCACCCCGCGGTCAGCGCCGCGCGCTCCGGCGACCCGGCCCCGGCGATCTCGGCGGCGGGGCTGGCCGGGGAGTGCCCGCTGTGCGCCGCCGCCCTCGAGCTGTTCGTCTCCCTGTACGGCGCCGCCGCCGGCAATCTCGCCCTGCGCAGCCTCCCCAGCGGCGGCCTCTACCTCGGCGGCGGCATCGCCCCGAAGATCCTCCCCGCCCTGCAGGGCCCGGCGTTCCTGCGCGCCTTCACCGCCAAGGGGCGGCTGACCGAGCTGCTGGAGACGATCCCGGTCAGCGTGATCGGCGACGAGGAGACCGCGCTGCTCGGCGCCGCCAACTGCGCGCGGCTGGGTAGCTGATCATCGGCGTGAACTGCTACTGCCAGAGACCCCGGCCGTAGGTGAAGATGTGGCGGTTGGGGATGACGGCGACCTGGGTGAAGGGCCCGCGACGGCACTCCGTCGGCCGGGCGCAAGTGGCGGCATAAACGTTTTCGCGGTAGGAGAGGACGGCCACGTAGGGGTAGGTGCGCGATGAGGAGGGACTGACCTCGCTGGCCAGGGAGTTTTCGTCGATCTGGTGGTAGAGGGCCCGGTAGCTGCCGTCGCCATTCCGCTCGATGCGCATGCGCGCCGGGGCCAGCTGGTGGTTGCGGTTCATCTCGGCGACCTTGCCCCGGGCAAAGCGCTCGAAGTCGAGCTGGCGCTGGCCCAGTTCATCCATCCCACCCGGCGCCGTGGCCGGGGCCAGGCCGGCGAGCTGCTCGCCGGCCGCTGCGGCCGGGACCACCACGACCGCCGACAGCAGCAGGGTGAGCAGGAAGATCGTCAGCAGGGCGGCGGCGGATTGGCGCGGGGCCAGGAGCATCGGGGTCATCCTCGGTATTTTCCCCCAAGATAGCGAAGCAGCGCTTGATTTGCAATGCACCCAAAGTCGGCCAGGTGCAGATCGCCCCTGGCCGACTTTTTTCGACTGTCATGGAGAGCGGAGCAAGCGGGCCTCCACAGCTCGTCTGCGGCGGGAACTCAGCGGGTGGTCATTTCGACCCGACGGTTGAGCTTGCGCCCGTCCTCATTGCTGTTGTCGAACTTCGGCTGTTTCTCGCCGAAGCCGACGGTTTCCAGGCGCTCGGCGGCAACCCCGTTGGCGACCAGCCAGCCCTTGACCGCGTCGGCACGCCGCTCGGAGAGCCCCTGGTTGTAGGCGTCCGTGCCCTTGCTGCAGGTGTGCCCGGCGAGGAGGAAGGTCGCCTTGGAGTCCTCGTTAAGGATCGCCTTGGCGCGCTCCAGGGCCGGGAGCATCTCATCCTTGATGGCGGCCTTGTCGAAATCGAAGAGCAGGTTGAAGGTGATCACTTCTTTTTTCACCACCGGCGGCGGGACCGGAGCAGGAGTCGGGGGCGGCGGAGGGGCCGGGGCGGGGGGCGGCGCCGGGGCGGCCACCGGCGGGGCCGGTTTCTTCTTGAGGAAGACCTTCTCGACAAAGCCCGCCAGCGCCGTCTGGTCGGTCAAGACCTGGCCGGTGGTGGCGAAGCCGCAGCCGCCGGCACTGGCAACCTTCTCCAGGACCTTGCGCCCGGCTTCATCATCGCCCAGCCAGACGGTGTAGATGCACAGGCGGTCGCCCATCCGGCCCTTGAGAGCTTTGGCGGCGCCGACCGCGTCATCCATGTTGTTCTGCACGCCGTCGCTGATCACGACCAGCGCCGAGGTCCCGGCGGCTTTTTCGAGGTCGCCGCCGGCGGCGCTGATCGCCGCGCCCAGCGGGCTGTTGCCGCCGCCGAACCTGATCTTGTCGAGCCCCTGCTTCAGCCCGTCGCGGGAGTAGCGGGCCATGCCGTAGACCAGCTCGGTATCGAGCTTGGACTGCTGCTCGCTGTGCCCGAAGCTGCGCAGCCCGGCGTTGGCCGGCAGATCGGCCGGCAGGCTCCAGTTGATCGCCCCAACCAGGTTCTTCGCCGACTGCAGGTCGGCCCCATTGCGGTTGACCATGGTCTGCGAAGCATCGACGACCAGCTGGAAGTTATCGACCTTGGCCGTGTAATCCTTGCCTGCAAAGCCTTCCGGCGTGTACGTCAGCGGCTGCGTGCCCATGCCGGCACAGCCCCCGAGCATCAGCGCCCCCATAGCCAGCAGCCACATCATTGTGTGCTTGCCTTTCATTGCCGACCTCCATAAGAGATTTTGACTGCTAGTTGAGTCTAACAGGGGGTTTTGAGCTTGTCAAAAAGGGTCGTGAATTTTTTGCCGGCGAGACGTGACGGATGACGAAAAAAGGGCCAGCAGTTGTCTGCTGACCCGTTTCTTTCTGGTGCCGAAGGGGAGACTCGAACTCCCACGACCCTACGGTCACTAGACCCTGAACCTAGCGTGTCTACCAATTCCACCACTTCGGCTGAAGAGGTAGTTCTTATAACTGAAGCCGCCGGGCAATGCAACTAAAAAAAGACCCCGGCCGGGGCACCACGGCGCGGTGGCGGCGAATCCCATATTGACCTGCAAGGCGTCCTCTGCTAATCATTTTCTTGATTGAGCAGCTAAACAAAGCGGCATCTCGCCGCCAGCCAGGGAGTCCTCCATGTCCACCAAGCCAAGCTACTGCCTAGGCACCCAGACCCTGCACGCCGGCCAGGTCCCCGATCCGGCCACCAACTCCCGGGCCGTGCCGATCTACCAGACCTCCTCCTACGTCTTCAACTCCAGCGATCACGCGGCGCGGCTCTTCGCCCTCGAAGAGCCGGGGAACATCTACACCCGCCTGATGAACCCGACCACCGACGTGCTTGAGAAGCGTCTCGCCGAGCTCGATGGCGGCGTCGGTGCCCTGGCCTTCGCCTCCGGCTCCTCGGCGATCTGCATGGCGATCCTCAACCTGGCCAAATGCGGCGACAACATCGTCTCGACCCAGTACCTCTACGGCGGGACCTACAACCTCTTCCACCACACCCTGGCGCGCTTCGGCATCAAGGTGAAATTCGTCGACACCTCCGACCCCGCCAACGTCGCCAGGGCCATCGACGACAACACCAAGGCGATCTTCATGGAGACGATCGGCAACCCGAAGAACAACGTCGACGACTTCGCCGCCATCTCCCGCATCGCCAAGGACAACCGCCTGCCGCTGATCGTCGACAACACCGTGGCCACCCCCCTGCTCTTCCGGCCGCTGGAGCACGGCGCCGACATCGTCTGCTACTCGCTGACCAAGTTCATCGGCGGGCACGGCACCTCGATCGGCGGCGCGGTGGTCGACGGCGGCACCTTCGACTGGTCCAGCGGGCGCTTCCCCGAGTACACCACCCCCGATCCGAGCTACCACGGGCTGGTCTACCACCAGGCTCTCGGGCCCATGGCCTACATCCTCAAGATGCGCGTCACCCTGCTGCGCGACATGGGCGCCTGCATCTCGCCGTTCAACTCCTTCCTGCTTCTCCAGGGGCTGGAGACGCTCCACGTGCGCATGCCGCGCCACTGCAGCAACGCCCTGGCAGTGGCCCGCTTCCTCGAAGGGCACCCCTGCGTCAGCTGGGTCAACTACCCGGGGCTGGAGAGCCATCCCGATCACGACCGCGCCCGCCACTACCTCCCCGCCGGCCAGGGGGCGATCTTGGGCTTCGGCATCAAGGGGGGGCGCCCGGCCGGGGCCCGCTTCATCGACAGCGTCAAACTGTGCAGCCACCTGGCCAACATCGGCGACGCCAAGAGCCTGGTCATCCACCCGGCCTCGACCACTCACCAGCAGCTCTCCGCCGAGGAGCAGACGGCCGCCGGGGTCAGCCCCGACTTCATCCGCGTCTCGGTGGGCATCGAGGACGTCGAGGACATCATCGCCGACCTCGACCAGGCCCTGCAGGCCAGCCAGGGCTGACGGCCCCGGGAGCACTCTGCGCAGGATTGCAAAGCGGGCCGCTACGGCCCGCTTTTCTTTTTGCCCGCCGGGCGGCCGCGTGCTATTTGTTGAAAATGCGCAACCGCCTCGAATACCTCCCCTTCCTGATAGTCGCCACCTTGGTGCGGGCCCTGCCGCGCCGCATCGCCCTGGCCCTCGGCCGCGCCCTCGGCCGCCTCTCCCGCCGCCTGCAGCCGCGCCGCGAGGCCATCGCCCGCGACAACCTGGCCCGCGCCCTGCCCGAGCTGACGGCCAGCCAACGCGAAGCCATCCTCGCCGCCAACTTCGCCAACCTCGGCACCAACTTCGTCGAAATGCTGCGTCTCGACCAGATCAGTGAAACGGAACTGGCCCGCGATTACAACCTGATCGGCAGGGAGCATATCGACACAGCGCTGGCCGAGGGGCGCGGAGCGATCCTGCTCACCGCCCATCAGGGCTTCTGGGAGGCCGGCGCCTACCTGCTGGCCCGCGCCGGCTACCGCCCGGCCTTCGTCGCCAAACCGATGCGCAATCCGCTGGTCGACAGCTATTTCCGGCGCATGCGCGAAGCCAGCGGCAGCAGCTACATCGGCAGCCGTCACGGCGCCCGGCGCATCCTCAAGGCCCTGCAGGACAAGCGCCTGGTCGGGGTGCTGATGGACCAGCACGCCGGCAAAAAGCAGGGGATCGCCGTCCCCTTCTTCGGCCGCCCGGCCTGGACCACGCCGATCATCACCGAGATGGCGATGAAATATCACGTCCCGGTGGTCCCGGCCTTCGCCCGGCGCACCCCCGACGACCGCCACGAGATCCTCGTCCAGCCCCCGCTCTTCCTCGAGGGGAACGGCCCGGAGGCGGTCCGCGCCAACACCGCCCGCCTCAACCTGATCATCGAGGAGGCGGTGCGCCGCGAACCGGCGCAGTGGTTCTGGGTGCACCGCAGGTGGCGCTAGCGTAGCGGGGCGGAAAGAGCCGGAGGACGGCGGGCGGTGACGAGCGGCCGCTTCGCACGTCTGATCGCCAGGGCGCTGCCGGATTCGTCGGCAGGAGGGCGGATACGGGCAGGAGATGCAACGGTCCGGAGCGTGTGCGGCCCGAGAAACCGCCCCGGCGGCCTCCGGCAGACGAAAAAAGACGGGGGCCGGCGGGCGGTGAGGAGTGGCCGCTTCGCACGTCTGCTCGCCAGGGCGCTGCCGGATTCGTCGGCAGGAAGGCGGATACGGGCAGGAGATGCCACGGTCCGGAGCGTCTGCGGCCCGAGAAACCGCCCCGGCGGCCCCCGTCTCCAGACAGTTCCAAAATGATCACGTGAGGGTGGATGAGCAGCGAACCGTTCCACATTGTGCTGATCGAGCCGGAGATCCCCCCCAACACCGGCAACATCGCCCGCCTGTGCGCCGCCACCGGCACCGTCCTGCATTTGGTCGGCAAACTCGGCTTCACCATCGACGACCGCCAGCTCAAACGCGCCGGCCTCGACTACTGGCCCGCCGTCACCCTCCGCCAGTGGCCCGACCTCGCCGCGCTGCTCGCCGCCCACCCCGCCGCACGCTGCTGGTACACCTCGAAAAAAGCCGCCAAAACCCACCTCCAGGCCGACTTCCACCCCGGCGACTTCCTGGTCTTCGGCAAGGAAACCCTGGGGCTCCCCGAAGAACTCCTCGCCCATCACCCCGACCAGACCCTGCGCATCCCGATCTTCTCCCCGGCAGTGCGCAGCCTCAACCTCTCCACCGCCGCCGGCATCATCCTCTACGAAGCCCTGCGCCAGAGCGGCCGCCTCGACGAGTCCCCCCGGTGATCAACTACCTGCTCGGCCAGGCCTCCTGGCTTTGGTGGGCGGCCGTGGCCGCCATCGATCTGGCCGCAATCGGGCTGCTCCTCTACCGCGGCCACGGGGTCGAACGGACCCTGGCCTGGCTCTTCGCCGTAATCGCCTTCCCCGCTCTCGGCGGCGCCGCCTACCTGCTGCTGGCCGATCCGACCATCCAGCGCCCGGCGCTGCGCCGGCGCCGCAGCGACTCACTGTCGCGCCGCTGCCCTGGGCGCCCTCCCCCCGGCACCTCCGCCGGCCAGCTCATGACCCTGACCGCCCGCACCACCGGGCTGGAAGCCAGCGACGGCAACCACGCCGAGGTCCTGACCAGCGACGAAGCCGCCTTCGCCCGCGTCGAGGAGTGCCTGAAGACGGCCCGCCGCAGCATCTGGGCGGAGTACTACCTGATCCGCCGCGACGAAACCGGCCACCGCTTCCTCGACCTGCTCGCCGCCAAGGCCCGCCAGGGGATCGAAGTCCGCCTGATCTACGACGCCATCGGCTCCTTCGGCCTCAACCGCCAACGGCTGCGCGAGTTGGACGCCGCCGGGGCACGCTGCGTCGAGTTCCTCCCCGTCAACCCCCTGCGCAAGCGCTGGTCGGTGCACCTGCGCAACCACCGCAAGCTGATCGTCGTCGACGGGGAGAGCGCCTTCACCGGGGGGATGAACGTGGGGGACGAGTATTCGGGGCGGGCGCGGCGGCGCGGCACCCTGCACTTCCGCGACACCCACCTGCGCCTGGCCGGGCCGTGCGTCGCCGACCTCGAGGAAGTCTTCGCCGCAGACTGGCACTTCGCCGCCGGCGAACAGCTGGAACTGCCCGAACCGGCCCCGGCGGCCGCCGGAGTGGCGCGGGTAGCGATCATCCCCAGCGGCCCGGACCAGCCGCGCAATGCCAGCCACTACAGCTACTTCGCCGGGATCACCGCCGCCCGCCAGTCGATCTGGCTGACCAGCCCCTACTTCATCCCCGACGAGGCGACCCTGGCCGCACTGATCAGCAGCGCCCTGCAGGGGGTGGACGTGCGCATCCTGGTCCCGGCGCACAGCGACGTCCTGCTGGTCGGCCCGGCGGGACGATCCTTCTACGCCCAGCTGCTGGCGGCGGGGGCGCGGATCTTCGAGTACCAGCCGTCGATGCTCCACGCCAAGACCATGGTGGTCGACGACCACCTGGCGCTGATCGGCTCGGCCAACCTGGACATGCGCAGCTTTGCCCTCAACTTCGAGGTCGGCGCGCTGATCGACAACCACGAGGCCGCCGCCGTGCTGCGCCGCTGCTTCCTCGAGCAGACGGCCAAGAGCCGGGAGATCACCCTCGACGAGGTGCGCGCCTGGCCGGTGCAGCGCCGCCTCGCTCACGGCGCGGCACGCTTGTTTTCGCCGCTGCTATAACCTTCCGCACATTGAAAAAAATCAGCCAGCCACCATAAGGGTGGCTGGCTTTTTTACTGGCGTCCCCGAGACGATTCGAACGTCCGGCCCCTTCCTTAGGAGGGAAGTGCTCTATCCAGCTGAGCTACGGGGACTTGAAAAACTACTGCGGAGGCCATCTGCGGCGTTGCGCGGTGCTCGCCTCTCGCCTACCCTTCCGGGTATGTCTCGAGGCTGTGCTCCGTGCGCCTTGCACCTGGCCTTCCTCGTGACGTTTTTCCCTTAAAACTCTAGTCCAGAGGCTAACTACAACTTCAGCAGGCTGAAAACCTTCCCTTCCGGCAGGCGGGTGCGGCCGTGGAGGAATTCGAGCTCGGTCATGAAGGCGCATTCGACCAGGTCGGCGCCGAGGTCCTCGACCAGCTGGACGACCGCGGCGACGGTGCCGCCGGTGGCGAGGAGGTCGTCGGCGATGACCACCCGTTCGCCGGGGCGGAAGGCGTCTTCGTGGATCTCCAGGGTGTCGGTGCCGTACTCGAGGTCGTAGGTGATCCGGCGGGTCTTGCTGGGAAGCTTGCCGGGCTTGCGTACCAGGGTGATCCCGGCGCCGAGCTTGTAGGCGAGGGCCGCGCCAAGGATGAAGCCGCGCGCCTCGACGCCGACCACCTTGTCGATGCGCTGGCCGACGTAGCGGTGGGCGATCAGGTCGATCATGCGGTGGAAGCTCGGCCCGTCGGCGAGCAGCGTGGTGATGTCCTTGAAGACGATCCCCTTCTTGGGGAAGTCGACGACGTCGCGGATGATGTTTTTCAGGTCTTCCATTTGCTCCCCGGCAATCAGGTTGACAGGCCGGCCGAGCGCCGGGCTGCGTTTTCTTCGTCCTCGAGGATCTGGCGCAGCTTGGCCAGCGATTTCCCCTCGATCTGGCGGATCCGTTCGCGGGTGACGCCGAAGCGCCGGCCGATGACGTCGAGAGTCTGCGGCTCGCGGTCGTCGAGGCCGAAGCGCAGGATGAGGATCTCCTGCTCGGCGGCGCTCAGGGCGGCGAAGTGGCGCGCCACCATGCGGTACTTGTTGAGCCATTCGGAGAGTTCCGCCGGACTGACCCCGCTGGTATCCTCGATGGTATCCATCAGACTGTAGTCGCTGTTGTCGCCGAGCGGGTGCTCGAAGGAGTAGGTCCGCTTGAGCAGCATCATCAGGCGGCGAACCTGGGCGGCGTCGGTGCCCATGGCCTCGGCGACCTCTTTGACCTGGGGCTCGCGATTGAGCTCCTGCATCAGAGTGCGGCTGACCTTGAGCAGCCGGTTGATGCCGTCGGAGACGTGCACCGGCAGGCGCACCGTCCGCCCCTGATTGACCAGGGCCCGCTCGATCGACTGGCGGATCCACCAGGTGGCATAGGTGGAGAAGCGGCACTCCTTGTCGAGCTTGAAGCGCTCCACCGCCTTGATCAGGCCGAGATTCCCCTCCTCGATCAGGTCGAGGAGCGGCAGCCCGCGGTTCATGTAGCGCTTGGCGATCTTCACCACCAGGCGCAGGTTCGACTCGATCATCCGGTCGCGGGCCGCCTGGTCGCCGGCGGCGATGCGCCGGGCCAGCTCGCGCTCTTCTGCGGCATTGAGCAGCACGCTCTTGTGGATGTCGCGCAGGTAGAGCTTGACGGCGTCGCAGGCCGGGCTGTCGGGCTCGCGGTCGTCCGCGCCGGACTCCTCTCCCCGGTCGCGGTCGGCGGCGAGGAGTTCCTCCTCGTCGTCATCGTCATCGTCGAGCTCAGGATCTTCGAGATCCCGCGGATCCCGCTCGAAGTCGGCGTCCACTGCCGCGCCCCCCCCCTCATCCCCGGCCAGAACCGGGTGATCGTCGTCGTCGAAGCTGTCGCTCACTGCCGCCCCCTCCTTACCCCGCCGTGGATGACGATCTTTTACTCTATGTGAGCCCCCCGGTCAGGGCAAGTAAAAAATCTCCCTGGCGGCCGTCGCGCCGGCCCTGATTCCGAAGTGAAGTCGGGGACTTTGCCCAAGCCAGAGGCTACCGGGCGGCATAGCGGATGGCCAGGAAGCCGCCCGCCAGCAGGACCAGAAAGGCGATGCTGAGCAGATTGAAGTAGCGATCGATGAAGGCGCGGAGCCCCGGGCCGCTGCGCCGCAGCAGGGCGGCAACCAGCAGGAAGCGGGCGCCGCGGCCGATCAGCGAGGCAACCACGAAGATCGGGAAGTTGATCAGGAAGACCCCGGCGGCGATGGTGATGACCTTGTAGGGGATGGGGGTGAAGCCGGCGGCGAAGACCACCCAGAAGTCGTAGCCGGCATAGAGCTCCTGAACGCGGGCGAAGAGCGCCGGGGTGAAGCCGGGGATCCAGGTGTAGAAGAAGTCGGCGAGCAGGGACCAGAAACCCCAGCCGAGCAGGTAGCCGGCTATTCCGCCGAGGACCGAGCCGAGAGAGCAGACCGCGGCGAAGTACCAGGCCCGCTCGGGGCGCGACAGGCACAGGGCGATGAGCAGGACGTCGGGGGGGACGGGGAAGACCGAGGACTCGGCGAAGGCCAGCAGGAAGAGCGCCGGCGCGCCGTAGGGGGTCTGCGCCCAGTGCAGGACCCAGTCGTAGAGACGGCGGAAGGGGCGCATCTACTCCTCGCGCCAGCCGTGAGCGCCGACCAGCGGCACGAAGCGGCAGTCGAGCAGGCTCTCCTCGAGGAACTCGCGCTCGCCGCGGCGGACCACCCGCACCAGCACCTGGCTGACCCGGTCCCCCACCGGGATGACCAGCCGGCCGCCGATGGCCAGCTGGCGAAGGTAGTCCTCGGGGATATCCGGGGCCCCGGCGGTGACCATGATGGCGTCGAAGGGGGCCTCCTCCTCCCAGCCGCAGGTGCCGTCGGTCACCCGCACGTTGACCCGGGCGAAGCCGCACTGGTCGAGGGTGCGGCGGGCCTGGCGGGCCAGGGCGGCGATCCGCTCGAGGGAGAAGACCTGGCGGGCGAGCAGGGCCAGCACCGCGGCCTGGTAGCCGGAGCCGGTGCCGACCTCGAGGACCTTCTCGTCGCCCTTGAGCTCCAGGGCACTGCTCATCGCCGCGACCATGTAGGGCTGAGAGATGGTCTGCTTCTCGCCGATGGGCAGGGCGAAGTCGCTGTAGGCCTGGGCGGCCAGGGCCGGGGGGACGAAGAGGTGGCGCGGCACCCGGCGCATGGCCTCGAGGACCCGCGGATCGCTGATCCCCCGGGGGATGAGCTGCTCGTCGATCATGCGCCGGCGGGCGATGGAATAGTCACTCATCGGCCGCAGCCTCCCCGGTCAGCTCCGCGACCCACCCGGAGAGGGGGGCCAGGGCGGCATAATTGGTCAGGTCGAGATGCAGGGGGGTCACCGAGACCAGCCCGTGGTCGACGGCGTGGACATCGCTCCCCGCCAGGTTCTCGAAGAGATTCTCGCCGGCGCCGATCCAGTAATAGGCCCGGCCGCGCGGGTCAAGGTTCTCGACCACCGCATCAGCGTAGCGGCGCTTCCCCTGGCGGGTGAAGGCCACCCCATGCGGCGCGCCGGGGGGCAGGTTGACGTTGAGGAAGGTGTCGGCGGGGAGCCCGCGGCGGGCGATCTGCGCGGCCAGCTGCGCTACCCAGGGGGCCCCGGGGAGGAAATCCTCCTCGGCGAAGCGCTC
>CAYQLP010000044.1:0-17014 GCA_964418505.1 uncultured Geobacteraceae bacterium | reverse complement strand
CGATGGACAAGGGTCTGCGCTTCGCCATCCGCGAAGGCGGCCGCACGGTCGGCGCCGGCGCCGTCACCGACATCATCCAGTAAGTCTACAAGGGGATCGCTCCATGCAGAACCAGAAGATCCGCATCCGCCTCAAGGCGTATGATCATAAGCTGCTTGACCAGTCGGTCGACGAGATTGTCGATACGGCAAAGCGTACCGGTGCCCGGGTTGCTGGTCCTATCCCGTTGCCCACGGTCATCAACAAGTATTGCGTGCTGCGTGGACCGCACGTCGACAAGAAGAGCCGCGAGCAGTTCGAAATGCGTACTCACAAGCGGCTGCTCGATATCCTCGAGCCGACCCAGCAGACTGTCGACGCTCTGATGAAACTCGACCTCTCGGCCGGTGTCGATGTCGAAATCAAGCTCTAACGAGCTGACGAAGGTAGAATCATGATCGAAGGAATTCTCGGAAAGAAACTGGGCATGACCCAGGTGTTTGCTGCCGATGGTCGCTGGATACCGGTCACCGTCGTTGAAGCCGGCCCCTGCACCGTGCTGCAGAAGAAGACTGTCGCCTGTGACGGCTACGATGCCTTCCAGATCGGCTTCGGCAGCGTGAAAAGTCATCGTGTCAACAAACCGATGATGGGTCACTTTCGCAAGGCCGGTCAGGGTGCCTTCGGCCGCCTGACCGAACTTCGTACCGCGAGCATCGACGCTTACCAGGTCGGCGATCAGGTTGTCTGTGGCGATGTCTTCAAGTCCGGCGACATCATCGACGCCACCGGCACCAGCAAGGGTAAGGGCTTTCAGGGCGTTGTCCGTCGCTGGCACTTCGCAGGCGGCCCCGGGGGTCACGGCTCCATGTTCCACCGCCGCCCTGGTTCGATCGGCTGCAGTGCCTGGCCATCGCGAGTTTTCAAGGGGAAACGGATGGGCGGCCAGATGGGCAACAAGCGCATAACCGTCCAAAATCTTGAGGTCGTTGATGTACGCCCCGCTCAAAACCTGATCCTGGTCAAGGGCGCGCTGCCCGGTCCCAACAACGGGGTGGTTCTGCTGCGCAAGGGCATCAAGGCCAAGAAGTAATTTGTTCCGTACTGATACCGGAGTTTGTCATGGCGAAGATTGCTGTCTACGATATTAACCGCAACCAGGTCGCGGAACGCGAACTGCTCGATGCGGTCTTCAACACCGAGGTCAAGGAGTACCTTGTCCACGACATGGTGCGCTACCAGCTGGCCGCCCAGCGTCAGGGCACTGCCAAGACCAAGACCCGCACTGAAGTGAGCGGCGGCGGCCGTAAGCCTTATAAGCAGAAGGGCACGGGCAATGCCCGCCAGGGTTCCAGTCGCGCGCCGAATCATGTCGGCGGTGGTACGGTCTTCGGTCCGACCCCGCGCAGCTACGAGTTCAAGCTTAACCGCAAGGTCAAGAAAGCTGCGCTGCGCAGTGCCCTTTCGGCCCGTTTTCGCGACGAGCAGCTGCTGGTTCTCGACGCGTTGAATCTCGACGCTGTCAGCACCAAGGGCTTCGCTGCGGTGCTTGAGCGCTTCGAGCTCGGCAAGACCCTGGTGGTGATTGCCGGTGATAACCGCAACCTCGAGCTGTCGGCCCGCAACCTGCCGAACGTCAAGGTCCTCAAGGCTGAAGGCGTCAACGTCTATGACGTTATGAAGTACCCGCGCCTGGTGCTGACTGAAGGGGCCGTTGAGCAGATTGAAGGAGCCCTGAACCAATGAAACCTCTTCATAAAATTCTCAAGCGCCCGCTGATCACGGAAAAATCGAGCCAGCTGCGCGAAGCCGGACAGACCATCGTTTTCCAGGTGGCCGGTGACGCCAACAAGATCGAGATCAAGCAGGCAGTCGAGGCCGCTTTCAATGTCAAGGTCGGTGACGTCCGGACCATGATTACCGCCGGTAAGTACAAGCGGGTCGGCCGTACCATGGGTAAACGTTCCGCGGTCAAGAAAGCCTATGTCACCCTCGCCGAGGGCAACATCGATTTCTTCGGCGTCTGAGCGTGCTGACAACTCTCTGACGGAGTAGCAATAATGGCGATCAAAAAGTTCAAGCCGACCTCCCCGGGTCGTCGTCAGATGACTTCCTCGACCTTCGAGGAAATTACGACCTCCACCCCGGAGAAGTCCCTGCTGGCTCCCGCACGGAAGACCGGCGGACGCAACAACGCAGGGCGCATCACCTCGCGTCATGCTGGTGGCGGTCACAAACAGCGCTACCGCCTGATCGATTTCAAGCGGGACAAAAAAGATATCCCCGCGCGCGTTGCGACTGTCGAATACGATCCGAACCGCTCGGCACGTATCGCTCTGCTCAACTACGTTGACGGCGAAAAGCGCTATATCCTTGCCCCGGTCGGCATCAATGTTGGTGACCAGATCATTGCCAGCGATCAAGCCGACATCAAGCCGGGCAACGCCCTGTCGATCCGCGCCATCCCTCTCGGCACCTGGGTTCACAACATCGAACTCAAGGTCGGCAAGGGTGGGCAGCTGGCCCGCAGCGCTGGTACTTATGCGATGATCGCCGCCAAGGATGGGAAGTACGCCCAGCTGCGTCTCCCCTCCGGCGAGGTTCGCCTGGTCCTCCAGGACTGCTGTGCAACCATCGGCCAGGTCGGCAACACCGAACACGAGATCGTCAAGATCGGCAAAGCCGGCCGCAATCGCTGGCTGGGTAAGCGCCCGCAGTCGCGCGGCGTGGCTATGAACCCGGTCGACCATCCTCATGGCGGTGGCGAGGGCAAGAGCTCGGGCGGCCGTCATCCGGTGACCCCCTGGGGTGTGCCGACCAAGGGCTACAAGACCCGTTCCAACAAACGCACCGACCGCTTCATCGTCCGCAAGCGGTCCAAGTAAGAGCGTAGGCGCAAACAGGAGACAACCGTGGCGAGATCGATCAAAAAAGGCCCGTATGTTGAGGCGAGCCTCACGCGCAAGGTGGAGAAATCCGGCGAAGGAACTCCGGGTAAGGTCATCAAGACCTGGTCGCGTCGTTCGACCATCATCCCCGAATTCGTCGGCCAGACCTTCGCAGTGCATAATGGCAAGAAGTTCATCCCCGTGTTCGTGACCGAAAATATGGTCGGGCACAAACTTGGTGAATTTGCCCCGACCCGGACCTATTTCGGGCACGGTGCCGACAAGAAAAAGAAAAAATAGCCTTAGGCTAAGGAGTTCCGTTTCATGGAAGCGACTGCCAAATTAAGTTTTATCCGGCTTTCCCCGCAAAAGGCCCGCCTGGTGGTCGATATGGTGCGCGGCAAGCGGGTTCAGGAAGCTCTCAACATTCTCAAGTTCTCACCTCAGCGTGCTGCCGAGATCGTCAGCAAGCTGGTTTCTTCTGCCGTGGCCAACGCCGAGCAGAAGGGAGCAGGGGATGTCGACCGCCTCTTCGTCAAGACCATTTTCGTTGACCAGGGCCCGGTGTTGCGCCGTTTCATGCCGAAAGGCCGCGGCAGCGCAAGCCGCATTCGTAAGCCGACCAGCCACATCACTGTGGTTCTGGCTGAGCAGTAACTGATCGAGGAGGTGTAGGTTTGGGCCAGAAAGTTCATCCAGTAGGGTTCCGCCTTGGCATCGTCAAGACCTGGGAATCCAGGTGGTACGCCGAGAAGGACTACTCCGGGCTCCTCCATGAGGACCTCAAACTCCGCGACTACCTGAAGAAGCGCCTGCATCATGCCGGCATCTCCAAGGTTGAGATCGAACGCGCTGCGAGTAAAGCCAAGGTTAATATTTTTGCCGCCCGTCCCGGGATCATCATCGGCAAGAAGGGTTCTGAGGTTGAAGTCCTCAAGAAAGACCTGGCGAAGCTCACCGACAAGGAAGTTTTCATCAATATCCAGGAAGTCCGCAAGCCTGAGATTGATGCCCAGCTTGTCGCCGAGAACGTAGCGTTGCAGCTTGAGCGGCGCGTGGCCTTCCGCAGGGCGATGAAGAAAGCCGTCAGCCAGGCCCTCAAGTTCGGCGCCGAAGGGATCAAGATCGAGTGCTCGGGCCGCCTGGGCGGAGCGGAGATGAGCCGCCGCGAGTGGTACCGCGAGGGCCGCGTGCCCCTGCACACCCTGCGCGCCGACATCGACTACGGTTTCGCCGAGGCCAAAACCACCTACGGGATCATCGGTGTCAAGGTGCTGATTTTCAAGGGCGAGATCCTTGATCGCGGCCAGCTGCACCAGACTCGTTGACAGGAGCTGATTCACCATGTTGATGCCCAAGAAGGTCAAACATAGAAAGCAGTTTAAGGGTCGCATGAAGGGCCCCGCGGCTGGCGGCACCGATCTCAACTTCGGCGACTTCGGTCTCCAGGCGGTTGAATGCGGCTGGCTCTCGTCCCGCCAGATCGAGGCGGCCCGCCGTGCCATGACTCGCTACATCAAGCGTGGCGGCAACATCTGGATCAGGGCGTTCCCGGATAAGCCGATTACCCGCAAGCCTGCTGAGACCCGTATGGGCAGCGGCAAGGGGTCGCCGGAGGGCTGGGTGTGTGTCGTCCGCCCCGGGATGGTGCTCTACGAGATGCAGGGTGTGACCGAGGAGATCGCTCGCGAGGCATTCCGCCTGGCCGCTCATAAACTGCCGATGAAAACTAAGCTGCTGATTCGTGAGGAGACCGGCCATGAAGTCCAGTGAGTTGCGCGCCCTCAGCTTTGAGGAACTCGGCCGCAAAGAGAGCGAGCTGAACCAGGAGCTGTTCAACCTCCGTTTCCAGCTGCATACCGGCCATTTGGAAAACACCGCGCGCATTCCCCAGGTTCGCCGGGAAATCGCCCGCGTCAAAACCATCCTTCAGGAAAAACGCGGGTAAGCGGAGAAGACGAGGATAGCGATGAGTATTGAGCAAGGAAACAGGAAGACCCGCACGGGTGTGGTCGTCAGCGACAAGATGGATAAGACTGTAGTTGTCCGTGTCGACACGATCGTTAAGCACCCTGTCTACAAGAAATTCATCAAACGGCGCGTGACCTGCAAGGCTCACGACGAGCGCAATGAGTGCGGAGTCGGCGACAAGGTCATCCTCGTCGAGACCCGCCCGCTGTCGAAAGACAAGCGCTGGCGCGTCCGCGAGATCCTTGAAAAGAACGTCAGCGTCTAGGAGATAGCCGGCCATGATTCAGATGCAAACCATGCTTAATGTCGCAGACAATTCCGGTGCCCGGAGCCTCTGCTGCATCAAGGTCCTCGGCGGGTCGAAGCGCAAATATGCCGGGATCGGTGATATCATAATCTGCTCGGTCAAAGAGGCCCTGCCTAACTCCAGGGTCAAGAAGGGCGACGTCGTCCGTGCAGTAATCGTCCGGACAGCCAAGGAAGTAGGCCGCATCGACGGTTCCTTCATTCGCTTCGATAACAATTCGGCGGTTGTCGTCAACGCTGCCGGCGAACCGGTCGGGACCCGTATCTTTGGCCCGGTCGCCCGCGAGCTGCGTGCCAAGAAATTCATGAAAATTGTCTCGCTGGCCCCGGAAGTCCTCTAGGCCGTTCGGAGAAAGAAACCATGGCTGCCAAGAAGATGCATGTAAAGAAAGATGACCTGGTGCAGGTGATTGCCGGGAAAGAAAAGGGGAAGAGCGGCAAGGTTGTCCGTGTCCTCCCAGAGCGCGGCCAGGTAATGGTCGAGAGTCTGAATGTCGTCAAGCGCCACACCCGCCCCACCCGTGGCGGCGCCCAGGGCGGCATCGTCGAGAAGGAGGCCCCCCTCGACGCGTCCAACGTGCAGATCCTCTGCAAGGCCTGCAATAAGCCGGCCCGCACCGGGATTCGCCTGCTCGAGGACGGCAGCAAGGTGCGCTTCTGCAAGAAGTGCAACGATATCCTGGACAAGTAGGGAGGAAACAAATGGCCAGGCTGAAAGATTTATATCTGAATACGCTGGCGGCTCAGCTCAAGCAGGAGTTGCAGCTCGCTAACGCGATGGAAGTTCCCCGGGTCGAGAAGGTCGTGATCAATATGGGGTTGGGCGAAGCCATCCAGAATATCAAGGTTTTGGAGTCTGCTGTCGACGAGCTCTCCCGGATTACCGGTCAGAAGGCCGTCGTTACCAAGGCCAAGCGCTCTATCGCCACTTTCAAGCTGCGTGAGGGGATGCCCATCGGCTGCATGGTGACCCTCCGCCGCGAGCGCGCCTATGAGTTCCTTGATCGCCTGATCAACGTCGCTCTTCCTCGCGTCCGTGACTTCAAGGGGGTTTCCCCCCGTGGTTTCGACGGCCGGGGCAACTACACGCTGGGGATTCGCGAACAGCTGATTTTCCCGGAAATCGACCTCGAGAAGATCGACAAGGTCAAGGGCCTCAACGTCTCCATCGTGACCAGCGCCCGGACCGACGAAGAGGGGCGGGCTCTGTTGACCGCCCTGGGCATGCCCTTCCGGAAAACATCTGCAGCAGCCTAGCGGAGGATTACAGTGGCTAAGAAATCGATGCGCATCAAGGCCTCCCGGCCTGCAAAGTTTCAAGTGAGACAGTACAACCGTTGTCCGATCTGCGGTCGGCCGCGGGCCTACTATCGTAAGTTCGACATGTGCAGGATCTGCCTGCGCAAGCTGGCCTCCCAGGGGAAACTCCCGGGCGTGGTCAAGTCCAGCTGGTAACCGGTCGATAAGGAGCAGTTTTCATGGGTATGACGGATCCAATTGCAGACATGCTGACCCGCATCCGCAATGCGGGGATGGCTAAACACCCGAAGGTCGACATTCCTTCGTCGAACCTGAAGGTCGCCGTGGCCACCGTGTTGAAGAATCTCGGCTACGTTCGTAACTACAAGGTTATCACTGACGACAAGCAGGGTGTCTTGCGCGTGTACCTTAAGTACGACGGCAACAATCAGTCCGTGATTCATGAAATTACCCGTGTCTCCACCCCGGGTCGGCGTGTCTACGTCGCCAAGGAGGATATCCCTCGGGTCAAGAACGGGATCGGCGCTGCCATCCTCTCGACCTCGCAAGGGGTCATGGATGACGAGTCCGCCAGGTCGGCTGCGGTGGGCGGTGAAGTCCTCTGCACCATCTGGTAGACGCACCAACATTTGAGGAGATGAACGATGTCGCGCATCGGTAAAAAACCGATTTCCATACCCGGTGGGGTAAAGGTGGCCCTTGACGGTCGCACCCTGCGTGTCGAGGGTCCCAAAGGGCGTTTGCAGAGAGATCTTCACGATCAGGTCGAGATTTCCATCGAGGCCGACCAGATTCTGGTCAATCCCTGCAATCCGCGCACCGGCGGCCCCCTTCATGGCCTGACCCGCACCCTTATCGCCAACATGGTCGATGGCGTTACCAAGGGCTTCACTCGCGCTCTGGAGATCAACGGCGTCGGCTATCGTGCCGAGCTCAAGGGGGCGATGCTTAATCTGGCCCTCGGATATTCCCACCCGGTAGAGTATCCTCTGCCGGCCGGTATCAGCGCCGAGGTCGAGAAGCAGACCAAAATCACCCTCAGCGGGATCGACAAGGAACTGGTTGGCGCCACTGCCGCCAAAATCCGCTCCTTCCGTCCCCCGGAGCCCTACAAGGGCAAGGGGATCAAGTACGCCAATGAGACGATCCTGCGCAAAGCCGGCAAGACCGGTAAGAAGTAAGGAACGAGGAGAGTATCGTGAACGTCGCTAAAGAACGGCGGGATTCCCGCAAAAAACGTCAGGTACGGGTCCGGCGCAAGGTCACTGGGACAGTCTCCCGGCCGCGTCTGTGCGTCTTCCGCAGTGCCCGTCACATCTATGCCCAGATCATCGAAGATGCCAGTGGCACCACTCTGGCCTCGGCTTCGACCATTGCCCTCGAACTGGGTGATGCGAAATCGGGTGGGAACGTTGATGCCGCCAAGCAGGTCGGGAAGAAGATTGCCGAGCAGGCGCTGGCCAACAACATCACGCAGGTGGTCTTCGATCGCAACGGGTTCCTCTACCACGGCCGCGTTAAGGCCCTGGCAGACGCGGCCCGCGAAGCCGGTCTGTCTTTCTGAGCACATAGGAGGCGAGCTTGCAGCGCGTTGACAGCAGCGAATCAAATTTTCTCGATCGAGTCATTCACATCAGTCGAACCGCCAAAGTCGTCAAGGGCGGTCGTCGCTTCAGCTTTTCCGCTCTGGTTGTCGTCGGTGACGGCGCCGGCAAGGTCGGCTACGGACTTGGCAAGGCGCGTGAGGTTCCCGAAGCGATTCGCAAGGGTGTCGAGCAGGCCAAAAAGAGCATGATCGCGATTCCCCGCCAGGGAACCACCATTCCCTACGATGTGCTTGGCAAGTTCGGTGCTGGCAAGGTCCTGCTCAAGCCGGCTTCGCAGGGTACCGGCGTAATCGCCGGAGGTGCTACCCGCGCTATCCTCGAGGTCGCCGGGATCAGTGATATTCTCTCCAAGTGCCTGGGCTCGAATAATCCGCACAACGTGGTTAAGGCGACCATACGCGCCCTGCAGATGCTGCAGGACCCCGAGGAGATCATGGCTCGTCGCGGCCTCACCGAGAGCGACGACGAAGGGGCTTAAAGGAAAAGTCATGGCTGATATCAAGGTTACCCTCAAGCGCAGCGGGATCGGGCGCGACAAGTACTTCACCCGCGTCCTCCATGGCCTTGGCCTGCGTCGCCTCAATCAGACGGTGACGCTCCAGGACACCCCGGAAATTCGTGGCATGATCAACAAGATTGCTCACCTGGTCAGCGTCGAGCAATAAGCAGCTAAGGATACCAATCATGGATCTCAGTAATCTTCAGCCGGCTCTCGGCTCGCACCGTAATCGCAAGCGTATCGGCCGCGGCCATGGCTCCGGGACCGGCAAGACCGCCGGCAAGGGTCACAAAGGCCAGAAAGCTCGCTCTGGGGGCAGCATCAAGGCCGGCTTCGAGGGCGGGCAGATGCCTCTGCAGCGTCGCGTGCCCAAGCGTGGCTTTACCCCGTTGACCCGCAAAGAGTATGCCCTGGTCAATCTCTGCGACCTCGAGCTCTTTGCACCCGGCAGTGTGGTCGATGTCGAGGCGCTCGGCAAGGCTGGCTTGATCGGCCAGGTCAAGGATGGCGTCAAGGTCCTCGGTGACGGCGATCTGTCCAAGGCCCTGACGATCCGCGCGCACAAGTTCAGCAAGTCGGCCGAAGCGAAAATCGCCGCCGCTGGTGGCACCGCCGAGGTGATCTAGCCTTGCTAGCCAAACTCCAGACCATCTTCAGCATCCCTGAGCTGAGACGCCGCATCCTCTTTACCCTGGGGATGCTGGCTGTTTATCGTGTCGGTTGCCATGTCCCGCTTCCCGGGGTCGATCGTCTGGTACTCGCTCAGTTTTTCCAGGGGACCGAGGGGACGCTGCTCGGGCTTGTGAGCTCCTTCACCGGCGGCGCTCTGGAGCGGATGACCGTCTTTGCCCTCGGCATCATGCCCTACATCAGCGCATCGATCATCCTGCAGTTGCTCACCGTGGTCTGGGAGCCGGTCGAACGTCTGGCAAAGGAGGGCGAGCAGGGGCGCAAGACCATCACTCGCTGGACACGCTATGGAACTGTCCTGCTGTCGATCATCCAGGGCACCGGGATCGCAGTCGGCCTGCAGAGCATGCGCGGCCCGGCCGGTGAGCCCGTGGTACACGTCCAAGGGTTGCCCTTTATACTGCTCACGGTCATAACCCTGACTGCCGGCACCGCTTTTATCATGTGGCTGGGCGAGCAGATCACCGAGCGCGGCATCGGCAACGGCATTTCACTGGTGATCTTCGCCGGCATCGTCGCCGAGATCCCCGGTGCACTGGTTAACAGTGCCCGACTGCTCAAGACCGGGGCCCTTTCCCCGGCTGTCCTGCTGCTGATCTTCGCCGTGATGGTTGCGGTCATCTGCGCCGTAGTCTTCGTCGAGCGCGGTCAGCGCCGTGTGCCCATTCACTACGCCAAACGTGTAGTCGGGGCACGCAGTATGGGTGGGCAGACCAGTCACCTGCCGCTGAAGATCAACATGAGCGGCGTGATCCCGCCTATCTTCGCCAGTTCGATCATCATGTTCCCCAGCACCATCGCTACGTTTATCGATGTTCCCTGGGTGAAGAGCTTCGCCGGGATGATGGTCCCCAGTCACTGGCTGTATAATCTCTGTTTTGTTGCTTTTGTCGTATTTTTCTGCTATTTCTATACGGCTGTGACTTTTAACCCGGCTGATGTCGCTGAGAACGTCAAGAAACACGGCGGCTATATCCCTGGTGTTCGCCCCGGCAAGCCTACCGCCGAATATCTGGACACGGTACTCGGTCGCCTGACTTTTGCCGGTGCCATCTATATTTCGGCCATCTGTGTGCTGCCGACCATCCTGATTTCGCAGTTCAACCTGCCATTTTATTTTGGTGGGACCTCGCTGCTGATCGTGGTCGGTGTGGGTATGGACACTGCTTCGCAGATCGAGGCGCACCTGATCTCTCGCTCCTATGAGGGTTTCCTCAAGGGAGTCACGATCAAGGGGCGTCGCGGCTGATCACGGGGTCGCCATGAAGCTGATTCTGCTTGGTCCGCCAGGGGCCGGCAAAGGCACGCAGGCCAAGATGCTCACCGAGGTCTTTGCCATTCCTCAAGTTGCCACGGGTGACATCCTTCGCTCGGCAGTCAAGGACGGCACCCCTCTGGGCATCAAAGCCAAGTCCTTCATGGACGCCGGTGCGCTGGTTCCCGATGAGGTGGTGATCGGCATTGTCCGTGAGCGGATTCAGCAGGAAGATTGCGCAAACGGTTTTATCCTCGACGGCTTTCCGCGCACTGTTGCCCAGGCCGATGCCCTGCAGGCCGGGCTGCTTGAGCTTGGCTGCGAACTCGACCGGGTCGTCTCTCTGACAGTCGATGCCGATAACCTGGTCGATCGTCTGACCGGACGTCGTACCTGCCGGGGCTGCGGACGTGGTTACCATGTAAGGTTCGATCCGCCCCGTGCTCATGCTGACAGTTGCGATGTCTGTGGCGGTGAGTTGTACCAGCGCGAAGACGACCGCGAGGCCACCATTCGTCACCGACTGTCGGTTTATGCCGAGCAGACCGCGCCGCTGATTAGCTACTACCGCGGTACCGGTCTGTTGGCAGAACTTGACGGGATGCAGCCTATCGCAACAGTCCAGCAGCAGTTGCTGGCGATCCTTCAGGCGAGTTGATTTGATCGTTCTGAAAAGCGCCGCTGAACTGGTCCGGATGCGTGATGCCGGGCGGATCGTGGCCGAGATCCTTGCAGTGCTCGCCGCACGCATCAAGCCCGGGGTGACGACCGCCGAACTTGATGAGCTGGCAGAGCGAGAGTGCCGACGTCGCAAGGTTCAGGCCGCGTTCAAGGGGTATGGAGGTTTTCCGTACGCACTTTGCGCCTCCCCCAATGATCGCGTGGTTCACGGCTTTCCGGATCGTCAGCCGTTGCTTGAGGGCGATATCCTGAGTATAGACTTCGGGGTATTGCATAAAGGCTTCTACGGTGACTCGGCGATTACCGTACCGGTGGGTCAAATCGACGATGAGTCGGCCCGCCTCGTCGAGGTGACCCGAGAGTCTCTGCATCAGGCAATTGCCCGGTGCGTGCCTGGCGGTCGTCTGGGTGATATTTCTGCCGCCGTCCAGCTATGGGTCGAGCGCCATGGCTACAGCGTGGTGCGTGACTTCGTCGGTCACGGCATCGGACGTCGGCTCCACGAAGCACCGCAATTGCCTAATTTCGGCGCTTCCGGTCAGGGGCCTCGTCTCAAGGCCGGGATGACGCTGGCGATTGAGCCAATGGTTAACGCGGGGAACCCCGACGTAAGAATACTGGCAGACGGTTGGACCGCAGTGACTCAGGATGGCAAGCGGTCGGCCCATTTCGAACACACTGTCGCTATTACCGATCATGGGCCGGAGATCCTGACCCTGCCTTGATCCGGCGACACTGATCCTGCCGGCCCCTGTGCCGGCCTCGACTGAGGAAAGAATCATGAAAGTCCGTTCGTCGGTCAAAAGCATCTGTGACAAGTGCAAGATCATCAAGCGCAAGGGGATCGTCCGCGTTATCTGCGAGAACCCCAAGCATAAACAGAGACAAGGTTAACCATTTAGGAGGATCGGACATTGGCACGCATCGCAGGCATCGATTTGCCCAGAAACAAGCGGATCGAAATCGCCCTGACCTATATCTATGGGATCGGGCGTCCCGCTTCGCAGGAAATTCTCGCTAAGGCAGGCGTAGACTTCAACACCAGGTCTGACAACCTGACCGAGGACGAGATTGCCAGAATCCGCAAGGTCATTGACGGCGACTACAGGGTCGAAGGCGACCTGCGTCGCGATGTGACCATGGGGATCAAGCGCCTGATGGATCTCGGCTGTTATCGTGGTCTGCGTCACCGCAAGGGGCTGCCGGCACGCGGCCAGCGCACCAAGACCAATGCCCGGACCCGTAAGGGGCCGCGCAAGACCGTCGCCGGTAAGAAGAAGTAAAGGGAGCGAATCATGGCCAAACCTGGCAAGCGTGTACGCAAAAAGATCGAACGGAAGAACATCCCCACCGGGGTTGCTCATATCCAGGCTACTTTCAACAACACCATAGTGACCATTACCGATACCATCGGGAATGTTATCTCCTGGTCGACTTCGGGTGCCAAGGGCTTCAAGGGGAGCCGCAAGAGCACTCCTTTTGCCGCCCAGGTCGCTGCGGAGGACGCCGCCCGCAAAGCCCAGGAGCACGGGCTGCGCAGTGTCGAAGTGTGGGTCAAGGGGCCGGGCTCCGGGCGTGAATCGGCCCTGCGTGCCCTGCAGTCCGTCGGGTTGAATATCACCCTGATCAGGGATGTCACCCCGATTCCGCACAACGGCTGCCGTCCGCCCAAGCGTCGTCGCGTTTAACCACCAGTAAGGAGGAAGTACCTTGGCCAGATATACCGGTCCTGTCTGCCGCATGTGCCGGCGGGAAAATATGAAGCTGTTCCTCAAGGGCGATCGCTGCTATACCGACAAATGTGCACTCGAGCGGCGCAATTACGCACCGGGCCAGCACGGCCAGGGGCGTATCAAGGTGTCCGATTACGGCACCCAGTTGCGCGAGAAGCAGCGCGTCAAGCGCACCTACGGACTGCTTGAAAACCAGTTCCGCTCTTATTTCGAAACGGCTGACCGCATGAAAGGGGTAACCGGCGAAAACCTCCTGGTTCTCCTCGAGCGCCGTCTCGACAGCATGGTGTATCGCATGGGTTTTGCCACCTCGCGCACTGAGGCCCGCCAGTTGGTGCGTCACAGCCACTTCACGGTGAATGGCCGCAAGGTGAATATCCCTTCCTACCTGGTTCGCCCTGGCGATATCGTCGAATTGCGCGACAAGAGCCGCAAGGTTCTGCGCATCAACGAGGCGCTTGACGGGGTGATGCGTCGCGGCCTTCCCTCCTGGGTCGATGTCGATCGGGTCTCCTTCAAGGGGACGGTCAAGACCCTGCCGGTACGCGCGGAGATGACCACGCCGACCTTCCAGGAACAGCTGATTGTCGAACTTTACTCGAAGTAATCGGCAGGCTGTGCCCGGCGGATTGTTTCCCTGCTACCCGATGATGGAGGCTTCGCATGCATAAAAACTGGAGCGAACTGATCAAACCGAAAAGTCTCCAGGCCGACAAAGATACTCTTACGCCGACCTACGCCAAATTCTCGGCTGAGCCATTCGAGCGCGGCTTCGGAACGACGCTGGGCAACGCCCTGCGGCGTGTGCTGCTCTCCTCCCTGCAGGGAGCAGCGATTTCTTCGGTTCGCATCAAGGGTGTCCTTCACGAGTTTTCGACCATCCCCGGCGTGACCGAGGACGTTACCGATATCATCCTTAACCTCAAGGGCGTACTGATCAAGCTTGAGGGCGACGGCCCGCGCAATGTACGCATCGTCCGAAAAGGGGCCGGTATCATCAAGGCCGGTGATATCGTTACTGATTCACACGTCAAGATTCTTAACCCCGACCACCACATTGCCACCTGCGGCAAGGAAGCTGACGTGGAGATGGAGATGGTCGTGGCCATGGGCAAGGGCTACGTTCCTGCCGAGCGCAACCGGAATGAGCGCGCCCCGGTCGGTGAGATCCCCATCGATGCTCTTTTCTCGCCGATCCAGCGGGTTAACTTCACGGTCAGCAATGCCCGTGTCGAGAATGTCACCGACTATGACAAGCTGGTCATGGAGATCTGGACCGATGGCAGCGTGACCCCTGATGACGCTCTGGCCTACGCTGCCAAGATCATCAAGGATCAGGTCCAACTCTTTATCAACTTCGAGGAAGGGGTCAGCGTTGCCGGCCCGGTGGCCGAGGGGAGCAGCGAGCCCCCCAACGCTAATCTCTATCGCCCTGTCGAGGAGCTCGAATTGTCGGTCCGCAGTGCCAATTGCCTCAAGAACGCCAACATTCGCCTGATTGGCGAGCTGGTCCAGAAGTCCGAGGCAGAGATGCTCAAGACCCAGAACTTCGGGCGCAAGTCCCTGAATGAAATCAAGGACATCCTCGCCGAGATGGGGCTGGGGCTGGGGATGAGCCTGGAGAATTTCCCGGACCCCGAATACCTCAAGATGCTGCAGAAGAGCGAGGAAGAGCTGTAGTCAAGGCATCCTGCCCGTCTGGGCTGCACCAGAAAGGAATCGTATACCATGCGTCACCAGAATTCCGGCAAGCGGTTGGGCCGCAACACCAGCCACCGCAAGGCCATGCTCCGTAACCTGGTCACCTCGCTGTTGACCCACGAAAAGATCACCACCACCGACGCTCGTGCCAAGGCGGTTCGTCCGCTGGCCGAGAAGTTGATCACCATGGCCAAACGCGGTGACCTGCATGCCCGTCGTCAGGCTGCCGAGGTGGTCCGCGACAAGCAGACTGTGGCCAAGCTTTTCGATCTTCTCGGCCCGCGCTTTGCGGATCGCCCCGGCGGCTACACCCGGATTGTCAAATTGGGTCACCGCCTCGGCGATAACGCCGCCCAGTCGATGATCGTACTGGTCGACGAGCCCTGTACCCTCAACCCGAAGAAAAAATCACCTCCGGTGGCCCCTGCCAAGCCTGCAGCTCCCGCCCTTGCCCCAGCCGCCGAGGAAGCTCCTGCTCCCGAAGAAGTGGCCGCTGCCGAGGTTCCCGCTGAAGCCGGCGCCGAGGAGAACAAGGACGCCTGAGGCGGTCCTGCATAGTGAATCAAAAGCCGGGTGGCGCATGCGTCCACCCGGCTTTTTTGCTGCTCTCGCAGATGTGTGCTTCCTGCCGTCAGGGCTTGCCTGCCTTGACGATTTTTACTTTTCTGTGTTACTCTGACTAAATTTTATCCAAGGATTGTCGATGGTTTTCCCTGCGCGCAACGAGTTCTTCCAACTGGCCCGGCGCGGTAACCTGATTCCGGTCTATCGCGAGATTCTCGCCGACATGGAGACCCCGGTCTCGGCACTGCGCAAGATTGATGACGGCCAGTCGGCTTTTCTCCTCGAGTCGATCGAAGGGGGGGAGAAATGGGCGCGCTATTCATTTCTTGGCGTCGGCAGCGGTCGGCTCTTCCGTGCCCGTGGTCGCTACTGCGAAATCCTCGAAAATGGCGAGATCGTCCGCAGTGGTGATGTCGCCGATCCCCTTGCCGAACTGCGGCGTTTCGTTTCTGCCTACGCTCCCGTCGAGCTCCCCGGCCTCCCCCGTTTCTTCGGCGGCGCGGTCGGTTATCTCGGCTATGACATGGTGCGTCTGGTCGAGGATCTTCCCTCCACCCTGGCGGCAGAGATCGGTACATGGGACAGTTGCTTCCTGATTACCGAGAACCTGCTGATCTTCGATAACGTGCGACAGAAGATCAGTGTGGTCAGCAACGTCCACCTGGGCGATTTCGATGACCCCGCCCGTGCCTACGACCGGGCGGTGGATAAGATTGACGCCCTGGTCGCCCGCCTGCAGGGCGAGCGCCCGCCGCGACCGGTGGTTGAGCGTCAGCCCGGCGGGGGTGAGCTCAAGGCCAATTTTACCCGCGAGGGCTTCGAGGCGATCGTCGAGCGCTGCAAGGAATACGTGCGGGCCGGCGACGTCATCCAGGTGGTGCTGTCGCAGCGCTTCTCGGCTGATCTCGATGTCGATCCTTTCGACATCTATCGCGCCCTGCGGGTAGTCAATCCGTCCCCCTATATGTTCTACCTGCAGTTTGGCGAGACCCGGGTCATTGGCGCCTCTCCCGAGGTGCTGGTGCGCAAGGAGGGGCGCAAGGTCGAGGTCCGGCCGATCGCCGGGACCCGCCCGCGCGGAGCGACTCCGGAGGAGGACCAGCGTCTCGAGGAGGAACTGCTCGCCGATCCCAAGGAGCGGGCCGAGCACATTATGCTCGTCGATTTAGGTCGCAACGACCTGGGCCGGGTCTGCACCACCGGCAGCGTGCAGGTCAACGAACTGATGATGGTCGAGCGCTATTCGCATGTCATGCACATCGTCTCCAACGTCTGCGGCGAACTTCTCCCCAAGCGCGACGCCCTTGATGTCTTCCGTGCGGTCTTTCCGGCCGGCACCCTGTCGGGGGCTCCCAAGATTCGCGCCATGGAGATTATCGAGGAGCTCGAACCTTGCCGCCGCGAGATCTACGGCGGTGCGGTGGGCTATATCTCTTTCACCGGCAATATGGATCTGGCCATCGCCATCCGCACCCTGGTAGCCCATGAGGGACGCGTCCATCTGCAGGCGGGGGCGGGGATCGTGGCCGACTCCGATCCAGCCGCTGAATACCAGGAGACGGTCAACAAGGCCATGGGGGTCAGGCTGGCCCTCGACATGGCGCGGGCGGGGCTCGACTGACATGCTGCTGATGATCGATAATTACGACTCCTTCACCTACAACCTGGTCCAGTACTTTGCCGAATTGGGGGAGGAGGTGGAGGTCTACCGGAATGACCGGATCAGCGTGGCGGAGATCGCCGCCCGCCGCCCGCAACGGCTGGTGATCTCCCCGGGACCGTGCAGCCCCGATGAGGCCGGCATCTCGGTGGCGGCGATCCGCGAACTAGCCGGGCAGCTGCCGATCCTCGGCGTGTGTCTCGGTCACCAGTCGATCGGC
>CAYQLP010000043.1:16887-17128 GCA_964418505.1 uncultured Geobacteraceae bacterium | reverse complement strand
CGCGGATGTAGTCCGCATCGCGGTGGGTGATGTCGAGGAACATGCAGTCCTCGCCGTGGGTCTTCATCTCGTTGTCGATGGCGCGGGCGACGATGTCACGCGGGGCCAGGTCCTTGAGATGATGGTAGGCGGGCATGAAGGCCGTGCCGTCGCGGCGGCGCAGGATCGCCCCCTCGCCGCGCACCGCCTCGGAGATCAAAAAACTCTTGGCGTGCGGATGGAAGAGGGTGGTGGGATGGAA
>CAYQLP010000043.1:0-16877 GCA_964418505.1 uncultured Geobacteraceae bacterium | reverse complement strand
AACTGCATGAATTCCATATTGGCGATGGTCGCCCCGGCGCGGTAGGCCATGGCGATGCCGTCGCCGGTGGCGACGTCGGGATTGCAGGTGTAAAGGTAGACCTTGCCGGCGCCGCCGGTGGCCAGCACGGTGATCGGGGCGGAAAAGGTTTCAACCCTGCCGCTGGCGATGTCGAGGACGTAGGCCCCCAGGCAGCGGTTGGGCTGAAGACGGCGGCGGGTCTGCTTGGCCTCGGTGATCAGGTCGACGGCGGCATGGTGTTCGTAGATGGTGATGTTGGGGTGGGCGCGGACCGCCTCGACCAGGGCGCGCTCGATCTCCTTGCCGGTTTCGTCCTTGGCGTGATAGATGCGCCGGTGGCTGTGCCCGCCCTCGCGGGTCAGTTCGTAGTGGCCCGCCTCGTCACGCGAGAAGCGCGTGCCGCAGCGGATCAGTTCCTCGATGGCGGCCGGCCCCTCCTCGACCACCAGGCGGACGATCTGCTCATTGGAGAGCCAGGCGCCGGCCTCCATGGTGTCGCGGATATGATCGGCGAAGGAGTCGGTGGGGGAGGCGACGGCGGCGATCCCCCCTTGGGCCCAGCCGGTGGCGGTGTCGGCGGCCTCGCGCTTGGTGACGATGGCGACGCGACCGTGACCGGCCACCTTGAGAGCGTAGGAGAGGCCGGCGATGCCGCTGCCGATGACCAGGAAATCGCTGCTGAATTGCATCGGATACCCCGTTCGCAAAAGTAGGTTGGCGCCGGGAGACGCCGCTGGCTGCGCCATTATCAAGGCGGGCCACCCTGGTGTCAAGTGGAATGCCTTGCTAACCTAGTTGAAATACAACAGTTTTTCTGTTATAAGGAAGAACTTGGCTATGTTGGCGAGGGAGCGGATGAGAAAAATCGCCGGTCTGACACTGCTGTTGGTCACCACGACCCTTCACCCGGCCTGGGGCGACATCTACCGTCGCGTCGACGAGGATGGGGTCGTGCATTTCACCAATGCGCCGCGCTACACTAACCGCCCCTCGCGCCAGGGGTGGAATTTTTATCGCAAAGAGACGCGCTTCGCGCCAAACGCCGCCTCGCGAGGGGGGGCATCCCGCTCCGGCAGCGCTCCACTGATCCACGCCTACCAGGAGCTGATTCGCGCCAGCGCCCAGGCGTATCGCCTCGAGGAGGCGCTGGTCAAGGCGGTGATCAAGGTGGAGAGCAACTACAATCCGCTGTCGCGCTCACCGAAAGGGGCCCAGGGGCTGATGCAGCTGATCCCGGAGACCGCCCGCCTGGTCAAGGTCGGCAACCCTTACGATCCGGCCGAGAACATTCGGGGCGGCAGCAACTACCTGCGCCTGATGCTCGACCAGTTCGGCGGCGATCTCGACCTGGCCCTGGCCGCCTATAATGCCGGCCCGGGGGCTGTCCAGCGCCACGGCGGCATCCCCCCCTTCGAGGAGACCCGCCAGTACGTCCAACTGGTCCGCCACTACCTCGAGCGCTACCGGCGCAGCGGCGAAAACCTCCTATGAACCTGCGCACCGGCCGTCTCAACCTCCCCAACCTGCTGACTCTCGGCCGCGCGGCTGCCGTCCCCCTGCTGGTGGTGCTCATGCTCGACGATTCGCGCGAGGCCGGGTTCTGGGCGGCGGCACTCTTCGGCGCGGCGGCGATCACCGATTTTGTCGACGGCTGGCTGGCCCGCAGGTGGGGGGTGGTCACCGTGCTTGGCAAGTTCCTCGACCCGCTGGCCGACAAGCTGATCGTCATGGCCGCCCTGATCATGCTCATCCCCTCCGGACGCATCCCCGCCTGGGCGGTCTTCGTGGTTCTGGCGCGGGAGATCATCATCACCGGCCTGCGCTCCATTGCCTCCTCGGAGGGAATCGTCATCGACGCCTCGGAACTCGGCAAGTACAAGACCATCTACCAGATGGCGGCCATCCCGGCGCTTCTGCTGCACTTCGACTACCACTGGTTCTTCGGCATCCAGCATGAACTGCTGCGCGTCAACATGCACAACTTCGGCATCTTCTTCTTCGCCATCTCCTTCGTCCTGACCGTCTGGTCAGGGCTGGACTATCTGGTGAAGTTCTTCCGGGTCTTCGCCCGCGCCTGAAAAAACTTCTGCGGAGGCCATCTGCGGCGTTGCGGCGGCCGGCTCCGGCGTTGTGCGGTGAATGCGCAAAAACTGGTTGACTCGCGGCGGTGGGCTTTGCTATAAACACTCTCGCTTCACCGGCAGTATCCACAATGCGGGAATAACTCAGTGGTAGAGTGCAACCTTGCCAAGGTTGAAGTCGGGGGTTCGAATCCCCTTTCCCGCTCCAGAAATTCAGAACGGCCAGGCAGATCGCCTGGCCGTTTTTTTGATTTCTGGTACGCCAGGAGATCTTTAGCATTCGCTCTGCGTACCGGCTTGATATCGCCGCTCTTGTGCAGTTCTCCCTGATCACCCCGCTATCCTCCTCCCGCGCCTGACTTTGGGGTCCGTGCGCCGCTCGAGGTAGTCCAGCGACTGCATCAGAGTCCAGGACACCAGGAAGTAGAGCAGCGCGACCATGACCAGCGGGAAGAAGGCGTCGAAGGTGCGGCTGCGGATGATGTCGCTGGCTTTGGTCAGGTCCTGCACCGCGATGTAGCCGACGATCGAGGTCATCTTGACCAGCGAGATGAATTCCCCCTTGTAGACCGGGAGGATGCGGCCCAGCATCTGCGGCAGGATGATATGGATGAAGGTCGCGGTCCTGGTGAAGCCCAGGGCAATGCCGGCCTCGCTCTGACCTCGCTCGATCCCCTCGATGCCGCTGCGGAAGATCTCCGCCGCGTAGGCGGCGAAGTTCATGCCGAAGGCGATCACCGCCACCAGCACCGGATCGATCTGCACCGAGGCGAAGACCACGTAGAAGATCAGCATCAGCAGCACCAGCACCGGCATGCCGCGCAGGATGGCGATGAAGAAGCGCGCGGGGAGTTCCAGCGCTCTGCGCTTCGACAGGCGCATGAAGCAAACCAGTCCCCCCAGCAGCGTGCCGAAGAGGGTGGCGAAGATGGAAATGACCGCCGTGGTTTTCAGTCCGTCCCACAGCAGAAGATAGCGCTTTTCCTTGATGATGTTGCTGTGGAAACTGTCGGCGACCCTGGCAAGGAAGGATGCCGGGCGGTCCCCGTCAGGCGGGGGGGCGGCCGGCGTGTTGCGCCTGACCAGCGCCGAGATGTCGTTTTCGATGTAGGGGAGGGAATAAGCGATCAACTTTTTCCGCTCCTCGGTCACATTGAAGTTCGCCAGGGCAAAGTCGATTTTCCCTGCCTGCAGCGCCGGAATCAGGGCGTCGAAGTTCATGTCGATGACGTCGACGCTGCGACCGAGCCGCGCGCCGAGCAGCCGGCCGAGAGCGATGTCGAGTCCGGTCAGCCCGTCGCTCGCATGGAAGGAAAAAGGTTCGAAATTGGCAGAGGTCCCCATCCTCAGGGGCGGGGCGCTGCCGGCTGTGGTGGCCGCTGGCAGCGGCGGGGGGGTGGCATACGGGGTGTCGACCCAGGTGGTGCGCAAACGCCGCAGCGTCCCATCGTCCTTCAATTCGCGCAACGCGAGATTGATCTCTGCCAGAAGTCGGTGGTTGTCCTTCCTGAGCGTCGCCGCCACTTCGAGTTTGTCCACCGCTTCATCGAGGATCACCAGTTCGGGATTGCTGCGCACCAGGTTGAGCAGGACGCTCTTGTCGTAGACGAAGGCGTCGACCTTGCCGGTTTTGACCGCCAGCCCGGCATCGGCCGAGGCCGTGAAGTCCTGGAACAGAGCCTTCGGGAAATGCCGGCGGGCGGCCAGGTCCCCCGCCGACCCGGTCAGGACGGCGATCCGTTTGCCGTTGAGCTCCTGAATCCCTGCAATTCCGGGGGCCGCCGACCCGGAGGGAGATTCCTGCGCCCCCGCGGTCGCCGTCGAAGGCGCATCCGCTGCGCGTTGCTTAAGGACCAGCAGGCTGTTCCCTGATTCATAATAAGGATCAGAAAAGGAGATCCGTTTTTTCCGTTCGTCGGTGATGAAGATCGAACCGGCGATCATGTCGACCTTGCGGGCCGCAACGGCCGGGATCAGAGCGCCAAACTCCATGGGCGACAGGATCAATTCCCGGCCGAAGTATGCAGCGAACCTCCTGCAGAGTTCAATGTCGAAGCCGACCAGCTGGTTGTCCTGAACGATGGTAAAGGGATAGCCGGTATCGCTGACGACGCCGACCACAAGCTTCGTCCCTGGCGCGGAGGGTGGAATCGGCGGCATTTTGCTGTCGCCGTTATTCATCCAGCGCTCAACCATGTCACGGTAGATCCCGTCGGACTTGATTTGGCCAAGGAACGCATTGAACCTGTCGCGCAACTGTGAATTTTGCAGGTTGAAGCCGATGCCCAGGGGGAAGGACGGGAGACCGGGGGCGTCCAGTTGTGCCAATTGGTGATCGGAGCGCAGGATCTCCTTGAGCGGTTCGGTATCGTACAGGACGACGTCGACCTTGCCGGTTTTGACCGCGAGCACCATCTCGGAGCTGGACTTGTACTGGAGAATGGCCGCCCGCGGCCAGGCCTTGATGGCAAAGCTTTCGATAGCCGAGCCGAGCAGCACGGCGATGCGCTTGTCCTCCAGGTCGACGAGGGGAGGCCGTCTCCCGGTGTCCGTCCCGCCAGAGGAGTGCGGGACGATGTTTTTTCTCAGCGCGAAGACGCTGGTGCCCAGCTGGTAATAGGGGTCGGAAAAGTCGATCTGCTTCTGGCGTTCCGGGGTGATCATCAGGGTGCTGACCACCATGTCCACCTTGTTGGTCGCCACGGCGGGGATCAGGCTGCCGAACTCCATGTCCGCGAAGCGGATTTTTCTGCCGAGATGGGCGGCGAAGCGCTCGGCCAGTTCAACATCGAAGCCGATCGGCCGGCCATCCTTGACGGCCGTGAACGGCATCCCCTTGTCGCTGACATTGCCGACCACCAGCTCTGTGCCGGCGTCGCTCAGTGTGATATCCGGCATGCGGGTATCGCCCCTGGTGACCCAGCGCTCAACCATGTCGGCATACACGCCATCGCGTTTCAATTGAGCCAGGAAGACGTTGAACTCTTCGCGCAGCTGCCGGTTTCCCCGGTTGAAGCCGATGCCGATGGGGATCTCTTCGACGGTATCCGCGATCATCCCCAGCTCCCGATCAGAGCGGAGCATCTCGCGCAGGGGCTCCCGGGCATAGAAGGCGGCGTCGACCTTGCCGGCTTTGACCGCCAGGACGATATCCGGGGGGGATTTGAATTGCAGAATGGTGGAGTCGGGATAATGCTTGGCGGTGTAGCGGTCGTCGACCGAGCCGAGGAGTACGCCGATGCGCCGGCCGTGCAGGTCGTCCAGCGTGGAGAGCTTGGGCTGCGCTGGCGGTGCGGCCTCCTTTTCGCTGCCGGTGCAGCCTCCGCTCAGGCACGCCGCCGTGATGACCAGCAGGGTCACGGCGGAACGGGCCAATGCCTGCAGACGGTTCATTTTCATCCCGAAGTGCAAGAGCGCTCTCAGTTCCCGCCCTCACTCTTGACCGATTCCAGGACGTCCTTGAGAATCTGCGCCGATTGCTGCAGCTGCTCGCGTTCGGTATCGTCGAGGCGCGGCTGCAGGACGCGCTCGACGCCGTTTTTCCCTACGACCGACGGCAGGCTCAGGCAGACGTCCTCGATGCCGTAGGGGCCGTTGATCAGCGAGGAGACGGTCAACACCTCCTTCCTGTCGAAGAGGATGGCCTCGATGGTCCGGCAGACCGACATGGCCGTGGCGTACTGGGTGCTGTCCTTGCTGACGCGCACCATTGCCGCGCCGCGCCGGGTCATGTCGAAGATGTCGGCCATTTCCTCGGCGTCGTATTCGGGGAAGTCCTGCAATGGCAGGCCGCCGATGGTGGCGCCGGACCACACCGGGATCATCGAGTTGCCGTGCTCGCCGATGATCATGGCGTTGACATCGCCGGTGGCGACATTGAAGTGGCGGCCGAGGAAGGACTGGAAGCGCTGGCCGTCGAGGACCGTCCCCGAGCCGATCACCCGCTCGGGCGGGAAGCCGGAGTAGCGCAGCGACAGCCAGGTGTTGATGTCCACCGGGTTGGTGACCAGCAGGAGGATCCCGTCGCGGTTGTGCTTGACGATGGCGGGGATCATCTCCGAAAAGATCTCGGCGTTGCGGGCGACGATCTCCAGGCGCGACTGGCCGGACTGGGTGGCGGCCCCGGCGGTGACGACGATCACCTGGGCGCCGGCACAGGCGCGGTAATCGCCGGAGTAGATCTTCACCGAGTGGGCGACCGCCGCCAGGGCGTGGGTCATGTCCAGAGCCTCGGCGAAGGCCTTTTCGCGCGTGCGGTTGACCAGCGCGATCTCCGTGGCGATCCCCTTGACGAAGAGGGTGTAGGCCAGCGTCGTGCCGATATGGCCGGTGCCGACGATGGCGACTTTCATCCCTCACCCCCGGCGGTGAGAAGCTGAAGTGCCTCGTCACGGGTTGCCGCGGTGGGGATGATCGAGTTGAAGCCGGACATGGTCAGCAGGTCCTCGACGAAGGGGTGAAGCTCCGCCAGCACCATTTTGCCGGCCCCCGCCATGATCTTCTTGGCCATGATCAGCAGCACGCGCAAGCCGCCGCTGGAGACGTAGGCGACCTCGCGCATATCGACGAGGAAACGCGGATTGTCCGTGCCGGCCAGCTCTTCAAAGCGGGCCTGGAGAAGCGGGGCGGTGCTGGCGTCCAGGCGGCCGTTGAGGGCCATGATGCAGATGCCGTTGCTGTCCTCGACGTTGATGAGCATGAGTTGATCCCTTCTGGAAAGTGATTTTTGGTGACTTTTTTCGAGTTGAGAAAAGGGGCCGCCGGTCAGGGACTGCCGTACCACCTGGTCATGATCGCATCGAACGTCCCGTCCTGCTTCATCCCGTCAAGCCGGCTCTGCCAGTCGCTGATGAGGGACGGCGCGGTCGCATGGTTGAAGGCGATCCAGCCCTCCTGGGTGAGGTTGTCGTCGCTGAACTGGCGGTCGATGAGCTCCGCCCAGCCGTTTTCGGCGGTGCACAGCCAGCTGACCGCGGCTTCGGGGAGGAAGACCGCCTCGACTTTCCCGTCCAGCAGCTGCTTTAAAGCCTGCTCCGGGTTGAGGGCCGTGGTGACGAGGTTGGTGAAGCCTGCTTGCGCCAGGTAGCTGTCGATGTACCAGCCGTCGGGAGTGGCGATGGAGGGGAGCAGCCGGGCTTCGTCCGGGCCGGCGACGGGGGCGGCACCCCGACGGGTGTAGAGGGAGGCCCGGACCTTGAGGATCGGTCCGACCCAGTGGAAAAGGGGGTCCCGTTCCGCAGTGCGGACAGTGGTGAAGAGTGCGCTGCCGGGGAGGTAGCGGACCGTATCGTAGCCGTCCTGCCAGCTGGTCAGGCTGATCGAGGCGGTGTAGCCGGTGCGGCTCTGGATCTCGTTGACGACGTCGACCGATGAACCGCTGACCACGTAATTGTTGGCCGGTCCGGTTATATAGCTGTACGGCGGCGCCGACTCGGTGAGGAGCTGGAGGGTGTCGGGGATAATCTGCCGGGTCGCGGTGGGAAAGTACTTTTTGGTGATGTCGAGGGTGGTCTGCTCCCTGATCAGGCCGGTGAGGCTCTTCTGCAGCGCGGCCACCACCCGGTCGTCGACGTCGCGGGAGAAGGCCATGAAATAATAGGCGCTCTTGTAGCTGAAAGCGGGGATGAGATCGATGCCGACTGTGTAGCTGCCGCGGACCTTGAAGGCCAGCTGCATGAGGTCGGAGGCCAGCGCTGTGGTCTTCCCACTGGTGAAGGCCTCAAAGGCCTCCTCGTAGGTGTCATAGCCCTGCAAATTGGTAAAGCCCAGATTCACGAGAGACAGGGTTTCCTGCCAGCCGTTGACGACGGCGATGGAGGGGAGCCGCTGCGCCTCGACCAGACTGAGGCTGCTGGCAACTCCGCTCTCCCTGCTGACGAAGAGATAGTAGCCTGACTTGCTGATCGGGCCGGCCCACTTGTAAAGGTCGCGGCGCTCTTTAGAGTAGGCGATGCCGAGCAGGGCGCGGTTCGGCCCCGCGGCGATCCACTCCAGAGCCTCGGCCGCCGATCCCTTCATCTCGAACGTCAGGCCGATACCCGCCCCGGCGGCCGCGGCCCGGGCGATATCGACATCGATCCCGGTGATCTGCCCCTGGTCGGTGAAGGTCTGCGGGCTCTGCTCGATCATCCCGACGGTGATCGGCGGCTGGTCGTGCGAGGAGTCCCGGTCGCACCCCGTCAGGGGCAAGATCCAGGCCCAAAACAGCAGGACAGCGGCCAGGCGCCCGAGGATGCCGGAAGAGCCTCCTAATCTCATCGTCTTCTCCATTGTTGCAAAGCCGCAGTCGATCGCCGGCGTGACCGGGAATTGACTGGCAGAGGGAATCAGGCAGATTCTTCCAGCTGGGCAAAAAACAGGTTGACCAGCTGTGGATCGAAATGCGTGCCGCTGCCGGCGCGGATTTCAGCCAGGGCCTCCGAACGGGGCATGGCCGCCCGGTAGGGGCGGTTGGAGCGCAGGGCGTCCCAGACATCGACCAGGGCGAAGATGCGTGCGCCGAGCGGGATCTCCTCCCCCTTGAGGCCCCGCGGGTAGCCGCTGCCGTCCCACTTCTCGTGGTGACAGTAGGGGATCGTCGCCGTCCGCCGCAGGTAGGGGATCGAGGAGAGCCACTCGTAGGCCCGTACCGGGTGCTCCCTCATCAGGCGCCATTCATCGTCGTCGAGCTTGCCTGGTTTATGGAGAATGGCGTCGGGAACGCCGAGCTTGCCGACATCGTGGAGGAGCGCGCCGCGGCGCAGGTCGGTGAGCTCCTGCCCGTCGATCCCCGCCGCCCTGGCCAGGCGCACGGTCAGCTCGACCACCCGGTCGGAGTGGCCGACCGTCTCCTTGTCGCGCAGGTCCAAGGCCTCGACCCAGCCGCGCAGCGTCCCCTCGTGGGTCTCCTGGAGCTCGGCATAGGCCTTCTCCAGGCGCAGGTGCTCGTCGCGCAGCTTGCGGTAGCGGTTCAGGCGCATGATCGTCCTGATCCGGGCGCGCAGCTCGATGCGGTCGAAGGGCTTGGAGACGAAGTCGTCGGCGCCGGACTCGATCCCCTTGAGACGCGAAGCGCGGTCGTCGAGGGCGGTGACCATCAGCACCGGCACTTCGCAGAGCTCCACATCGGCGCGCAGGCGGCGGCAGACCTCGAAGCCGTCCATCCCCGGCATCATCACGTCGAGGAGGATCACGTCGGGGCGCAGTTCGGCGGCCGCGGCGAGAGCCGTCGGGCCATCAGGGGCAAAGGCCAAGGTGTAACCCTCGGGGGCGAGCACATCGCCGAGGGCTTCCCGCCCCAGGGGGTTGTCGTCGACGATCAGGACCGTGTTGGCCGATGCGGTCATCGCTCTCAACTCTGCTGCTTGATCAGGTCACGGATGGTCTTGACCAGGTGCTTGAGGCTGACCGGTTTGATCAGGTAGTCGTCGGCACCGGCCTCCAGGCAGCGCTCTCGGTCGCCGGGCATGGCCAGGGCGGTCAGGGCGATGATCGGCAGGTCACGGCAGCCCGGCATCTGGCGCAGGCGGCGGGTCGCTTCCAGGCCGTCCATCCCCGGCATCTGCACATCCATCAGCACGATATCAGGGCGGATCTCCCCGGCCCGGGCCAGGGCCTCGCGCCCATCGTAGGCGAGGGTGACCATAAAGCCGGTATCCTGGAGATATTCCCCGATGGCCACGATGTTCATCTCGTTGTCATCGACCAGCAGAACGTGTGTCGGCATAGAGATCTCCCCTTGTTCTCCTGTCGGCTCCGGCTCGAGGGCCTCCTGATGGGTGACGTACTCGATCCGGCAGGCATCTCCGCTGAGGATCGCCCGCTCCTGCTCGGGGATCCTGGTCGGCAGAGTCACGGCAAAACGGCTTCCCTTGCCGGACTCGCTCTCCACCGCGACGCTGCCGCCGTGCATTTCGGTCAGGCGCTGGACCAGGGTCAGCCCCAGCCCGGTCCCTTCGTGATGGCGACTCAGGCTCGAGTCGAGCTGGGTGAAGGGCTTGAAGAGTTTAGTCAAGTCCTCCGCCGGGATGCCGATGCCGGTATCGATGACGGCAAAACAGATGGCCTCGCGGTCGTCGAGGAGTTCGACGGCCAGCTTCACCTGGCCCCCCGGCTGGGTAAACTTGACGGCATTGCTGAGAAAATTGACCAGGATCTGGCGCAGGCGCTTGGGGTCCGCATAGATGCGGGCGGCGGGGTGAGGCGTCTCGAAAAGCAGCGAGAGGTTTTTGCTCGAGGCGATCTCGCGGACGAAAGCCATGCTGGCCTCGCAGATTTCGCTGACCACCACCACCTCGAGGGAAATGTCCAGGCGACCGGCCTCGATCTTGGCCAGGTCGAGAATGTCGTTGATCAGTTCGAGGAGGTGGCGGCCGCTGGCGTGGATGTTCCCTAGCGAAGCGTGCTGGCGCTCGTTGAGCGGCCCGCGCACCTCGTCGATCAACCCCTCGGTGAGGGCCAGGATGGCATTGAGCGGCGTACGCAGCTCATGGCTCATATTGGTCAGGAACTCGCTCTTGGCCACGTTGGCCTGCTCGGCGGCCCGGGCCATCTGGTTGGCCCGGTTGACGGCGCTCTCCAGCTGGCGGTCGCGATCGCGCAGGGTCAACTCGGTGCGGTTGCGCTCGGCGTTGACGATGGCGATGGCCATCTGGTCGGCCAACTGGCAGGCGAAGACGATTTCATCTTCCTCCCATTGATGGCTTTTGTGGGTGAACTCCAGGCACAGCATGCCGAGGACGTCGCCGCCGGTGCGGATGGCGGCATCGAGCATCGAGGAGATACGGAGCGGCTTGAGGTAGCTTTCGACATAGCCGGTGACGCGCGGATCGGTCAACGGGTCCGTGGCATCGACGTATTTGTCGCGGCGCAGAATCGACAGCTCCTCCCGGTACTCCTGCTCCTGGAGCACCATGCCGCAGTGATGGCGGCCCTCGCCGCGCAGGTAGGTGGCGGTGTTGAGCAGACGGGTGCCGTTGTCCTCGAAAAGCCAGATGCCCACCCGGTCGATGCCCATGCTGGTGGCCACCCTGGCTGTCAGCTCATGGGCGAACTCCTTGACCGCCCCTTCGGCAACGTGGACAGACGTGGCGGTGGAGGCGAGGATCTCCGCCTGCTGGCGTTTTCGCTCGCTGGCGATCAGCGCGCGGTTCCGCCGACGGGTAACGAGGAAGGTGGTTACGGCGAGCAGCAGCAGCATCGATACCAGCACGCTGAGGATGCTCGAGGGGATGACATGGCTGTAGGCCCGCTGGGTGGGAATCACCGTAACCATGTACAGGGGGGACCCGGGGACCGGGAGCTTCATCATCAAAAGGTTTTTCAGCGTATCCTGGTCGCCCCAGCCGAGGTCGAGGCCGCTTTTTTTCAGGACCAGGTCGGAGGGCAGATCGGGGATTTCGGCTGCCAGTGCGGTGGGCAGCACGGTGCCTTCCTTGTAAGGGAGTTCGATGCCGTCCTGCATGACCAGGACGTCGCGGACGCTGTTGGCGATGTCGTAGAGCAGGTTGCGATAGAGCGTCTGCAGTGAGTTGACGGTGATCACCAGGCCACCGGGCCGGCCTTTGTGCTGTACCGGCACGTAGGTGACAATCTGTCGGTTGGCCGCGTCGATATGCTGGGTGGTCCGTGCGCCGGGAGCCGGGGAGCTCACAGTCAGCGGACGCTCCGGATGGGTATCGGCCAGCCGGCTGCCGTCAATGTCCAGGTAGATGACGCGCTGCAGCGTCTCCCCGCCACCGCCCAGGAGCGCTTCCCGCATCTGGTGTTCGACGGCGAGAAGATTGGACTGCAGGCCGTAGCGCATCGACATGCCGAGGTCGCGATTGACCAGGAAGGCATGGATTTCCGACATTTTACCGAGATTTTCCGCCTTGAGGCGGAGCAGCTGCAGGGTATCGGCCGCGGCCGCCGCGCGGATCTTGCTGTCCGCCAGCAGGTAGGCGTCGGTGCGGTCCTTCATCTGCTGCCAGGAGTAGGCCGAAATGCTGGGCAGGGCGATCAGGTAGATGCTGAAAGCCCCGACGATGATGACTTCCAGGCGCTGGCGAATGAAGTTGACCAATCGTTCGGACATCACGCTCCTCAGCGCTTCCCGGGCGCGTAAGCGGCGAAAAAGTCGGGAAACCAGACCCTGATCCCAGGGTAGTACTTGTCGATCAGGCGATTGTAGGTGCCGTCGGCACGGATCTTGGCCAGGTAGGCGTTATAGGCGTTGCGCAGGTCGGGAGAGGATTTGGGGAAGGCCGCCGCCATCAGCTGCTGCTCGGAAATCGGCCCGATCACCTTGATGCGCCCGGCCCACTGCTGCAGGTCGAGAATCACGTTGGCCACGTCGAGGAGGGTCATGTCGGCCTCGCCGGCGAGCATTGCCGGAACCATCTCGTTGATGTTGGTGCTGCGGGTATAGGTGCGCAGATTCAGCCCCCGGTTGGCCAGGCCGTAGCCGCGCGGGTCGAGGCAGGTGTTGTCCATGACCAGCAGGCGCCGATTGCCGACCAGTTCCTTGGTCTCCTCGATGTCCCGCTGCAGGCTTTTCGAGCCGGCGATCGGCCTGATCGGCGATTCTGCCGGGGTCACCAGGAAGACCTGAGAGGGAAAGACCGGCTCGGAAAAGAGCAGAATCGACTCACGCCACGGCAGCTTGGTGAACCCGGTGGAGATCATGTCGCCGCGCACCGGGAAATTGCCGGTGAGGCTGACCTCGCCGTTGCTGCGCACGACCTCCTTGCCGAGCAGGTCGCGAACCACCGTGTAGAAATTGGAGTAGACCGGCGTGTAGCGAACGCCCAGCTGGGCGGCAAAGCCCTGCACCAGTTCGGCGTCGAAACCGTCGCCGGCCCCGGTAATGAAGTTGGCGTAGGGGACGCCGATGTGGCGCAGCTCGCCCCGCGCCTGGACCTCCTTGAGATCCGCCGCGGCGGGGGTGACGAAATGGCAGAGGATTCCCAGGGCCAGCAGCAGGCTCGCGACAAAACGCATGACTGTCAATGCTCCTTGGTGGTGGGTCGTGGACGTGGGGTCAGGGGGCACTTTCGTCGCCGCCCTGCGCGCCGCCGATCAGCTTGATGAACAGTTCAACCAACTGTGGATCGAAATGCGTGCCGCTGCCTTTCCGGATATAGGTCAGGGCTTCCGCCTCCGACAGCGGACCGCGATAGGGGCGCCCGGAACGCAGGGCGTCCCAGACATCGACCAGGGCGAAAATCCGTGCCCCAAGGGGTATCTCCTCCCCTTTGAGGCCGCGCGGGTAGCCGCTGCCGTCCCACTTCTCGTGGTGACAGTAGGGGATCGTCGCGGTTTTACGCAGGTAGGGGATGGCGTGCAGCCATTCGTAAGCATAGCGGGGATGCTGCTTCATGACGTCGCGCTCTTCTTCGCTCAGCTCTCCCGGCTTGAGAAGAATGCCGTCGGGGACACCGAGCTTGCCGACATCGTGGAGGAGCGCGCCGCGGCGCAGGTCGGTGAGCTCCTGCCCGTCGATCCCCGCCGCCCTGGCCAGGCGCACGGTCAGCTCGACCACCCGGTCGGAGTGGCCGACCGTCTCCTTGTCGCGCAGGTCCAAGGCCTCGACCCAGCCGCGCAGCGTCCCCTCGTGGGTCTCCTGGAGCTCGGCATAGGCCTTCTCCAGGCGCAGGTGCTCGTCGCGCAGCTTGCGGTAGCGGTTCAGGCGCATGATCGTCCTGATCCGGGCGCGCAGCTCGATGCGGTCGAAGGGCTTGGAGACGAAGTCGTCGGCGCCGGACTCGATCCCCTTGAGACGCGAAGCGCGGTCGTCGAGGGCGGTGACCATCAGCACCGGCACTTCGCAGAGCTCCACATCGGCGCGCAGGCGGCGGCAGACCTCGAAGCCGTCCATCCCCGGCATCATCACGTCGAGGAGGATCACGTCGGGGCGCAGTTCGGCGGCCGCGGCGAGAGCCGTCGGGCCATCAGGGGCAAAGGCCAAGGTGTAACCCTCGGGGGCGAGCACATCGCCGAGGGCTTCCCGCCCCAGGGGGTTGTCGTCGACGATCAGGACAGTATTGGCCGATGCGGTCATAAGCTGAGATCCGTTCCGGGGTGGCGGGACAACGGAGTGCTGTCCACCGTCGAGGCGCGTTGCTGCAGGTAGTTGAAGAAGGAGATCTTGCCGCGTTTCTCGTCGGCAATATAATCGGCAAGCAGCTCTTTGACCGTGGTTCGAGAAAGGCTGAAGGCGGCGGCATAGCGGCGCACGGTCAGACGGATCAGCCAGAAGAGCCCCAGGCTGACGGCCAGGGCCACGCCATTGCACCACAGGGCCATCTGCCAGCTTGGGAAAAGCAGCACCACGATGTTCCCCATAGCGAAGAAATAGCCCGTGTTTTTCAGCAGGTAGAGATTGGCCCTGGACAACGTTGTGCTCCCTTCCCCCGGTGCTGCCAAACTGTAAGGATTTTACCCCTCCCCATCCTTGGCTGTAAAGGCCGGATTGGCCTGCCAAGCCAGAATCTGCGCCCTGCGCGACTCTTTTGCCGCCAGCCATCGTCTGCTTGACAGCTCGGCGAAAAGAGACTAGTTGTAGCGTATATAATTAAAATATTCTCAATATCGTCCATGGGCAGAGCGAGGCCCTTGCCCCAGGGAGTGAATGCATGAAGTCCTTCTCGCGGAGTTCGTGGTGAGAATCCCGCGCGGCCGGCTGACCGCCAAGTTCACTATCGGCACCAGCCTGGTGCTCTTGGTCACCATTGCCTTGTTCGCTTACCTGTCGATCGAGGCGCTGACCAGGGTCTTTTTCACAGAGGCCCAGGACGACGTCGAAACCCTCAGCGAGATCATCCTCAAGACCACTCATCTGCAGATGCTCCAGGACAACCGCGACGTGGTCTACCGCATGATCGACGATGCCTGCCGCCACGAGAAGATCGCCCGCATCCGTCTCTTTGACGGTGAGGGGCGACTGCGCTACTCGACCCATGCCAGTGAAATCGGTCATGGTATCGGTGACCCGGCCAATGCCTGCGCCCACTGTCACTGCGACAAGATCGCCACCACCTTCCCGACTGCCCTCGAAGGGCGGCGGGTACTGACCGACTGCGCCGACAACCAGATCCTCAGCGTTATTACCAGCATCCCCAATCAGCCGGCCTGCTACACGGCCGCCTGTCATGCTCATTCCGCTGGCGAGCCGATCCTCGGCGCTCTCGAGGTCCAGGCCTCGTTGAAAAACATCGGGATCCAGGCCGATGTCTTCCGCCGCAACGTCCTGTCTTTTGCCCTCTCCCTGCTGCTCATCCTGATCGCCTCGATGATCCTGCTGACCCAGAACCTGGTCATTCGCCCGGTGCACAGCCTGCTCCTCCATGCCCGCAAGGTCTCGAGCCTCGAACTCGATACCCATGTCGAATTCAAGGCCCGTGATGAGATCGGCGAACTGGCCAGCGAATTCAACGAGATGACCGACCGCCTGCGCCAGGCGCGCGATGAGTACCGCCAGCTCGCCGAGACCCTCGAGGCCAAGGTGCAGGCCCGCAGCCGCGAACTGGCCGAGATCAACAGCCAGATGATCCGCTCGGAAAAGCTGGCCTCGCTGGGCCAGCTGGTGGCGGGGATCGCCCACGAGATCAACAACCCGCTGGCCGGGATCCTGATGTTCGCCAACCTGCTGGCCAATGACCCGACCCTGCCCGAGGAGCGGCGCGAAGACGCCCTGGTGATCGTCCGCGAGACCCAGCGCTGCGCGGCAATCGTCAAGCGGCTGCTGGAATTCTCGCGCAACTCCATCCCCAGCAAGCGCAGCGTCTCTCTGGCCACGGTGCTGGACAACGCCCTGGCCCTCATCGAGCATCAGGCCAATCTCGGCGGGATCCGCTTTGTTCGCCGCTACCCCGGGTCACTCTCGCCCATCGAAGTCGACCCTGACCAGATCGAGCAGGTCTACGTCAACATGATCGTCAACGCCTGCCAGGCCATGCCGAAGGGTGGCGAGCTGACCGCCGCCATCGAGGTCGATGGCGCTCGCGGGATGATCGTTTCGACGATAGCCGATACCGGCGCGGGGATTGCCGCCGAGCACCTGGCCAAGATCTTCGATCCCTTCTTCACCACCAAGGATCAGGCCGTCAATGGGGTGGCCGGCACTGGCCTCGGGCTGTCGGTCTCCTATGGCATCATCCAGAATCATGGTGGAACGATTACGGTCCGCAGCGAGGTTGGCAAAGGCACGGTCTTTGCCGTAGAATTGCCGCTCGGCGCCCCGTCGCGCCCGGCGGGGGCAGAATCCCTGCCGGCAGCAGTGGAGAGAGGTGGTCAGTGAGCAGACAAGAGCGGATCCTGGTTGCCGATGACGACGCCGTCATCCGTGAAGGCCTAAGACGGGTTCTCGGGCGCGAGGGCTTCGAGGTGGAAACCCAGCCCAACGGCCGCCTGGCCCTCGAGCGCATGCAGGAAGGGAATTTCGACCTGCTTATCACCGACCTGAAGATGCCGGGGATGAGCGGCCTCGAGGTCCTGCAGGCGGTCAAGGTTTTGCAGCCGGCCACCCCGGTGATCCTGATCACCGGCTTCGCCGATATCAACAACGCCGTCGAGGTGATGCGCAGCGGCGCCTACGACTACCTCCCCAAACCGTTTGCCAATGACCTTCTCCTCGACAAGGTCCGCGGCGCCCTGACCGAGCGTGCCGTGCTGCTGGCCCAGCACCCTGAGGCGGAGTTCTGCGGGGACGAGGGTTTCGAGGAGCTGATCGGCACGAGTCCCGAGATGCACCGGGTCTACCAGCGCATCCTCCAGGTGGCGCCCACCGACAGCACGGTGCTGATCACCGGCGAGAGC
>CAYQLP010000042.1:0-17709 GCA_964418505.1 uncultured Geobacteraceae bacterium | reverse complement strand
AGGGCGGCATCGACCTCGGCGACCCGCTCGCGCAGGTAATCGGGCAACGAGAAACTCATCCGCGCCCCCCTTCAGGGCCACCCTCATCCAAGGGGGTGAGCGAGAGCCGGCCGGAGGAGTTCTTAAGCAGGACGTCGACCCGCCCCTCGACCTCCCCCAGCAGTTCCCGACAGCGCGAGGCACTGCTGACGCCGCGCTCGAAGCAGGCCAGCGCCTCGTTGAGGGGCAGCTGGCCGCGCTCGAGGAGGTCGACGGCATCTTCCAGCGCCTGGAGAGCCTGCTCGAATGTAGGGGCCTTGGCCATGGTCAGCATTCTCCGCAAGGAATGGCCGGCATAACAGCATGCGCCGGCGCGGGGTGTCAAGCAAAAGGGCGCCGCTACGGGGCGTCGTCGAGCTCTTTGATGGCGGCCCGGGCCCGCCCGGCGGCAAAACGCAGCCACAGTTCCGCCCCCGGCGTCAGCTCGGAGTAGCGGGCCACCTGCCCCCCGGCGGCGTCGTGACTGGCGATGACATAACCGCGGGCCAGCTGGCGCAGTGGCGACAGGGCGTCGAGGCGCCCGGCAGCCCCGGCCAGCACCGCCTCCGAGTGCTGCAGCAGGGCGTGCAGGGCCAGGCGCAGGCGCTGCTCGCGCTGCTCGACCTGCTCGCGCTGCGCTGCCAGTACGGCCCCGGCGCGGCGCAGTCGCCGATCCAGGCCGCTAACCCGCTCCCCCCACAGGGCCAGCCCCTGCTCGACCCGGGACTGCAGGCGCATGATCAGGTGATCGACGTGGCTCTCCAGTTCGAGGCGGCTCTTGGCCACCAGTTCGGCGGCGGCGCTGGGGGTGGGAGCGCGCAGGTCGGCGACCAGGTCGGCGATGGTGAAATCGGTTTCATGGCCGACCGCCGAGATCACCGGGATCGCCGAGGCGGCGATCGCCCGGGCGACGCTCTCCTCGTTGAAGGCCCACAGGTCCTCGAGCGAGCCGCCCCCCCGGCCGACGATCAGCACGTCGAGCCCGCCGAGACGGTTGAGGCCGGCGAGCGCGGCGGCGATCTCCGCCGCCGCCCCCTCCCCCTGGACCCGGGTCGGGGCGAGCACAACATCCAGGCCGGGGGCGCGCCGGCGCAGGATATTGAGGAGGTCCTGGAGGGCCGCCCCGCTTGGCGAGGTGGCGATGCCGATGCGCCGCGGGTAGGCCGGCAGCGGCCGCTTGCGCTCCGCGGCAAAGAGCCCCTCGGCAGCCAGGCGGGCCTTGAGGGCCTCGAAAGCCGCCTGCAGGCTCCCCACCCCGGCGGGCGCCAGGCCGTCGACGATCAGCTGCACCTCGCCGCGGGCCGGGTAGACACTGACCGTTCCGGTGCAGGTCACCTGCATGCCGTCAGCAGGCGTGACCCGGGCCAGGCGGTTGCGGCCGCGGAACATCACCGCACGCAACTGGGCCTGGCTGTCCTTGAGGGTGAAGTACCAGTGCCCCGAGGCGGGCGCCGAGAAGTTGGAGATCTCCCCGGTCACCGTCACCTGGTAGAAATTGCTCTCCACCGTCTCGCGGATCAGGTCCACGAGGCGTGCAACGGTCAGGGTGGCGGCAGCATCGCTCATCGGGCAGCGGATATCCTACATCTTGTGGTTTGAATTTGACTTTTAGCCACTGCGTCCCTATATATTGACGGAATCGATCACCCGGGGCAACCGCGAATGCAGACACCGTACATCGTCACCATTTCCAGCGACAAGGGCGGAGTGGGCAAGACCACTCTGGCCACCAACCTGGCCATCTACCTCAAAGCCCTCCACGAGGAGCTGCCGGTCACCGTCTTCAGCCTCGACAACCACTTCTCCGTCGACCGCATGTTCCGCATCGGCAAAGGGAAACCGCGCCATGACGTCGGCGGGCTCTTCCGCGGCATGCCGGCCGAGGAACTGGTCGAAACCGGCGAATACGGCGTGCAGTTCATCCCCTCCTGCGAAGAGCTCGGCCGGCTGCGCGACCAACTGGCCGGCCCCGGGGTACTGGCCCGCAACCTGGCGACTTCCGGGCTGGGCGGGATCATCATCATCGACACTCGGCCGGACATCGACGTCTTCACCCAGAACGCCCTCTTCGCCGCCGACCGGGTGATCGTTCCGGTCAAGGACGCCCCCTCCCTGGAGAACTGCCGGCACATTTACCGCTTTTTCGACGACCACCAACTGTCGCGCCGGGCCCTGCGCATTCTCCCCTGCCTGATCGACGGCCGCGTTCACTACCAGGGCCCCTTCCGCGACAGCCACCAGCTGCTCAAGGCCTACGCCATCAACCGCGGCTACCGCTGCATGGAAGGCTACATCGCCAAGAGCCCCAAGGTCGAGACACTAAACACCAACCCCGACGGGCGGATCTACCCGATCCTCACCCACGGCCGCAACACCGATGTTCACCTGCAGATCACCCACATCGCCCGCCAGGTCTACATCGACAGCCGCGAGGCGGAGAGCAGGCGGCTAGAGGAGATCCGCCTGGCCCAGGGGCAGGAACAGGCGGAGCGCCAGAACGCCTACCACCAGCGCTGCGCCGCCCTGACCCGCGACTGCCTGGTCTGCGGGCGCCGCCTGGTCAACGACGACGGCATCAGCGGGGCCGGTTACTTCGCCGAGCGCTCCGACCTCCAGCTCTCCGGCTACATCGAAGAGGAGTGTTTCTCCGCCCTGGCCTTCCGCCACTTCTACGGGGCCAAGCGGCCGATCGAAGCCGACGACCCGCTCCGCGAGCTCTTCAGGGAGGCGGCGCAACGCTCCTGTTTCGTCCTGCGCCGCGCGCCCAACACGCGCAACTTCTTCCAGCAGCAGCTCTCCTTCTACCGCTTCAGCGAGGAGGGGCTGGAGGTCTCGCACAAGACCAGCGAACTGCAGGAGTACGAACGAAAACTGCTGGGGAAGGAACGTTCCGGAATCTATGCCCTGCTCGAGCGCACACTGCTCGACGGCGAAGGGAAGCTGAGCGATGACTTCCTGCTGATCCGCCGGGTCAGCGCCGACCTCCCCGAGGAGATCCTCCTCGATGAACAGTACCGGCGCTTCGCCGCCGTGCGCGGTAAAATCGCCGCACAACTCCCCTGACGGCCCCTACCCGCCCTTCTTAAGCAGTTCCGATACGGCAACAAAGGTGACTCCCCCGGCAGCCAAACGGGGGAGTTCGCTTTTCAGCGCCTGCAGCGTCTGCGGATAGGGGTGGCCGATCCCCACCGCGCTGCCGTGGCGGGCGGCCTGCTCGGCCAGCTGGCGGAGCTGACGGGTGATGGCCGGAACCTCGGCGACGTTGTCGAGGAAAACGTCGCGGCGCAGGTAGGGCACCCCCGCCTTGGCGGCGGCGCTCCTGCCGATCGAGCCGCTGCTGGTCAGGCTGTCGACGAAGAAGAGGCGGCGCTCGCCAAGCAGGGACATGACCGTCGCCATCCCCTCTTCATCTTCGCTAAAACGCGAGCCCATGTGGTTGTTGACCCCCACCGCCTGGGGGACGAGGGCCAGCAGGGCGGCCAGGCGCTCGCGCAGCTCGGTGTCGCTGTGGATGACCAGCAGGGCATCGGCGCCGGGGTTGACCTTGGGATAGCCCTGGGGCTCCATCGGCAGGTGGAGCAGGACTTCGCGTCCGGCGGCGTGTGCCAGACGGGCAACTTCGGCGCTGCGCGGCTCGCCGGGGAGAATGGCGAAGGTCAGGGGCTGGCCGATCTTGAGCAGCTGTCGAACCGACGCCTCCCCCCTGCCGAGGTCGTCGATGATGATTGCCACCCGTCCGCCCTGCCGCGCCGGGACGGCGTCCCCTGCGGCAAAGAAGAGGGAGAGCAGCAGTGCGCCGTCGGCGGTCTTGATCTCCAGCCCGCCCCCGGCGGCTTCCGCCAGCGACAGCGCCGGGAGGAGTCCGCCCAGGCGCTCGCGCAGGCGGGCAATCGAAGCCGCTCCCGGGCGGGGCGCGGCAATCCGGTAGAAGTGCGGGTGCTCGGCGGGCTCCCGGGCGACCAGCTCTTCCCCTACTCCGACGGCGGCGAGAAAAGCTTCGACCTGCTCGCGGGCTGCCGCCGCCTGATTAGCGTTCGAGGGAGCTTCCGGCAGGGGGACTTTGACCGAGGTCACCGCCGGCGCAGCCCCGCCGGCGGCGGGGGGGCGGACCTCACGTCGTGCCAGCCAGACCAGGGCCACGACCAGCAGGGCGGCAGCCAGGAGCATCAGGTGCAGGCGCCAGTCGATTCGCCCGCGCCTCTGCCCCGAGGCTTTGCCGCCGCGCTTCGCTCCGCCTTTCTTCCCGGCCGGGGACTTCCCCCCGGCCGCCTTCCTGCGCACGGCCACGCCGTCAGCTCCCTGCTGCCGGCCGCGGCAGCCCCTGCAGCAGGTGCCAGCCCTTGAGCAGGTCGAGAGCCCGCATCAGCTGGTAATCGCTGCGCTGCCCGTCATCGGCAGGCGCCCCTGCCTTGCCGGCCGGCTTGTCGCCCTTGACCTCGCCCTGATCGCCGCTGAAGTGGCCGGGCAGGTCCTTTTCCCGGAAGAGGTCGCGTTCACCGGTCTGGCGGATTTCCGCCGGCTGCACCTCGATGTCGGGGGTGATCCCGGTGGCCTGGATCGAGCGCCCCTTCGGGGTGTAGTAGCGTGCCGTGGTCAGGCGCAGCCCGGAGTCGTCGCCCAGCGGCAGGATGGTCTGCACCGAGCCCTTGCCGAAACTCTGGGTGCCGAGGATGACGGCCCGGCGATGATCCTGCAGGGCTCCGGCGACAATCTCCGCGGCGCTCGCGCTGCCGCCGTTGATCAGGACCACCACCGGGCAGGCCGGCTCTCGACCGCTGCGGGTCGCCGAGAACTCGGCCTGAGAGTCGGCCACCCGGCCCCGCGTGGAGACGATCGTCCCGCTCTCCAGGAAGAGGTCGGCCACTTCCACCGCCTGGTCGAGGAGCCCGCCGGGGTTGTTGCGCAGGTCGAGAACCAGTCCGTCAAGCTTGCCGCCGCTCTCCTTGGCCAGGTCGCCGAAGGCCTTCTCCAGGTCGGCGGCGCTGCGCTCCTGGAACTGGGTCAGCCGCAGGTAACCGTAGCCGGGGGCCAGGGCCCGGGACTTGACACTCTTGACCTTGATGATCTCTCGCTTGAGGGTGAACTCCCGGGGCCGCTCGAACCCGTCACGCATGATCGAGATGGTCACCTCTGAACCGGGGGTGCCGCGCATCAGCCGCACGCCGGTCATGATTTCCATCCCCTTGGTCAACTGGTCGCCGATCTTGACGATCCGGTCACCGGCCTGGATGCCGGCCCGAAAGGCCGGGGTATCCTCGATCGGGGCAACCACCAGCAGCAGGTCGTCCTTGACCGTGATCTCGATCCCCAACCCGCCGAATTCGCCGCGGGTATCGATCTTCATCTCCTTGTAGACGTCCGGCGGCATGAACCCGGAGTGGGGATCGAGGGAGGCGAGCATGCCGTCGATGGCGCCATAGATCAGCTCCTTGGCCGGCACCTCCTCCACATAGCTGCGGCGGACGATGCTCAGCACATCGGTGAAGAGCTGCAGTTCCCGGTAGAGGTCATCGGCACGGGCCGCCGCAGGGCTGCGCAGCCAGCCGGTAGCCAGGAAGGTGGCAAGCAGTACGCTGACGAGGGCTATGCCCCTGAACCTGCTCGATTTCATCGACAATTCTCCATGGGTCAGCGTGGCGCGAGCCACGGCAAGGGATTGATCGGTACGCCCTGACGGCGGATTTCGAAATAGAGCGCATCGCGCCCCTCATGACCGGAGAGAGCGATGACCTCGCCGGCGGCGACCGTATCGCCGACCTTGCGCCTGAAAGAGGCGGCGTGGGCGTAGAGGGAGTAGAATTTGTCCCCGTGATCGATGATCATCAGGTTGCCGAAGCCCTTGAGGGCCCCGGCATAGAGAACCCGCCCCTTCCAGATCGACTTGACCGGCGACTGCGGCGCCACGGCGATCTCCAGTCCGTTGCTGTCGATCATGGTGCCGAGCTCGGGGTGGCGGGTGGCCCCGAAGCCGATGCGCACGCGGCCGGTTACCGGCCAGGTCAGTCGTCCACGCTGGGCCGTAAACTCTGTGGGTTTGCCGGCGAAGGTCGATTTCGCCCGCTCGAGCTTTTTGACCAGTGCGGAGAGGCGGGCGGCACGGGCGCGCAACTCCTTGAGCGCGGTCGCCAGGGAGGCCTGGTCGCGGCGGAGCTCGGCAAGGAGTTGCTGCTTGGCCTTGCCGGCCGCTTGCAGTGTCCCCTCTTCGGCACGCCGCTGCGCCGCCTGGGCTGCCTGTGCTTCGCGCAGACGACCGAGTTCAGCCACGGCCAGTTCCACCGCCTCCGCCTGCTCGCGGTAGGAGTCGGCCAGGGCCCGGTCGTGGCGGGCGATGCGGGCCATGAAGGCGTAGCGCTCGGCCAGCTCGAGGGGGGTCGAGGCCCGGCTCAAGAGGGCCCGGGCACTCCCCTCCCCGCCCCCCTTGTACATCGCCGCCAGACGTTTTTCCAGAACCCGCCGGGTCTCGGCGAGTTCATGCTGCAGGCGCCGCAGCTCACCCTGCTCCTCGGCCAGGCGCCGATCAAGATCGGCCAGGCGCCGGTCGCTGGCACGAATCAGCTCGCGCAGGCGGGTCAGCGACTGTTCCAGGCGCTGCAGTTCGGCACTCGTCGCCCCCGCGGCAGTGCGCTTGCTGCGCAGGGCGCCGAGGGTCTCGTCGATGCGCCGCTGCACCTCGCCCAGTTCCCGCCGGCTGTCATCCAGTTCCCCGGCGGCGAGCAGGGCCCCCGGGACGAGGAAGAGCAGGAGGGTCAGCAACAGGCCAGCCAGCACCCGGCCCATGACTAGTCCTGACAGAAGCGCACGAAACGGCGCAGCGCCAGGGCGCTTCCGGCCGCCCCCACCAGCGTGCCGGCGACGATCAGCAGCAGCTGCCAGTAGAGGGGGAGGAAAATGATGCTGTCGACCCCGCTGAGCAGGAGCAGGCTGGCCAGGCTCTCCTGGAGCAGGGCGTGGTAGCCGGCATAGCTGATCAGCAGCGCCAGAAGGCTGCCGAACAGCCCCTGCAGCGCCCCCTCGATCAGGTAGGGGAGCTTGATGAAGAGCGGCGTCGCCCCGACCATGGCCATCACCTCGAGTTCATCCTGGCGGGCGTAGAGGGTCAGGCGGATGGTGTTGGTGACGATCACCAGAGCGGCCAGCACCAGGAAGCCGCCGAGGGCCGCGCCGACGGTCCGCAGCAGGAGAAGGAAGGCCTCGAAGCGCTGCAGCCACTCCCGCGCATAGTGCCGTTCGCCGAAGTCGCGGTAGCGCCCCAGCCGTTCGGCCACCTCCGCCGCGGCACTCCGGGCTTCGGGCCGGAGGCGGACTTCCAGGGAGGCGGGGAGGACCTCGGCTCCGATCCCCTCGAGGAGCCCGGCATCCTTGCCGAGTCGGGCGCGGAAGCGCTCAAGGGCCTCTTCACGGGAGACATAGGCAACGCCGGCGACTTCCGGCCAGTTGCGCAGGTCATGCAGCCAGTTTTCCAGGGTGGCTTCACGGGGCGGCTGCTCCAGATAGATGACAATAGTCAGCTCTGCCGACCAGCGTTCGGAGAGGCGCTGGACATTGAGTACGGCGATGGCAAAAAAGGCCAGCAGGGCCAGGGCCACGGCCACGGCCAGGGTCGAGGCGAAGCTCAGCACCGGGCTCAGGCGCATGTTGCGCAAGGTGCGGGCGAAAAAGTAGCCGGGGCGCATGCTCATCCCTGTTCGTCGCCGGCCAGGCGCCCCCCCTCGAGGGTGATGGTGCGCCGCGGGAACTGGCCGATCAGGGCACGGTCATGGGTGGCCATGATGATGGTCGTCCCCCGTGCATTGGCGCTTTTGAAGAGTTCCATGATATCGAGGGTCACGTCAGGGTCGAGGTTGCCGGTCGGCTCGTCGGCCAGCAGCAGCAGCGGGTTGACGACCAGGGCGCGGGCCACCGCCACCCGCTGCTGCTCTCCGCCGGAGAGCTGCGGCGGAGAGTGAGTCAGGCGCCCGCCGAGGCCGACCTGGCTGAGCACCTGCCCCGTGCGCCGGGCGATCTCCTGGCGTCGCAGCCCCTGGACCTCGAGAGGGAAGGAGACATTCTCGAAGACCGTGCGCCTGGTCAGCAGCTTGAAATCCTGGAAGACAATACCGAGGTTGCGGCGCAGATAGGGGATGTGGCGCGTCGGCAGGCTGGTGACGTTGCGCCCCTCGAGGAGAATCTGCCCCTGCGACGGACGCTCCGCGCAGCACAGCAGCCTGAGCAGGGTGGTCTTGCCGGCGCCGGAGGGCCCGGCCAGGTAGACGAACTCCCCCTTGGCGACCTGCAGGCTGATGTTATCGACCGCGCGCTGTCCGCCCGGGTAGCTTTTCGTAACGTTGATCAACTGGATCATGCCGCCGCCGTCACCACTCCCGGTAGGGGATTTCGTTGAGGCCGACCAGGTCGCTGCCGCTCTTGACGTCGGCCACCTCCCCCTCGGCGACTTCGCCATCCTCGCGCGCCTCGGGGATCACCGTCGTCCAGCTGTCGGTCCGGTTGGTGAAGGGATCCACCGGGATCGCGCGCAGATAACGGCCCTCGACCAGGGTCTCCAGGGAATCCGGGTACTTAATGTGGTCGGCGAAGTAGGCGTCGATGGCCTGGCGCATCTGGTAGAGATCTTCCATCAGCACCGATTCGCGGGCCCTGATCACACTGCGCTGGTAGTTGGGGGCGGCGATGCTGGCGAGGATGCCGATGATCGTCATGACGATCAGCAGTTCGATCAGCGTGAAACCGCGCGAGCGGCGTTTATCGATCGGTTCTTTCACCATGTCCTGTACTCGGACCCGTCGAGAGCGCGCCGGGTGCTTTGCGAATAGACGTCGTAGAGATCTTCGCCGCCGTAGACGGTCGAATCGGGGTCGTCCTTGTAGGCGCGCAGCCCCCACCCCTCGCCGTATTCATCGAAGGGGTCGACGGGGATCCGGCGCAGGTAGCGGCGCGGGTTCGGGTACATCCCCCCCCAGTCGCTCCCCTCCACCAGCTTTTCCAGCGACTCCGGGTAGCCGGACTTGCCGACCGTGGCGTTGATCTTCTTCTCTGCCACCGCCCGGTCGTAGTCGGCCTTCCAGTTGTCGATCGCCGTGCGCATGTCGCGCAGGGAGCGGCGCAGTTCGACCTCACGGCCGCGTATGGCGGTCACCTCGGCCAGGGGCAGGGCCGCCGAGGCAAGGATGCCGAGGATCACCAGGGCGATGATCAGCTCGATGAGGGTCAGGCCGCGCTGACGGCCGGCCCCGGGGGAGGACTCCTTCACCGGATGACGATGGCGGTCGTGGCCGGCGCCAGCGGGATCTGCGTCCCGGCAGCACCGCGGAAATTCATCCGGTTGACCCCGACCTGGGCCGACCCCGCGGCCTTGGTGCGGAACGACAGGGTGTAGAGGACCCCGCCGCCCGAGGCGCCTGCGCCGCCTTCAGCCTGGCGCACCCCGACCACGATCATGCCGGCACCGCCGGGGTTGGCGGAAAAGACCGTGCGCTGTCCGCCGCTGCCGAGGAAGGCGCCTTCCGAGGCGGCGACGAACTCGAGGAGCGCCGGGTCGTAGTTGACGAAAAGCGGCGCGCTGACCAGCCCGGCAACCTCGCTGACCCGCACCTCGACGGCCACCAGCTGCCCGACCGCGGTGGCGGCGGGGGCGGCCAGGTCCAGGCGCGGCGGGCCCGCCGGGACCGCCGTCGGGGCGGCCGGCGTTACCGGCGCGTCATTGAGCATCACCGGAGCGGCCGGGACCTCCGCCGCTTCGCCGCTTTCGTCGGCGGCCGGAACTTGAGGTGGGACAGACTCCGGCACAGCAGCGGGCTGCGGCGCAACCGCCGGGGCGGGGGCCTCCGGCACCGCCGCTGGCACCGGTGCCCACACTGCCGGCGCAGGCTGAACCGGCACCTGCCCGGCCGGCGGGAGTTCGCGCCGGGGTGCGGCGGCCGGGGCGGCCGCCGGGGCTGTCGCCTCGACCTCGCTGACCAGCGGCCTGGCAAAGGCCCCGAATTTCGGCCCGACCCCCAGCGACTCCTCGCCGCCCGACCAGATGGTCGCCACCTCTGCCTCTGGCACCTCGACGCGCTTTACCACGTGGGGGGTGATGGAGAGGAGCAGCTCGCGCCTGGTCTTGGAGTTGTCGTGGGAGGTCAGCAGGCTGCCGAGCAGCGGGATCTCGCCGAGCCAGGGGATGGTCGACTTGTTCTTGGCAGTGTTCGTCTCGTAGAGCCCGCCGAGGATGGTCCGCACCCCGTCGACCAGCACCAGGCTGGTCTGGGCGTTGGTGACTTGCAGGGCAACGGGGGCCTCCCCTTCCGACTGGCCGGTGGCCGCCTTGAGGCGGGTCGCGGCGCTGACCTCCAGGGTGATCTTGGCCAGGACCGTGCCGTCGAGCTGGATGTTCGGCTCGATGTCGAGCTTGATCCCGGAATCCACATACTGGACGTTCTGGGTCAGCTGCGTCGACTCCCCGGCCACCGTGGTGGTGGTGACGATCGGGTCCTTGTTGCCGATGTGGATCTTGGCCTTTTCGTTGTTCTTGACGCGGATCTTCGGGCTGGCCAGCAGTTCCGAGGTATTCAGGGTCTTGGCCAGGTCAAAGGTCACCGACGGGATAGTGTACCAGGTCTGCAGGTTATTAAGACTCTGTACCGTCCAACTGTCAGGAATCGCGATGTTACCACCGTCGGTACCCGGCTGGAGGTCGCCGAAACCCACTTTCGTCCCGTAGGTAGCCAGTTTCGGTCCGAACTTGAGCTCATCCGAGTCCTGCACCGCCAGCACCTCGACGTCGAAGAGCACCTCCGAATCGGCCCGGTCGGCGGCCTTGAGGATCATCTCGGCGAGGCGGATGGTCTCCGGAGCGTCGCGGATCACCAGGGCGTTGCGCTCCTCGTGGACGTAGACCTTGCGCAGCTGCAGCATGGTGCGCAGCAGGTTGATGGCCTTCTTGGCGTCGATATGGGAAAGATAGAAGGTCTGGATCAGCTGGTCCTGGTACTGCTTGGCCTTGTCCTTGGTCGAAGGATAGACGAGCAGGGTTTTGCTGTTGAGAACCTTGCGCTCGACCCCGCCGATCTGCAGGATCAGCTCCAGGGCCTGCGAGAAGGTGCCGTTCTCGAGCTGAACGGTGATGGTCTTCCCCTTGACCTCCTCGTCGAGGATGAAGTTGATCCCGGAGAGCTTGCTGAGGATGGCGAAGGCCTCGCGCACCCCGGTCTGCTTGAAGCGCAGGGTGATCGGTTCTGCGGAGGTCATGTCGAGTTCGACCCCGTCGACGACCACTGCCCTGGGGCGGCTGTCGAGAAGCGCCAGCAGTTCCAGCCCCCGGGCGTTCTGCGGCTCGCGCTTGAGAGCGTCGGCAAGGATCTGCCGGGCGGCCGGGTAGCGCTGCTCGCGATAGCGGGCGAAAGCGTCCTCGACCTGGGACCGGGCCTCGAGCAGGCTCTGCACCTGCCGGCTCTCCAGAGACGCCACCTCCAGGCTCGGGTCGAGGCCGCGGGCCAGGGCATACTCGGCCTGCGCTTCCTTGAGCTTGTCGTCCTTGACCAGGTCACGGGCCTGACGGATGTGTTTGGCCGCCGCCCGGGTCCGCCCCGCCGCCAGCTTGAGCTTATAGGACATGTTCGACGGGTCGTCGGCGGTCGCGGCCAGGTACTTTTCCAGAGCCTGATCGTACTGCTCGGCCTTGACCAGTTCTTCGGCCTCGTCGAAGGCCGTCCGGGCCCGGTGCTTGGCACAGCCGGAAAGGGCGGCGGCGAACAGCAGAATCGCCAGGAACAAAGCTGTTCTGCGCAGGGTTTCACTCATTTTTCTTCTCCGCTCGGGGGTTCCGGAGCACCGTCGTCCTGCTGGGGGGCCGAGGTGTCAGGGAGCTGGTTCTCTTCGGGAAGCGGGGCTTCCATCTCGATCGGCACGCTGCGCCGCGGCCGGCGCAGGCTGCGTTCGACCGGCACCGTCCGGGGGGGGGTGCCGTTATTGGCAGAGGGGAGCAAGATGGAACCGACCGGCGGCTGCTCCTCCCCGCCGGGGAGTGGAAGAGTCGCCGACGCCCGGCCGTCCCGGGTGGTCACGGTCATCACGGCACCGGTGAGAGTTCCGGCCAGATAGCGGTCCCCGGGGCCGAACGCCTGTCCGGTGCGGACGACGTAGGTCTCCCCGCCACCGGAGATGAAGACGCTGCGTCGCCCCCCCTTGTCCAGGGAGCCGACCACCTGGTAGCCGGCCAGCTCCTGGCGGAGCAGCTCGTCCGGAGTCGGCGGCGGGGGTGGCGGAGGCGGCGGGGGCGGGGGCGGCTCCAGCGGTGCTTCGACCCGTACCGGGGCACTGACCTTGTAGCGGAAAATATCCCGGGTTGCGCCGGGGAACGGCTCTTCGGCCCGAGTCAGCAGGGAGAGTTCCAACCGCCCGGCAACGGCGGGTGCGCCCTGGGCCGCCGGGGCCGGAGCGGCTGCCGGCCGCCGGGGCGGCACTCCGCCGGCCACCGCCGGGGGGGCCTGCTGCTGGCGCGGCATGGCCCAGAAGGCATAGATGAGGCTGACTGCCAGGGCCGCCAGCAACGAGATGAGCACAACGAGCTTGCGGTTCATGACACCCCGGGGCGGAAAAAAGTCTCGAGACTCAACTGCAGGCGGACCTGGCTGTCGCCGCCATCCTCCCCCTCGACCTCCTGCAGGCTGACCCGGCGCAGGATGAGCAGCCGCGGTGACTGCTCCAGGGTATGGATGAACTGCTTGACCGACCGGTAGCTGCCGTCGAGGGTAAAGTCGAGCGTATAGCGCAGCAGATCGAGTTCCTTGACCTGCTCGTTCTTGTAAGCCACCTGGCCGATTTCCAGGCCAGCCTTCCCGGCCATCTCCTCGAGGTCGGCAAGCAGGGCGGTAAAATTGCGATAGGGCGGCATGCGCTCGCGGAAGGCGGCCAGGTCACGTTCGCCATCCGCGAGCAGTTGTGCCGGCGGTTGGCTGCCGGGCTGCTCACCGCGCAGTTCGGCGTGCTGCTGCTGCAGCCGGAGCTCCCGCGCGGTGACCGCGGGGGCCAGGTAAAAGCCGGCCAGCAGCCCGACCGCCAGGTTCGCCGCCAGCAGCAGGAGGAGCGCCACCACCGCGGCGCGCTGCCTGGACCACAACTGCCGGAAAAACTCGACGGCACTCATCAGAAGGCCTCCCGGATCACCAGGGAGAACTGCACGGCCGGGGTGCCGTCGGGGAGGTCTTCAGGCCCCTGGCTGAGCAGGTAGACCTGGCGCTGCTCGGCAGAAGCCAGCAGGGCATCGATAAACGCGGTCATAGTCGGCACATCGGCGGCCATCGCGGTCATCTTCAGCGACCGCTCCTTGAAATCGGGCTGCAGTGAGCGGATCGACACCTCGGCGGGGAGCAGTTCCTCGAGTCGGCTAAGGAGGCCGGTCCAGCGAAAGCCCTCGGCGGCGATCAGCTCGTTGGCGGCGGCGACCCGGGCCATGACCCGCGCGTAGTCCTCGGCCGAGAAATTCTCCCGGACCTGGCTGTGCCGCGCGGCCAGCTTCGTCCCGGCCTCGGCCAGACGCTCATCGACCAGCTGCAGCTGCTGCCAGCTGCGGTAAGCGTAGAGACTGTTGACCGCCAGCAGCACCGCCAGCAACGCGGCGATGAGCAGCATCCAGCGGCGGGCGCTGCGACGATCGAGGTAGCTGCGACTGGCGAGGTTGAGGCGCATCTCCATGATCGTTCCCCTACCCCTTCATCAGTCGTTCGGCGGCGCCGAGCGCCGCCAGCAGCCCGCCGTCGGCGGATAGCCCGGCAACGCTGCCGGCAAAGCGCCGGACCTGCGGATCGAGCGGGTGGACTTCACGCTCGACCGCTGCGCGCAGCGCGCCGGTCAGAGCCCCGTCCAGGCCGGGATCAAGATGGGCGAAAACCGGGCAGCGCTGCAGGCCGGGGTGATGTACTGAAGCCTCGGCCAGCGTCCGGGTCACTTCGCGGAAGAGTACCGTCGGCTCGGCACCGACATCCCGCACCCGCTGGTAGCGCAGGGAACCCGCGGCAAAATAGAGCAGGGTCAGGACCCCCTCCTCGATGCCGGCAAGGAGAAACTCGATGCCCAGGTCAAGCCGGGGGCGGTAGTAGTTGTAAAAACTCAGAGAGTGCAGGGAAACCTGCACGGCCGCCCGACTGGCGCCCTCGACCAGTTCCTCGTACTGGTGCAGCACCGGATTGGCGATCACCGCGGCGAGGCAGCGCTGGCGGCCGTCCTCGCGGCGCTCGAGGACCTGGAAGTCCAGCTGCACCTGCTGCGCCGGGACCGGCAGACTCCCTTTCAGTCGCCACTTGAGGATGTCGACCCCCTCCTGGCGGCTCTTGAAGGGGGCATCCGTGTCGAGGAGGAAGAGACGGCCGACCCGGTCGGGAAGAACCAGGGCGATCCGCGCCTCGCGCTCATCCAGCCCGTCGAGAACGCGCCGCAGGGCCGCCGTGAAGCGCCCGGCATCGGTGACGTTGGGCTGGCGGCTCGACAGGCCGAGAACCCCGTCCAGTTCCTCGCGGTGGACACCGGTCAGTCTGGGGGCCGGGCGGCCGCGGCGCAGGGCGACGGCAGTCAGCCTGGTCGCCGTCAGGTCGACGGCCAGGTAGCTGCGGCTCAACATGGCTGCCCCGCCAGTTCGATGAAGGTCACGCGGTTGATCTCCTCAAGCGTGGTGACACCAGCCAGCAGCTTAGCCACTGCCGCCTCGCGCAGGAAGCGGGTGCCGGCAGCGCGGGCGGCCTCCTTGAGTTGGGTGACCGGGGTCTTGGCGACAATCATTTCGCGCAGGTCGTCGGTTATGTCGAGCAGTTCGACGATCGCCGTGCGGCCATGATACCCCTGACCGTTGCATTCGCGGCAGCCGGCGCCTTCATAATAGGTGTGATTGAGGTAGAAATCGCCGTACAGCCCCGCGGCCTCCAGAGTTTCCCGACTGTGGTTCAGCGGGCGGCGGCAGTGCGGACAGATCTTGCGGATCAGGCGCTGCGCGGCCACGCAGTTGAGGCAGGAGACGAAGTTGAAGGGGTCGATCCCCATGTGCAGAAAGCGGCCGAGGACGTCGAAGACGTTGTTGGCGTGGACGGTGGTGAAGACCAGGTGCCCGGTCAGCGCCGACTGCACGGCGATCTGGGCGGTCTCCGGGTCGCGGATCTCGCCGACCATGATCTTGTCCGGATCGTGACGGAGGATCGAGCGCAGCCCGCGGGCGAAGGTCAGCCCCTTCTTCTCGTTGACCGGGATCTGCACCACGCCGCGGAGCTGGTATTCGACCGGGTCCTCGATGGTCACCAGCTTCTCCTGCTCGTTGTAGATCTCGGAGATGGCTCCGTACAGGGTGGTGGTCTTGCCGCTGCCGGTGGGGCCGGTGACCAGGACCATCCCGTAAGGCTCGCGGATCATCCGCCGAAAACGCACCAGCTCGCGCTCGTCGATGCCCAGGACATCGAGGGTCAACCCATGCAGGTCCTTGGCGATGCTCTCCTTGTCGAGGATGCGGATGACCGCATCTTCACCATGGATGCTCGGCATGATCGAGACGCGGAAGTCGATCGACTTCCCCCCCATGCGCACCTTGAAGCGTCCGTCCTGGGGGATGCGCCGCTCGGCGATATCGAGCTCACTCATAACCTTGATGCGCGAGATGATCGGCCCCTGGAAACGTGCGTCGAGGGGCTCGGTGGCACGGAAAAGCAGCCCGTCGACCCGGTATTTGATGACCACCCCGTCCTGGCTGCTCTCGATATGGATGTCGCTGGCCCGCTTGTTGAGCGCATCGAAGAGCGTCGAGTCGATCAGGCGGATGATCGGGCTGGCGTCCTCGGTGAGCTTCTCGATGGAGAGGACCTCTTCCCCCTTGTCGGTCTCCTTGACCAGCTGCAGCTTGAAATCCTCGGAGACCCCCTGCAGCATCTGCTGAGAGCCCCGGCCGCGCTCGATAAAACGCGCCAACTGCTCCCGCGGGGCGACCACCAGAGCGATGCGCCGATCGACCAGCATCTCCAGGTCATCGAGTCCCTGCAGGCGGGTCGGGTCGGCGACCGCGACGGTCAACAGGTCATCCTCGTGACGTACCGCCACGCACTCGAAGCGCAGCATCAGATCGGGGGTGACCATCTCCAGCAGCTCCGGAGGCAGCTGCGCCCCCTCGAGGTCGAAATACTCCAGACCGAACTGGCGGGCCAGAGCCTGGGCCAGGACCTGGTCATCGATCATCCCGCCGCTGAGGGCGGTTTCACCGAGACGACGGCCGGAAGCAGCCTGGCGGTCGAGCTCGAGACGCAGTTCGGCCGGGGCCAGGCTGCCCATATCGACCAGGATTTCGCCAATCTTTTTACGTTCGAAGGACATACCGTCAGATCCTGCGTCTACCTGACCGTGCCGGCCAGCTGAAAAATCGGGATGTACATGGCAACGACGATCCCGCCGACCAGGCCGCCCATGACGACCATCATCAGCGGCTCGACCAGAGTGGTCAGACGATCGAGACGCCGTTCGACCTCCGACTCATAGTAATCGGCAACATCCATGAGCATATCGCCCAGGGATCCGCTGGCCTCGCCGACACTGATCATGCGCAGGGCGATGACCGGGAAGCTGGTGCTTCCGGCCAGGGCCTCTGAGATCCGGGTCCCCTCGCGAATCCGCCCGATGGCGGCGGCCACCTGCTCCTCGAGAAGACGATTGTTGAGTACACCGCGGGCCATCTGCAGCGATTGGACAGCCGTGATCCCGCTGGCCAACGTGGTCGCCACGGTGCGGCAGAAGCCGGCCAGTGCATACTCGGTGAAAAGCGGGCCGAAAAAGGGCAATCTGAGCTTCCAGCGATCCGCCCGGTAGCGGCCGCGCTCGGTCTGCAGCGCCCGGCGGGCGGCGACGGCAGCGAGGATGAGAAGCGGCAGCCAGAACGGCAGACCGGTGATCACCAGGTCCGACAGCCCGATTACCAGGCGGGTCAGCCACGGCAGTTCAACACTGGCATCGGCATAGATGCTCGTTACGCTGGGGATTACGTAGAGGAGCATGAAGGCCAGCACGACAATCACCGCCAGGGCCAACAGCATCGGGTAGAAAGTGGCGCTGCGCACCCGGGCTCGAATCGCCTCGACCCGCTTCTGGTAGGCAATATAGCGAGCCAGCGTCACCGGCAGGTCGCCGGACTGCTCACCGGCGCGCAGCGAGGCGACAAAGAGCTGAGGGAAGAGTGCCGGGAAACGCCCGAAGGCATCCGAGAGGGCGCTCCCCGCCTTGACGTCGGCTCGAACCTCGCGGAGGACATTGAGCAACCGCCCGGCCTCCATACGCTCGACCAAGGTGTCGAGAACCTGGAGGATCGGCAGTCCCGAACGGATCAGGACCAGCATCTCCTGATTGAGAGCCAGAAAGCGGCGGCCCTTCAGGCGAGAACCATCGGCACCTTTCAGCCAACCGCGCAGCGCGGCGCGGCGGATGTGAAAAACATAAAACCCCTGCTCCCCAAGGGTCTCGAGCAACGCCTGCCGGTCCGTGGCCTCGAAGTCACGCTCGACCACCCGACCGTCAGCCGTCCCGATCTTGCAGCTAAAAACTGGCATTTGGCTATAATACTATAAAAAATAACCGTTTGAAGAAAAATGGCTGCAGACCTTAAAAATAAATGAGGCGGCCCGCTGATGCGAGCCGCCTCATTCGTAATGGCGGGGCTGACGGGACTCGAACCCGCGACCTCCGGCGTGACAGGCC
>CAYQLP010000041.1:15168-18239 GCA_964418505.1 uncultured Geobacteraceae bacterium | reverse complement strand
GACCGTCTCCACCGACTACGACACCTCCGACAAGCTCTACTTCGAGCCGCTGACCGTCGAGGATGTCCTGTCGATCTACGCCAAGGAGCAGCCGGAAGGCGTGCTGGTCCAGTTCGGCGGGCAGACGCCGCTGAACATCGCCCGCCAGCTCGAGGAGGCCGGGGTGACGATCATCGGCACCTCGCCGGCGACCATCGACCTGGCCGAGGACCGCGCCCAGTTCAACGCCATGATGCAGAAACTCGGCATCCCCCAGCCGGAGTCGGGGATGGCCAGCACCCTGGAGGAGGCGGTCGCCATCGCCGCGCGCATCGGCTACCCGCTGATGGTCCGCCCCTCCTACGTCCTCGGCGGGCGGGCCATGGAAGTGGTCCACGACGAGGCGATGCTCCGCGAGTACCTGGCCAAGGCGGTGGATGTCACCCCGGAGCGGCCGATCCTCATCGACCGCTTCCTGCAGAACGCCATCGAGGCCGAGGCCGACGCGATCTGCGACGGCGAGAGCGCCTTCGTCCCGGCGGTGATGGAGCACATCGAACTGGCCGGGGTCCACTCCGGCGACTCGGCCTGCGTCATCCCGCCGGTCTCGATCGACCCCCGCCACGTGCAGACCATCGACGAGTACACCCGGCGGATCGCCATGGAGATGGGGGTGGTCGGCCTGATGAACATCCAGTACGCAATTGCCGGCGACACCGTCTACATCCTCGAGGCCAACCCGCGGGCCAGCCGCACCGTGCCGCTGGTCTCCAAGGTCTGCAATATCCCCATGGCGCGCCTGGCGGTGCAGGTCATGCTCGGCGCCCGCCTCGCCGACCTCGGCCTGGAGCGCCGGCCGCTGCCGCACTACGGGGTCAAGGAGGCGGTCTTCCCCTTCCCGATGTTCCCCGAGGTCGACCCGGTGCTCGGCCCGGAGATGCGCTCCACCGGCGAGGTGCTGGGGATGGCCCGGAATTACGGGCTGGCTTTCTTCAAGTCGCAGGAGGCCGCCAACGCCCGTCTGCCGCTGGAGGGCGCGGTGCTCTTCACCGTCGCCGACCACGACAAGCACACGGCCCTGGAGGCAGCCCGCCAGTTCGCCGAACTCGGCTTCACCCTGCTGGCCACCAGCGGGACCTGCCGCTTCCTGGCCAGCCACGGCATCGCCGCGACTCCGGTGAAAAAGCTCCACGAGGGGCGCCCGAACCTGGTCGACGCCATCAAGAACGGCGAGGTCCAGCTGCTGGTCAACACCCCCGAGGGACGCCAGGGGAGTCACGACGACTCCTACCTGCGCAAGGCGGCGATCGGCCAGAAGATCCCCTACATCACCACGGCGGCCGCCGCCCTCGCCGCCGCCCAGGGGATCGCCGCCCGCCGGGCGGGAAGCGAGGCGGTGCGCAGCCTGCAGGAGTACCACCGGGACCTCGCCTAGCGGCGTCCTGCCGCAGGCCGGCCGCCAGAATGCTAACGGCGGGGAGTGCGCCTTGACACTCCCCGCCGTTTCTCCTAACGTGCCGGGTGAATTCCCCCCTGGAGCCCGCCCATGCGCGTCACCGCCGTCATCCCCGCCCGCTACGCCTCCACCCGCTTCCCCGGCAAGCCGCTCGCCGACCTGTGCGGCAAGCCGATGATCCAGTGGGTGGTCGAGGGGGCGGACCGCTGTCGATTGGTCGACCGGGTGATCGTCGCCACCGACGACCAGCGGATCGCCGCCGCGGTGACGGCTTTCGGCGGCACGGCGGTGATGACCCGTGCCGACCACCCCTCCGGCAGCGACCGTCTCGCCGAGGTGGCGGCGGGGCTCGACAGCGAGCTGATCGTCAACGTCCAGGGGGACGAGCCGCTGATCGATCCGGCGATGATCGAGGCCGCGGTCGCCCCGCTGCTCGCCGACCCTGCCATCCCCATGGGGACGCTGAAGACCCCGCTGAGCTCCCTGGAGGAGTTCCGCAACCCCAACGTGGTCAAGGTGGTCACCGACCGGCGCGGCTTCGCCCTCTACTTCTCCCGCGCGCCGATCCCCCACCCGCGCGATTTCGCCGATCAGCTCGAGAGCCGCTGGGCGGAGCTGGCGACGGCCAAGCACGTCGGCCTCTACGTCTACCGCCGCGACTTCCTGCTGCGCTTCCCGACCTTCGTGCCGACCCCGCTCGAGGAGCAGGAGAAGCTCGAGCAGCTGCGCGTCCTCGAACACGGCTACCGGATCTTCGTCGCCGCCACCGCCCAGGGGGTCCAGGGGGTGGATACGCCGGAGGATCTCGTGCGGGTCAGGGACGTCCTGCTGAAGCGGGATCAGGGGGGCGGGTTGCGCTAAGAGTGAGGGTAGGGAGAAAAAGGATTTTCAAGCAAGCTCCGGAAGTGTAGAATCCGGAGCTTGATTTGCGTCACAAGTTCGTCAAGGAGCAGCTATGAAAACCAAGTTTATCTTCATCACCGGCGGCGTGGTCTCCTCCCTCGGCAAGGGGCTGGCGGCGGCCTCCATCGGCGCGCTCATGGAAGCGCGCGGGCTGCGGGTGGCGATGCAGAAAATGGATCCCTACATCAACGTCGACCCGGGGACGATGAGCCCCTTCCAGCACGGCGAGGTCTTCGTCACCGACGACGGCGCCGAGACCGACCTCGACCTCGGCCACTACGAGCGCTACACCACCGCCAACCTGAGCCGCCGCTCGAACTTCACCACCGGCCAGGTCTACGATACGGTCATCCAGAAGGAGCGCCGCGGCGACTACCTGGGCGGCACCGTGCAGGTCATCCCCCACATCACCAACGAGATCAAGGCCAAGATCCTCGCCAACACCGAGGAGGCGGACATCGCCATCGTCGAGGTCGGCGGCACGGTCGGCGACATCGAGTCGCTTCCCTTCCTGGAGGCGATCCGCCAGTTCCGCACCGACCGCGGCCACGAGAATGTCCTCTACGTCCACCTCACCCTGGTTCCCTACATCCCCACCGCCGGCGAGCTGAAGACCAAGCCGACCCAGCATTCGGTCAAGGAACTGCGCGAGATCGGCATCCAGCCCGACATCCTCCTCTGCCGCAGTTCCTTGACCGAATGCTGGGTCACTCTCAAGTACGTCGACTCCGAG
>CAYQLP010000041.1:0-15158 GCA_964418505.1 uncultured Geobacteraceae bacterium | reverse complement strand
GATCGCCCTCTTCTGCAACGTCCGCGAGGAGGCGGTGATCACTGCCCGTGACGTCAGCACCATCTATGAAGTGCCGATCGCCTTCCATGAGCAGGGGCTGGACGAGCGCATCGTCGAGGCCCTCAATATCTGGACCAAGGCTCCCGACCTGTGCGCCTGGCAGCGCATCGTCAAGCGCGTCAAGGAGCCGGCCGGCGCGACCACCATCGCCATCGTCGGCAAGTACGTCGACCTCACCGAGAGCTACAAGTCCCTTGCCGAGGCGCTGACCCACGGCGGCATCGGCAACGACTGCCGGGTCACTCTCAAGTACGTCGACTCCGAGGCCCTGGAGCGCCACGGTATCGGCAGCACCTTCGACGACGTCGACGGTATCCTCGTCCCCGGCGGCTTCGGCGAGCGTGGCAGCGAAGGGAAGATCGCCGCCATCCGCTACGCCCGCGAGCAGAAAATTCCCTTCTTCGGCATCTGCCTGGGGATGCAGATGGCCGTGGTGGAGTTCGCCCGCAACGTCTGCGCCATCGACGACGCCTACTCCAGCGAGTTCAAGGAGGAGGCGAAGAATCCGCTGATCCACATCATGGAGAAGCAGAAAAGCGTCAAGGGGAAGGGTGGTACCATGCGCCTCGGCGCCTATCCTTGCGAACTGGCCGCCGGCACCCTGGCCCGGCGCATCTACGGCCAGGACGAGATCGGCGAGCGCCACCGCCACCGCTACGAGTTCAACAATGCCTACCGCGCCAGGCTCCAGGAGTGCGGCCTGGTGATCTCGGGGAGCTACGCGAAAGAAGATCTGGTGGAGATCGTCGAGCTGGCCGATCATCCCTGGTTCCTCGGCTGCCAGTTCCATCCCGAGTTCAAGTCGCGGCCGATGGATCCCCACCCGCTCTTCGAGTCCTTCGTCGGCGCCTGCCTGCAGGCGCGGAAAGAGAAAGGCTAAGGCCATGGTTCGCGAAGTCCGCGTCGGCGACGCCGTATTCGGCGGCGGCCGCCCCCTGGTGCTGATCGCCGGGCCCTGTGTGATCGAAAACCTCGAGCACTCCTTGCGCACCGCCGAGGCCCTGCAGAAGATCGCCGCGCGGCTGGGGATCGGCCTGGTCTTCAAGGCCTCCTATGACAAGGCCAACCGCACCTCGGTCAACTCCTTCCGTGGCCCGGGGATCGAGGCCGGCCTGGAGATCCTCGCCCGGGTCAAGGCGGAGACCGGGCTGCCGGTCCTCTCCGACATCCACGACTTGAGCCAGGTGACCCCGGCCGCCGAAGTCCTCGATGTCCTGCAGATCCCCGCCTTCCTGTGCCGGCAGACCGACCTTTTGGCCGCCGCCGGGGCGACCGGCAGGGTGGTCAACATCAAGAAGGGGCAGTTCCTCGCCCCCTGGGACATGAAGAACGCCGTGGGCAAGCTCGAGTCGGTGGGCAACCGCAACATCCTCCTCACCGAGCGCGGCGCCTCCTTCGGCTACAACAACCTGGTGGTCGACATGCGCTCCCTGCCGATCATGCGCGAGACCGGCTGCCCGGTGATCTTCGACGCCACCCACGCCGTGCAGCTCCCCGGCGGCTCCGGGACCTCCTCCGCCGGCCAGCGCCAGTTCGTCGGCGCCCTCTCGCGGGCGGCGGTGGGCGCCGGCATCGACGGGCTCTTCTGGGAGGTTCACGAGGACCCGGACCGCGCCCTGTGCGACGGCCCCAACAGTCTCCCTCTCGACCAGGTCGAAGGGCAGCTGCGCCGGATCCTGGCCATCGACGCCATCGTCAAGGAGCGCCTCGACTCATGAGCGACATCCGCGAAGCGGCCCGCAAGGTCCTGCAGATCGAGGCCGGGGCGGTCACCGCCCTCGAGGAGCGGATCAACGACGATTTCGTCCGCGCCGTGGAGATGATCCTCGCCTGCAGCGGCCGGGTGGTGATCACCGGGATGGGCAAGTCCGGGCTGATCTGCCAGAAGATCGCCGCCACCATGGCCTCCACCGGCACCCCGGCCCTCTTCCTCCACCCCGCCGAAGGAGTCCACGGCGACCTCGGCATGGTCGCCAAGGGGGACGTGGTGATCGCCGTCTCCAACTCCGGCGAGACCGAGGAACTGACCCGCATCCTCCCGGTGATCAAGCGCATGGGGCTGCCGCTGATCGCCATGGCCGGCCGCCCGGAGAGCACCCTGGCCCGGGCCGGCGACGTCTTTCTCGACATCTCGGTGCGCGAGGAGGCCTGCCCCCTGCAGCTGGCGCCGACCGCCAGCACCACCGCCACCCTGGCCATGGGCGACGCCCTGGCCGTGGCCCTGCTCCTGCAGCGCGGCTTCCGCGAGGAGGACTTCGCCCTCTTCCATCCCGGCGGGGCGCTGGGCAAGCGCCTGCTGCTGCGCGTCGAGGACCTCATGCACGGCGCCGGGGCGCTGCCCCTGGTCGGACCCGATACGCCGCTCAAGGACGCTCTTTACGAGATCTCCAGCAAGAAGCTGGGCATCACCGGGGTGGTCGACGCGCAGGGCGAACTGGTCGGGGTCTTCTCCGACGGCGACCTGCGCCGCACCATCGAGCAGGGGGTGGAGCTGCTCCACCGCCCGATCAGCGAATTCATGAACCGCCAGCCCAAGCGCATCCTGCGCGGCAACCTGGCCGCCAAGGCCCTGCAGCGCATGGAGGAGCACGCCATCACCTCGCTCTTCGTCTTCGCCAGCGAGGGCGACCGGGTGCCGGTCGGCGTTATCCACCTCCACGACCTGCTGCGCGCGGGGGTGATGTGATGATGACGCGCCTGGCCCGCATCCGCCTGCTCCTTCTCGATGTCGACGGCATCCTCACCGACGGGCGGATCATTTACGACGATCGCGGCGGCGAAACCAAGGGTTTCAACGTCCGCGACGGCCACGGCATGAAGATGCTCCAGCGCTACGGCATCCGCATGGGCATCATCACCGGCCGCCAGTCGCCGGTGGTGGAGCGGCGCGCCGCCGAACTGGGGGTGGAGATCGTCTACCAGGCCGCCAAGGACAAACTCATCCCCTTCCGCGAGATCCTCGCCCGGACCGGTCTCGACCCTGAACAGATCGCCTACATGGGCGACGACGTGGTCGACCTGCCGATTCTCCTGCGGGTCGGCTTCGCCGCCACCGCCGCCGATGCCCACGAAGAAGTCAGGCCACACGTCCACTTCGTCTCCCGCCACCCCGGGGGGGGCGGCGCCGTGCGCGAGGTCTGCGACCTGCTGCTGCGCGCCGGCGGACACTGGGACGAGGCCATGGGCCGCTATCTCGACCTGTCCCGGTAATCTATTCAATTCCCGTGCCAACAAGGCGCCGCTCTCTTTACAGCCCCGCCGCGCCGGTGGTATAGTGCCGCCGTGATGATCCCCTTCAAAACCCGCCATCTCCTCCTGGTCACGGCCGCCCTGCTCTTCGGTGCCTGCGTCCTGGTCGTCGCCCTGCGCTACCGCCGGATCCCGGATGCCGCTGAGCTGGTCAAGACTCTGCCCAGCGGGGTGGAAGTGGCCCTCAAGGAGGTCGACTACACCCACTCCGTGGGCGGGGTGGCGCGCTGGCGCCTGGCCGCCCGCGAGGTCGAGCATCGCAGCGAGGACAAGGCGATCGTCGTCGCCCAGCCGCACATGACTTTCTTCGATGAGCAGGGTGTCGAGCAGGGGACGCTGACTGCCGAGCGCGGCCGGGTGGAGGGGGATTACAGTGTGGTGCGCGTCGAAGGAGCGGTGACTGTGGTCAGTCGGGGCGGCTATACTCTGAGTACCGACGCCCTGACCTACCGGCAGGCCGACCACCGCCTGAGCAGCACCTCGCCGGTGACGCTGACCAGCGCCGGAATGCGTCTCGAAGGGAGCGGCCTGGAACTCGACCTGGCCACCCGGCGCCTGTTCATCCCCGGCCGGGTGCACGCCGTAACTCAGCAGACTAGACCAGTCAGGAGTTCTCAATGATGCGCTGGATGATCGTCGTCGCCGCCGGCCTGCTGCTGGCCGCCACCGCTTACGCCGCCCCCCCGGGCCTGGCCGGCAAGGTCGGCCGGGAGCCGATCGACATTACCGCCGACCGCCTGGAGGCCGACGATGCCGCCCGCAAAGTGGTCTTCATCGGCAACGCCCTGGCCCGCCAGGGGACCATGACCCTGCAGTCCGAGCGCCTGACCATCCATTACCTGGAGAGCGGCGAACTGGAGCGGATTATCGGCGAGGGGCAGGTGCGCATCGTCAAGGAAGGGCGCGTCGCCACCGGCCAGCGGGTCGAGTTTTTCAACGCCGATCAGCGCGTGGTGCTGACCGGCAACCCGCAGGTCAATGACGGCCGCAGCACGGTGCGCGGCGAGGAGATCACCCTCTTCCTCAAGGAGAACCGCAGCGTCGTCAAGGGCGGCGCCAGCGAACGGGTCAATGCCGTTTTCCAGCCCGGGCCGGAGTCGCAGCCTTGAGCCATCGCCTCTCGGCCCACGGGCTGTGCAAGAGCTACCGGCGCCGCCAGGTGGTGGCCGGGGTCGACCTCGAGGTGAACTCCGGCGAGGTGGTCGGCCTGCTCGGCCCCAACGGTGCCGGCAAGACCACTTCCTTCTACATGGTGGTCGGCCTGGTCCGCCCCGATGCCGGCCGGGTGCTCCTCGATGACCAGGAACTGACCGGGGTGCCGATGCACCTCAGGGCCCGCCAGGGGATCTCCTACCTGGCCCAGGAGCCCTCGGTCTTCCGCCAGCTGACCGTGGCCGAGAACCTCCTGGCCATCCTCGAGACGGTGGAGAAGGATGCCGCGGCCCGGATCCGCCGCAAGGAGCGCCTGCTCGAGGAGTTCCGCCTCGGCCACGTTGCCGACAGCTACGGCTACGCCCTTTCCGGCGGCGAGCGCCGCCGCACCGAGATCGCCCGGGCCCTGGTTCTGGAGCCGCGCTTCATCCTCCTCGACGAGCCCTTCGCCGGGATCGACCCGCTGGCGGTCCTCGACATCCAGCAGATCATCGTCCAGCTCAAGGAGCGCGGTATCGGCGTGCTCATCTCCGATCACAACGTGCGCGAGACCTTGAGCGTCTGCGACCGCGCCTACATCCTCAATGACGGGCGGATCCTCGAATCCGGGGACCCGCAGTCCATCGCCGCCAGCCCGCGGGCGCGCGCCATCTACCTCGGCGAAACGTTCCGCCTCTAGCGGACGCCGCCCCGCTCGTCAAGGACCGCCATGGCCCTGGAAATCCGCCAGCAACTCAAGCTCAGCCAGCAGCTGGTCATGACCCCGCAGCTGCAGCAGGCGATCAAGCTCCTGCAGCTGTCGCGCATGGAGCTGCTCGACGTGGTGCGCGCCGAGCTGGAGGAGAACCCGGTCCTCGACGAGGGGCCGGAGGGGGGCGACGAGCCGGCCGAGCTTGCCGAGGGGGAGCGCGGCAGCGAGGGCGAAGGGGAGGGCGGGGAGGTCGAGAGCGGCGAAGTGCGCGAGGTGGCCGGGGAGCGCGAGGGCTTCGCCGACATCGACTGGCAGACCTATCTGGAGAGCTACAGCCTGGGCGGCACCAGCGCCGACAATTACGAGGAGGACGAGGAGCGTACATCCTTCGAGAACCTGGTCAGCCGCAAGCCCTCGCTCCAGGACCACCTGCTCTGGCAGCTCCGCCTTTCAACCCTGGAGGGCCGCGAGCGGGCCCTGGCCGAAGAGCTGATCGGCAACCTCGACGATGACGGCTACCTGCGCGCCCCCTTTGCCGAACTGGTGGCTGCCATGGACTCCACGGAAGAGGGGCTGGAGAAGGTGCTGCGGGTCGTCCAGGAGTTCGATCCCCCGGGGATCGCGGCCCGCTCGCTGCAGGAGTGCCTGCTCATCCAGGTCGGCCAGCTGGGCATGCGTGAAACGCTGGTCGAGCGCCTCCTTCTCCATCATGTCGACGACCTCGAGAGCCGCCGCTACCCGCAGATCGCCCGCGCCCTGCAGGTCAGCCTCGACGAGGTGCTGGCCGCCGCCAAGCTGATCAGCGGCCTCGATCCGCGGCCGGGAAGCCAGTACGACCAGAGCGACGTCCATTACATCACCCCCGACATCTTCGTCTACAAGATCGGCGACGAGTACGTGGTCATGCTCAACGACGAGGGGCTCCCCAACCTGCGCATCAACTCCTTCTACCGCAACGCCCTCTCCGGGGCGGTGCCCCTCGATGCCAAGGCCGGGGAGTACATCCAGGAGAAGATGCGCGGCGCCCTGTGGCTGATCAAGAGCATTCACCAGCGCCAGCGGACCATCTACAAGGTCACCCGCAGCATCGTCAAGTTCCAGCGCGACTTCTTCGAGCGCGGGGTCGACTGCCTCAAGCCGATGGTCCTGCGCGATGTCGCTGAAGACATCGAGATGCACGAGTCGACGGTCAGCCGGGTGACCACCAACAAGTACGTGCAGACCCCCCAGGGGCTTTTCGAGCTCAAGTACTTCTTCAACAGCGGCATCAGCACCACCGACGGCGATACGGTGGCCTCGGAGAGCGTCAAGAGCAAGATCCGCGACCTGATCGCCGCCGAGAACCCGCGCAAGCCGCATTCCGACCAGAAACTCGTCGATCTGCTGCGCCTGCAGGGGGTCGACATCGCCCGGCGCACGGTGACCAAGTACCGCGAGATGCTCAACCTCGGCTCTTCCACCGAACGGCGGCGGCACTTCTGACCCGCGCTTGACACGCAGTTGCTGACGCGGCGCCGAGAAACGGTTATACTCACAGAAAAGATGCCGGCACCCACGCCGGATTTCCCACGACCAGGAGGTTGACAGACCATGCAAGTTGCCGTGACCTTTCGCCACATGGACAGCAGCGAGCCCGTTCGCGGCTACGTCGCCGAGAAGATCCAGCGGGTCAAGAAGTACATCGATGAGCCGGTCGACGCCCAGGTTGTCCTGTCGGTCGAGAAGAAGATCCGCCACAAGGTGGAGGTGACCCTCAACGCCAAGGGGATCACCATCAAGGCCGCCGAGCAGACCGAGGACATGTATGCTGCCATCGACGGCGTCCTCGACAAGCTCGAAACCCAGCTCAAGCGCTACAAGGAAAAGATCAAGCGGCACAAGCCCCTTGCCGGCCGCGAGCGCCAGGTGGCCAAGACGGTTTTTGCCGCCCAGAGCATCGACGAGGGCCATGCCGAGCCGGTGATCATCAAGAGCGACACCTTCCAGGTCAAGCCGATGTCGGTTGAGGAGGCGGTCATGCAGATGGATCTCCTCGACAAGGATTTCCTGGTCTTCACCGATGCCGCCACCGCCGGGATCAACGTGGTCTACCGGCGCAAGGACGGCAATTACGGCTTGATCGTCCCGCAAAGCTGAGGCAGAATGACAGACTGTCGGCGGTTGGGCGTCCGCCAGCCGTCGACAGTTTTTTGCCTAACCCACCACTGCCAAGCGAGACTCTATGTCGGTCAACATTGCCGAACTGCTCGACCCCGCCGCGATCGTCACCGAACTCAAGGGAACCCGCAAGGAAGAAGTCCTCGCCGAGTTGACCGACAGCCTGCTGGTCGCCCACCCCGGCCTGAAGCGCGAGGAGGTCCTGCGCGTCCTGCGTGAGCGCGAGCAGCTGGGGAGCACCGGGATTGGCGACGGCGTGGCCATTCCCCACGGCAAGCTGCAGAAGCTCGACCGCCAGCTGATTGCCTTCGGCCTCAGCCGCAAGGGGGTCGACTTTGACGCCATGGACGGCAAGCCGGCCCGGCTCTTCTTCCTGCTCATCGCCCCCGAGGATGCCGTCGGCATCCACCTCAAGACCCTGGCGCGCATCTCCAAGCTCCTCAAGACCCCCCAGGTCCGCGAGCGCCTGCAGGCCGCCGCCGACCGCGGCCAGATCCACCGGGTCATCGCCGAAGCCGAGGCCGGCCTCTAGCCCATGGCCCAGCTGAGCATCGCCGAACTGCTGTCCGAGAAGGAATCGGGCCTCGATCTCGAGCTGCTCGGCGGCCGCGGCGGACTCGACCGGCGCGTCAATGTGCCGCGCATTCAGAAGCCCGGCCTGGCCCTGGCCGGCTACACCAAGAATCTCCACCCCGACCGCATCCAGGTCCTAGGCTCCACCGAGCTGACCTATCTCGAGGAGATCTTCGCCGCCGACCCGCAGGCGGCCATGGCCAACCTGCGCCAGCTCTGCGAACTGCCGATCTGCTGCTTCATCATCACCAAGGGGCTCACCGCTCCGCCGGCGCTCCTCGACGAGGCCGAGCGCTGCAACATCCCGCTGCTGCGTTCCCACCATATCAGCTCGAACTTCATCTCCCTGATCACCCAGTACCTCGAGGAGCGCCTGCTGCCGCAGACCAGCGTCCACGGCGTGCTGGTCGACGTCCTCGGCGTCGGCGTCCTGCTGATCGGCAAGAGCGGCATCGGCAAGAGCGAGTGCGCCCTCGACCTGGTGCTGCGCGGCCACCGCCTGGTCGCCGATGACGTGGTCAAGGTGCGTTTCAAGTTCCCCGCGGTGCTCTTCGGCGAGGGGAGCGACCTGCTCCACTACCACATGGAGATCCGCGGCCTGGGAATCATCAACATCAAGCACCTCTTCGGTGTGGCGGCGATCCGCGAGCGCAAGAAGATCGACCTGGTCATCGAGCTGGCCGAGTGGCAGGACGGCGCCGAATATGACCGCCTCGGCCTCGAGGACCGCCACTACGAACTGCTCGGCGTCAAGCTGCCGCTGCAGACCATCCCGGTCCGCCCCGGGCGCAACATCACCGGGATCGTCGAGGTGGCCGCGCGCAACCGCCTGCTGCGCGAGATGGGCTACCACAGCGCCGTCGAGTTCGAGGCCATGCTCGAGCAGCGCATGGCCGAGGCCGCCCGCCAGCACGCCCAGAGCATCATCGGGAGCAACCTCGAATGAGCCGCCGCCTGGTGGTGATCACCGGTCTCTCCGGTTCGGGAAAGAGTACCGGTGCCCGGGCCCTCGAGGACGCCGGCTTCTTCGTGGTCGACAACCTGCCGCTCCCCCTGCTTGCCGACTTTCTCTCTCTCACCGGGCGCAGCGACCAGCAGCTGGCAGTGGTCATCGACGCCCGCAGCCGCGACTTTCTCGGCGGGGCCAGTGCGATCCTCTCCAGCCTGAAGAATGCCGGAACCGCCCCCGAGGTCCTCTTCTTCGAGGCCAGCGACGACGAGCTGGTGCGGCGCTTTTCCGAGACCCGGCGTCGCCACCCCCTGGCCGGGGAGGAAGGGCTGGCCGCCGCCATCGGCCGCGAACGGGAGCTGCTGGCCGGACTGAAGCCGGCCGCCATGGCTATCTTCGACTCCACCGGGATCAACGTCCACCAGCTGCGCCAGAAGGTCCTGACCGTGGTCTGCGGCCAGGAGCCGGAGAGCGCCCGTCTGCAGGTCGAGCTGCTCTCCTTCGGCTACCGCTACGGCATCCCCCTGGAGGCCGACCTGGTCTTCGACGTGCGCTTCCTCGACAACCCGCACTTCGTCCCCGAGCTGCGCCCGCTCACCGGCCTTGATCCCGCGGTCAGCCAGTTCGTCCTCTCCCAGCCCGACTGCCGCCAGTACCTGCGACGGGTCAAGGAGCTGCTCTTCTTCCAGGTCCCGCGCTGCTGCCGGGAGGGGAAGAGCGCCCTGACCATCGCCGTCGGCTGTACCGGCGGGCGGCATCGCAGCGTGGCCATCGCTGAAGAGCTGCGCCCCTACCTGCTCGGCACCGGCTGCGGCATCCGCCTGAGCCACCGGGATCTGCACAGGGGCGACTCATGATCGGCCTGGTGGTGGCGACTCATGGCCACCTCGGCGCGGCCCTCCTCGAGAGCGCGGCGATGATCGTCGGCAGCGGCGAGAAGGCCTGTGCCGTGGCCCTGTCGCGGGAGCATTCGGCCGAAGAGCTGCAGCGGCGGATGAGTGAGGCGGTGGCTGCGGTGCGCTCCCCGGGCGGAGTGCTGATCGTCGCCGACATGTTCGGCGGCACCCCGGCCAACGTGGCCATGACGCTGGTCCACGCCGGGGAAACCGAGTTGCTCACCGGGGTCAACCTGCCCATGCTGCTCAAGTTCTTCAGCTACCGTGAACGCCTCCCCCTGGGGGAGCTGGCCGATCTGCTTCAGGCCCAGGCCCGCGAAGGGATCGTCCGCGGCAGCCTGCTGCTCTCCCGCCAGGGGTGAGGGCGCCATGGCTGTTGTCCTCGCCCGCATCGACAACCGCCTGATCCACGGCCAGGTCCTCGAGGCCTGGGTCCCCCACCTGCGCATCGACTGCATCCTGGTGGCCAACGATGCCGCCGCCGGCACGCCGCTGCAGCGGATGATCATGCAGGCCGCGGTGCCCCGCGACATCCGCCTGGAAATCGGCACCCTCGACGAGATCGCCGCCTGCCTGCGCCGGCCCGAGGCGGCCGGCCGCCGCTGCCTCCTCCTCCTTGCCGACACCGCCGATGCCCTGCGCGCCTGCCGGCTCGGCTTCCCCTTCACCCGCCTCAACCTCGGCAATCTGCACGCCGCCGAAGGGAAGGTTCGCTACAGTCGGACCATCGCCCTCGACAGCCAGGACATCGCCAACCTCTCCGCCGTGGCCGAGACCGGGGTGGCCATCGTCGCCCAGTGCGTTCCGGCGGACCGCGAGCAGGACTGGCAGCGTCTGCTGCAGAGCGGGGAGAGCTGAGATGGCGATCGCCGACTACCTCCTCACCGGCCTGATGTCCATACTCCTCGGCCTCGACCGGACCGCTGTCCTCCAGGCGATGCTCGCCCGGCCGCTGGTCGCCGCGCCGCTGACCGGGCTTTTGCTGGGCGTCCCGCTGGCCGGCCTGCAGGTCGGCATCCTCCTTGAACTGCTCTGGCTGGCCCGCCTGCCGGTGGGCACGGTGATCCCCCCCGACGACACCCAGATCGCCGTCGGCGCAACCCTGTTGACCGTGACCGCCGGCCGCCTCCTTGGCCTGGAGGGGATGCCGGCAGTGATCCTCTGTGTCCTGACCGCCATCCCCCTCGGCCAGTTCGGCCGCTATGCCGACCTGTGGGCACGGCACGCCAACGACCGCCTGGGTGTTGCCGCCGTTGCCGCGGCGGCACGCGGCGAGGCGCAGCGGGTGGAGCGTCTGCACCTGCGCGGGGCGCTCCATTTTGCCCTCGCCGGGCTGTTCACCTGTGCCGTCATCGTCGCCGCCGGGACGCTGATCCTCGCCCTGGTCGCGCCGCTACTCATCGATGCGGTGCGCGCCGGCGGGGCGGTCCTGCAGTACAGTTTTACCCTGATTGGGGCCGGCGTGCTCCTCGGCACCCTCAATGTCAGCCGCGGCAGCGGGCTCTTCGCCATGGCCTTTGCGGCGACCCTGCTCGGCCTGTGGCTGTGGTGACGCGCATGCCCCAGTCCCTTCCCCTCGCCACCCTGCTGCGCGGCTGCGGCCGCTCCCTGTGGCACCAGGCGAGCTGGAATTTCGAGCGCATGCAGAACCTCGGCTTCTGCCACCAGCTTCTCCCCGGGCTGCGCCGGCTCTACGGCGGCGATCCGCCCCCCGCCGTGCTGCAGCGCTGCACGACCTATTTCAACACCCACCCCTATTTCGCCTCATGGGTGGCCGGTACGGTACTCAACCTCGAAGAGCGCCAACTGGCCGGGGAGACCCCGGACGTCGACTCCGCGCTCTTTCCGCAGCTGGTCATGGCCCCCTACGCGGCCATCGGCGACGCGCTTTTCTGGGGGGCGCTGCGCCCTCTGGCGGCGGTGGTCGGCCTGATCTTTGCCGTCCAGGGGCACCTCTGGGCGCCGCTGCTCCTGCTGGGGATCTTCAACCTGCCGCACCTGCTCTGCCGCTGCGGCGGCTGGCTGCTCGGCTACCGCCAGGGGGTGGAGTCGGCGGCCACCCTGCAGCGGCTGCGTCTCCCCGACCTGGCCCTGCGCCTCAAGGAGGCGACAGTCCTCCTCCTCGGCGGACTCTGCGCCCTGCTGGCCTTCCAGGCCTGTGCGGAGCGCCAGGCCGAGCCGCTGTGGGGGCTGCTGGGGCTCCCCCTGGTGCTGGCCCTGGCCCAGCTGGCGCGGCGCGGAGTCAGCAGTTTCGCCATGCTCACCATTACTGCGGGCGGCCTGATCGGCTTCGCCCTGCTGCCATGATGCCGAGGAGGGGACAATGACGACGAGTGCCGATTTCACGCTGGTCAACCGCCTGGGGCTGCACGCCCGGGCCGCGGCCCGGCTGGTGCAGACCGCCAATCGATTCAGGGCCGACCTGACCGTCGCCAAGGACGGCGAAGAGGTCAACGGCAAGAGCATCATGGGGTTGCTGATGCTGGCGGCCCCGATGGGATCGCTGCTCCGCGTCACCCTCTCGGGGGAGGATGCCGAGGTGGCCCTGCAGGCGATCGGGGAGCTGATCAATGACGGTTTCGGCGAACTCTGACCTGCCCCGCGAGCTGATCCTCTCCGGGATCGGCGCCTCGCCGGGGATCGTCATCGCCCGCAGCTACCTGCTCAACCGGGCGCGGGTGACCGGCATCGAGCGGCGGATTCTCCCCGACGAGGCGGGTGCCGAAGCGGCCGCCTTCCAGGCGGCGGTCGAACGCTCGCGGGCCCAACTCCTCGACGTCCGCGAACAGGCGGCCGGCGAGCACGCCGAACACCTCTACATCATCGATACCCACCTGCTGATCCTCGACGACCAGCTGCTGATCAACGCCACCCTCGACCTGATCGCCGCCGAGCTGATCAATGCCGAGGGGGCGCTGGCCCGCACCCTGCGCCGCCTGCGCCAGGTCTTCGACAGCATCGGCGACGAGTATCTGCGCGAGCGGCGCTCGGACATCGACTCCGTGGGCGACCGCCTGATGCGCAACCTGCTCGGCGAGGTTCGGGAAAACCTCGACGGGCTGACCGGCCAGGCGATCGTCATCGCCCACGATCTCTCCCCCGCCGATATCCTGCAGATGGATCGCAGCAAAGTCCTGGGGGTGGTCACCGACGTCGGCGGGCGGACCTCGCACGTGGCCATCCTGGCCCGCTCCCTGGGCATCCCGGCGGTCATCGGCCTGGAGAACTTCTCGACCCAGGCCGCCAGCGGCGAACCGCTGATCATCGACGGTACGGCCGGCACGGTGATCGTCAACCCGTCGCCGGCAACCTTCCGCGACTACCTGGAGCGCAAGCAGCGCTACGATTACCTGGAGCGTGAACTTGAGGGCTACCGCTGCCTGCCGGCGCTGACCCCGGACGGGCGGCGGATCGCCCTGCGCGCCAACATCGAAGGGCCCGACGAGATTGGCGTCGTCCGCGAGCAGGGGGCCGAGGGGGTCGGCCTCTTCCGCACCGAGTTCCTCTTCCTCCCCGTCGCGCTTCCGCCGGACGAAGAGTCCCAGTACCAGGCCTACCGGGCGGCGGCCGAGGGGATGGCCCCGCACCCGGTGACGATCCGCACCCTCGATGTCGGCGGCGACAAGTATGTCCCCGAGCTCAATCTGGTCGATGAGGCCAATCCGGCCATGGGGCTGCGCGCCGTGCGCTTCTCCCTGCGCGAGCAGACGCTCTTCCGCACCCAGCTGCGGTCCATCCTGCGGGCTTCGGCCCACGGCCGGGTGAAGGTCATGCTGCCAATGATCAGCGGGATTGCCGAGATTCGGGCCTGTCGTGAGCTGATCGACGAGGTCCGTCGCGAACTGGCCGATGAAGGGTTCGTCGTGGGAGGTGAGATCCCGGTCGGGATCATGGTCGAGACTCCCGCCGCGGTGCTGCTCGCCGAGCCGATGGCCGGCGAGGTCGACTTCTTCTCGGTCGGCACCAACGACCTGATCCAGTACTGCCTGGCCGTCGATCGCGGCAACGAGCACGTCGCCTACCTCTACGAGCCGCTCCATCCCGCGGTGCTGCGCGCCCTTGACATGGTCTGCCGGGCGGCGGCCGCCGCCGGGATCGAGGTCTCGATCTGCGGGGAGATGGCCGGCGAGGAACTCTACGCCGCGGTCCTCCTCGGCCTGGGCTTTACCGAGCTGTCGATGAATCCTCCCGCCGTGGGGCGGGTCAAGCGCCTGATCCGCCAGATGCCCTACCGCGAGGCCCGCGAACTGGTCGACCTGCTCCTGCAGCTGCCGACCACCGGCCAAGTCGCCGGGGTCCTGCAGGAAGAGCTGGGCCGGCGCTTCCCGGCGATTTTTCCGCCTGTCGTGCCGTCAGTTGTTGACAGCGACCCAGCCTGCGGCTAACCTGCCGATTTAACCCCTTTTACAGGAGCTGCCGCCCATGGCGATGACCGATTTTCTCTTCACCTCCGAGTCCGTCACCGAAGGTCACCCCGACAAGATCGCCGACCAGGTCTCCGATGCCATCCTCGACGCCATCCTCACCCAGGACCCGCGCGCCCGGGTGGCCTGCGAGACGCTGGTCACCACCGGCATGGCGGTGATCGCCGGGGAAATCACCACCAGCGCCCGCATCGACTACCCGGTCATCGTCCGCGACACCATCCGCGAGATCGGCTACGACGACTCGGCCAAGGGCTTCGACTGCAACACCTGCGCGGTGCTGACCTCCATCGACCGCCAGTCGCCGGACATCTCCCAGGGGGTGACCGAGGGGGAGGGGCTCTTCAAGGAGCAGGGGGCCGGCGACCAGGGGCTGATGTTCGGCTACGCCTGCAACGAGACCGCCGAACTCATGCCGATGCCGATCATCTTCGCCCACCGCCTGACCAAGCGCCTCTCCACCGTGCGCAAGAACGGCATGCTCCCCTTCCTGCGCCCCGACGGCAAGGCCCAGGTGTCGATCCAGTACATCAACGACAAGCCGATCCGCGTCGATTCGGTGGTGGTCTCCTCGCAGCACTCCCCCGAGGTGGTCTACGAGACGCTGCGCGAAGCGATCGTCGAGGAGGTGGTCAGGCAGGTCATCCCCGCCGAGCTGATCGACGAGAAGACCCGCTTCTACATCAACCCCACCGGGCGCTTCGTCATCGGCGGCCCCATGGGCGACTGCGGGCTCACCGGACGCAAGATCATTGTCGATACCTACGGCGGCCAGGGTTCCCACGGCGGCGGGGCCTTCTCCGGCAAGGACCCCTCCAAGGTCGACCGCAGCGCCTCATACATGGCGCGCTACGTGGCCAAGAACATCGTCGCCGCCGGGCTCGCTGCCAAGTGCGAGGTCCAGGTGGCCTACGCCATCGGCGTCGCCGAGCCGGTCTCGGTGATGATCAACACCTTCGGCACCGGTAAAATTTCCCCCAACCGCATCGCCCAAATCGCCCGAGAGG
>CAYQLP010000040.1:0-18508 GCA_964418505.1 uncultured Geobacteraceae bacterium | reverse complement strand
CATCAGCACCCGGGCCGGGCGGAAGGCGATCTCATGGTCGGAGCGCCGCACCTTGAGCCAGTCGAGGACGGCAAGGATGTCGGCGCGGGTGACGCTGCCGCCATCCTCGCCGCGCAGCAGGTTCTCGAGCAGGATCTTCAGCGTCACCGGCAGGCGCTCGACGCCGGGGTGCCCGTTTTCGGCCAGGGCGGCCAGGGCGAAGTAATCGTAGTCGCGGCCGGCGGCGGCCAGGGTACGGCGAGAAGCGAAACTGTCATGGACACGGCAGGTCATGGGACACCTCCTGATAATTCGCTCATCATAGCACAGTCGGGAAACCGATTGCTCCTGTTCGCCCGGCCGGGTTGAATCATTAGAACGTTTCTGCTAGGTTGAGAGCTACCTCGGCACAGGGAGCGGCACGTGGACGAAGCTGGAACTGCGGCACAGATAACGATACTTGGAGTCACCCTCGGACGACCCGTCGCCGCGCTGGCCACGGTGGCCGCCGCCTATCTCCTCAAGCTGCTTCTCGACTTCATCTACTGTCACGTCCTGGTCCCTTTGACCGCCCGCTCAAAGAGCGAACTCGATGACCGCCTGCTGGACTGCGCCCGTCGGCCGTGCGAAGCGCTGATCGTTGTCGGCGGCCTCTTCATCGCCGTCATCATCCTGCAACTCCCGGCCACCCCTTATGACCTGCACGGGGCGGCGGTCTCCCTCCTCAAGGCCATGGTCATCGCCACCGGCGGCTGGTTCCTTTTCAACCTGACCTCTCTGATCGATCGTTACCTGAGCGATTGGGCCATCCGCTCGGAGTCGGCGATGGCCGACCAACTGGCGCCGCTGCTGCGCAAGACCCTGCGCTTCCTCGTCATCATCCTGACGGCACTGATGGTGGTGCAAAGCTTCGGCTACCCGATCACCGGACTGCTCGCCTCGCTGGGCATCGGCGGGCTCGCCTTCGCCCTTGCCGCCAAAGACACCCTCTCGAATGTCTTCGGCTCGCTGATGATCATCTTCGACCGGCCCTTCAAGGTCGGCGACTGGGTGCAGGCCGGCGAGATGGAGGGGACGGTCGAAGAGGTCGGTTTCCGCTCCACCAAGATCCGTACTTTCAGCAAGACCCTCGTATCGGTCCCCAACAACGTTATCGCCAATATGGCCGTCGACAACTTCAGCCGCATGCAGAAGCGGCGGGTCAAGATGACAGTCGGCATCACCTATGCGACCACTCCCGGGCAGATGCGTGAAGTGGTCAGCAGGATCAGGGCCATGCTAGCCGACCATCCGGCCGTTGACCAGGAAGTCTCCCTGGTCAACTTCACCGACTTCGGGGCGTCATCCCTCGACATCACGGTCTACTGCTTCACCCGGACCACCGCCTGGCAGGAATACCTCGATGCCCGCGAGGACATCTGCCTGAAGATCATGGAGATCGTCGAAGGGCTGGGGCTCGAGTTCGCCTACCCCACCCGGACCGTTTACCTGTACCGCGCCGGCCACGCCGGAGCGCCGCTGCTCACCCCGTCACCCCGAGAGGACTAACTCCCATGCGTAAGATGATGATCACCCTGGCCGCCCTGGCCCTGCTCGCCGGCTGTGCCCCGTGGCTGCCGATCCAGAACGTCAGCACCGGCATGACCAAGGCCGATGTCCTCATGCAGCTCGGCAAACCCACCGACGCTGCCGGTTCCGGCAACGTCGAGCACTTCTGGTACAACCCGCCCAACCGCTTCTGGCAGCGCTACTACGTGCGCCTGGTCGACGGCAGGGTCGAGTCCTACGGCCCGCTGGGCAGCGAGCCGACCACCGCCAAGTAACACCAACCCACCGGGAGGCCGCATGTCCGCGCCCGTCTACCACATCGACCTGCGCACCAGCCCGCGGGAGAACCTCCACGACAAGCTCGCCCGCCTCCTCGCCGAGGCCGGCCTCGGCCGGGTGATCGCCGCCGGCGACCTGGCGGCGGTCAAGCTCCACTTCGGCGAACGCGGCGGGCACGCCTACATCCGCCCGACCTTCGTGCGCCGCACCGTCGATGCCATCCGCGCCCTGGGCGGCAAGCCCTTTTTGACCGATTCGAGCACCCTCTACCCGGGGGAGCGCAAGGAGGCGGTCTCGGCGCTGACCTGCGCCATCGAGCACGGCTTCGCCTACGCGGTGGTCAATGCCCCGCTGATCATGTGCGACGGGTTGCGCGGCCACTCGGCGCGGCGGGTGCCGGTCCCCGGGGAGATCCTCACCTCGGTCGACATCGGCCTGGAGATCCTCGAGGCCGACACTCTGGTGGTCCTGAGCCACTTCAAGTGCCACGAGCTGACCGGTTTCGGCGGCGCCCTGAAGAACCTCGGCATGGGCTGTTCGAGCCGCACCGGCAAGCTCGAGCAGCACTCCAACGTCGCCCCGCGGGTCTCGGCCAGGCACTGCACCGCCTGCGGCGCCTGCCTGAAGGCCTGCGCCCACGAGGCCATCGACCTGGCCACCGGGCAGGCGGTCATCGATGCGGCGCGCTGCGTCGGCTGCGGCCGCTGCATCACCATCTGCGATCCGCAGGCGATCCGCATCCAGTGGAACGAAGAGGCGCCGCTGGTCATGAAGAAGATGGCCGAGTACGCCCTCGGGGCGGTCAGCGGCAAGGCCGGCAAAATGCTCTTCGTCAACTTCGTCACCCAGGTCTCGCCGGCCTGCGACTGCTACGGCTACTCCGACGCGCCGATCGTCCCCGACCTGGGGATTCTCGCCGGCACCGACCCGGTGGCCCTCGACCAGGCCTGTGCCGACCTGGTCATCCAGGCCCGCGGCCTCCCCGACACCGCCATGCACCACGGCCACGAGCCGGGGGGCGACAAATTCCGCGGCGTCCACCCGGAGATCGACTGGGAGATCACCCTCGCCCATGCCGAGAAGATCGGCCTGGGCCAGCGCGCCTACCGGCTGGTCCGTCTCGGCGCCCCGGCCTGACACCAACCGCCACCCCGAAGAGGAGCCGCCCATGAGCATGATCGTCACCTTCCCCGGCGGCGTCGCCGTCGCCGCCCGCTACAAGGGCTTCGAGATCCTCACCGACCAGCCCGTCGAACACGGCGGCGGCGGAGCGGCTCCCGCCCCCTACGATCTCTTCATCACCTCGATCGGGACCTGCGCCGGCTTCTACGCCCTGCGCTTCTGCCAGGAGCGTCAGCTCTCGACCGAGGGGCTGGAGGTCGCCGTCGAGCTGACCCGCAACCCGGAGAGCCGCCGCCTCGAGCGCATCGACATCAGCCTGCAGCTCCCCGCCGGCTTCCCGGAGAAATACCGCGGGGCGATCGTCCGCGCCGTCGACCAGTGCTCGGTCAAGAAGGTGCTCCTCGATCCGCCGGAGATCGCCGTCGCCACCCTGAGCCCGGCGCCATGATCGTCGGCGTCCCCCGCGAGATCAAGCTCCAGGAGCACCGCGTCGCCCTGACCCCGGCAGGCGCCCGCAGCCTGGTCGAGGACGGGCACCGCGTGCTGGTCCAGAGCGGGGCGGGGTGCGGCAGCGGGCTGGACGACGCCCTCTACCGCCAGGCCGGGGCCACCCTGGTCGATGACCCGGCGGAGCTCTACGCTACAGCGGAGCTGGTGGTCAAGGTCAAGGAACCGCTGCCGGCCGAGTACCCGCAGCTGCGCCCGGCGCAGCTGCTCTTCACCTACCTGCACCTGGCCCCCGACCCCCGCCAGGCCGAAGCCCTGCTGGCCAGCGGCTGCACGGCGATCGCCTACGAGACGGTCAGCAAGGCCGACGGCAGTTTGCCGCTGCTCCTGCCGATGAGCGAGATCGCCGGACGCCTGGCGCCGCAGGTCGGCGCCCACTGGCTGCAGAAGGAACAGGGGGGGAGAGGGGTGCTGCTCGGCGGGGCCCCGGGGGTGCGCCCGGGGCGGGTGGTGATCCTCGGCGCCGGCTCGGTGGGGAGCAACGCCCTGCGCATCGCCGTCGGCATGGGCGCCGACGTCACCGTCATTGATATCGACCCGTCACGCCTGGCGGCCCTCGACGATCACTACGGCAATCGCATCCACACCCTGGCCGCCAACAGCCAGGTCATCGAGGAGGAGGTGCCGCGAGCCGACCTGCTGATCGGCGCCGTGCTGGTGGCCGGCGACCGCGCCCCGCAGCTGGTGCCACGGGAACTGGTGGCGCAGATGAGCGAGGGGAGCGTGATCGTCGATGTGGCCATCGACCAGGGGGGCTGCGTGGCCACCAGCCGGGTGACCAGCCACGAGGTGCCGGTTCACCGGGAGTGCGGGGTGCTGCATTACGGAGTGCCGAATATGCCCGGGGCGGTCAGCCGCACCAGCACCTTCGCCCTGACCAACGCCACCCTCCCCTACCTGCGCCGCCTGGCCGGCGGCGGGCTGGCCGCCGCCTTTGCCCATCCCGAGCTGCGCGCCGGGCTCAACGTCCACGCCGGCGCCGTCGTCCACCCGGCGGTGGCCCGGGCGCTGGAGCAGCCGCTAGGGGAGATTTAACTGGGTGTCGAGGATATAGCGGGCGATACTTCGTTTCGGCGGGAGTGCGGGGAGATCATCGAGATCGAACCAGCGGGCGTCGGCCAGCTCCCGGGTGTCGACCGCCACCTCCCCTCCCGCGTAATCGGCGACGAAGCCGCACATCAGCTGGCTGGGGAAAGGCCAGCACTGGCTCCCCAGGTAGCGCACATTCTCCACCTCCACCCCGGTCTCCTCGCGCACTTCCCGCGCCGCAGCCTCCTCCAGCCCCTCGCCGAACTCGACGAAGCCCGCCACCAGGCTGTAGCGGTTGGGCGCCCACTCCGGCTTGCGGGTCAGCAGGACCTGGCCGGGACGGCGGACCAGGACGATGGCGCAGGGGGCGATCTGCGGGTAGAGGTGGACCGCGCAGGGGGCGCAGTGCTTCCCCCACTCCCCTGGCAGACGCTCCAGCTGCTGGCCGCAGGTCGGACAGCAGCGGCTGTGACGCTCCCAATGCAGGATCATCCGCGCCACCCCCCCTAGCGACAGCAGTTCGATCGGCAGCCCCGGTTCGGCGGCGGCCAGGTTCTCGCCGCGCAGGCCGGCGGGGAGCGGCGTCTCGCGCGGCACCCGGACCAGGCGGCAGGGCCGGCCGTCCCAGCGCCCCAGGTACAGCCCCTCCCGCCAGCCACAGTCTCCATCCGGCAGAGTGGGTTGGTCCCGGTGCCCGGCGAGCAGCAGCTCACTCCCCTGCAGCGCCAGCCACACCCCGTCGCCGCCCGGATCGCCATCGGGGGCGTGGAGGTCGAAACGGCCGTCCAGGCAGGTCCGGTTGAAGGGGAGGTGGAGCGGCGACAGGTAGCGGTCGGGGAGGGCCCTCATGGCTGCCCCGCTTCCCAGGCGTGGCGCAGCAGGGCCAACTGGGTCTTGGCGTCGCAGAGCTCCCCCCGGCGCAGCAGGCCGAGGGCTTCCTCAAGGGGCATCAGGACCGGCTCGATGATCTCGTCCGGCTCGGGAGCGGCAGAGACCGAGGTCAGGTCGTAGGCGGCGAAGAGGGCGATGTACTCGTCGCAGAAGCCCGCCGAGCTCCACAGCCCCCCCAGCGGCACCAGCCGCCCCGCCCGCAATCCCGCTTCTTCCTCCAATTCCCGGTGCACGCACTCCTCGGCACTTTCCCCCGGCTCGAGCCGGCCGGCGGGGACCTCCCAGAGCATGACCCCCAGCGCCGGACGGTACTGGCGGATCAGCAGCACCCGGCCGTCGGCGAAGACCGGCAGGACCGCCGCCCCGCCGGGGTGGCGGATCACCTCGAAGGTGGAGACCCGCCCGTTGGGGAGGGTGTGCACTTCCTCGCCGACATCGAGGACCCGCCCGGCGAAGACCGTGCGGCGTTGATAGGGTACTGTCATAATGAGTCCTTTCTGCACTGATGAGTTCGGCTCAGAGAGCCTTGCGCAACAGGTCGCCGGCCCGACTCCCCGCGGGGAGATCGAGCCGTACGCGGGCGTTGGGCTGGATGACCGCAACCGGGCCGCCATCGAGGTTGCGGGCCCCGGCCAGGACGAAGGAGTTCTGGCGCAGACCCGGACCGAGCAGCTCGATTTCCTCGCCGACCGCGAAACGATTGCGCCCCTCCACCAGCCAGCCCTGCGGGCCGCCGTCGTCAAGGACCACGCCGATGAACTGGCGGCTCTGCCGATAGCGCGTATCCGCCGCATGAACCTGGGCCTCCCGGCCGAAGAGCAGGCCGGTGTCGTAGGGGCGATGGCTGACCGTCTCCAGTTCACTCAGCCACAGGGGGTCGACGCTCCAGCCCGCCGGATCGGCGCGCCAGGCATCGAGGGCCGCCCGGTAGACCCGGGTCACCGCCGCCACGTAGTAGCGGCTCTTCATCCGCCCCTCGATCTTCAGGCTGCTCACCCCGGCCCCGATCAGGGCCGGCAGGTGCCCGACCAGGCACAGGTCGCGGCTGTTGAAGAGGTAGGTGCCGCGCCCGTCCTCCTCCACCGGGTAGAACTCGCCAGGGCGGGTCTCCTCCTGGAGCGCATAGTTCCAGCGGCAGGATTGGGCGCACTCGCCGCGGTTGGCGCTGCGCCCGGTCAGCGCCGCCGACATCAGGCAGCGCCCCGAGTAGGCGACGCACAGCGCCCCGTGCACGAAGGTCTCCAGTTCGACCGTACAGGCCGAGCGGATGGCAATGATCTCCTCGAGGCTCAGCTCGCGGGCCAGGTTCAGGCGTGTCACCCCCTGCCCCTGCCAGAAGCGGGCGGCGGCGGCATTGGTGACGTTGGCCTGGGTCGACAAGTGGAGGGGGCGACCGGGGTCGAGGTCGCGAATCATCGCCAGGGCGCCGGGATCGGCGACGATATAGGCATCCACCGGAAGCGGGCGCAGCTCCTTGACCAGGGCGCGGAAATCCGCCTCCTCCCCGGGGTGGAGAAAGGCGTTGAGGGTCAGGTAGAGTCGCCGGCCGCGACGCTGGACAAGCTCGCAGGCCCGCTCGAGTTCGCCGCGGCCCAGGCAGCCGGAGCGGGCGCGCAGGCTGAAGCGCTCGAGGCCCAGGTAGACCGCATCGGCACCGTAGTCCAAGGCGGTCTCGAGTTTTTCCAGGTTGCCGGCCGGGGCCAGCAGCTCGGGAAGCGTCACAGGGTACTCCTGTCGATGAAATTTTCGCCAGCATACCCGATCCGTCTCCCCGCGGAAATCCCCTGTTCGCGGGGAGGGGCGCAAAGCCTTGACAGTCGTTCAAAAAGCCTCTATTTTTTACTGGTTATGGTGTTAATGGCCATCCTGGCCGAGACGAAGGGGGCATCAATGAAGACCGTGAGGATCCTGCTGCTGGCCGTTTTTCTGGCCTGGCCCTGTTCGTTGGCCCTGGCGGCTGAACCGACCCTCTACACCGTGCGCAAAGGGGACACCCTCTGGGCGATCTCCAAGCGCTTCATCAAGAACCCCCACCTGTGGCCCCGGGTCTGGGCCAACAACCCGTCGATCAAGAACCCGCACCTTATTTACCCCGGGCAGAAGCTGCGCATCTACGCCGACCGCATCGAACTGGTTGACGGCAGGCAGCCGGTAGCGGCCACCGAGCCTCCTGCCGCTCCGGCACCCGCCGCAGAGCCCGCTCCCGTCCAGCCCCCCGCTCCCACTCTCGTGCCGACGCCGCGCCTGACCGGCATCTACGGCGGCGCCCGCAGCTTCATCGACCTCGGCCAGCTCGATTACCTGGGCATGCTGATCGACACCACCGAAAACCGCATCCTCCTTGCCGAAGGGGACACCGTCTTCCTCGACATGTACGACCTCAAGACGGTCAAGCCGGGTCAGCGCTTCGCCCTCATCGAAGTCGGCGCCGAAGTCCGCCACCCGGTCGGCAAGCAGCTGCTCGGCTACCAGATCAACTACCTGGGCTTCGCCGAGATCACCTCCACCACCCCCTCGGTGGCCGTCGCCACCATCCGGGAGTCGGTCCGCGAAATCCAGCGCGGCTCCCGCGTGCGACCCTACGTCAGGGTTCCGGACTACATCGCCCGCAAGCCGGCCAGCCAGAGTGTCGAGGGCTACATCATCGCCGCCGACAACGGCAGGATCACCCTCAGCCAACTGGACGTGGTGCATGTCGACCAGGGTTCGGCCGAGGGGCTGGTGGTCGGCAACGAACTGACCCTCTTGCGCAGCCGCGACCTCAGCGAGTCGGCCCTGGGCATCGAGCGGCGGCCGCAGTCCGAGGGGTTGGAACTCCCCGACCTGGTCCTCGGCCAGGCGATGATCATCGATACCCGGGAGCACACCGCCGCGGCCCTGATCCTCGATGTGAAAAACATGCCGATCTACCGCGGCGACCGCTTCACCACCAAGCCGCAATGAAGTCCCCGGCGGGAGTTTCCCGCCGGCATGCACTGTCTGTCTTGTGATCTGTTGCGGCGGCCGCGTGGCCGCTGCCCATTGGAGGGGAAATGCACCATCCTGCCGCCTGGCTGCGCCTGCAGCTCACGTCGGGGCTCGGTCGCCTCGGCCTCATCAGCCTGATCGATCACTTCAAATCACCGCAGGCCGCTCTCGCCGCCCCGCGCCGCTGGGGCGGGATCCCCGGCCTGCGCGCCGAACTGGCCGGGGCCGTTCCGCCCGAGGCCGACCCGCGCCTCCCCCCCCTGCTGGGAATCCTCGCCGACCGCCAGGCCTGGCTGATGACCTTCTGGGACGCGGATTACCCCCCCCTGCTCAAAACCATCGCCGACCCGCCGGCCCTCCTCTACGGACGCGGGCGCCGCGATCTGGCCGCCGGCCTGGCGATTGTCGGCAGTCGCAGGCCCACCCTGACAGGTCGCCAGGCCGCGGAAAATTTCGCCCGCGACATGGCCGGCCAGGGGCTGACGATCGTCAGCGGGCTGGCCCGCGGCATCGACGCCGCCGCCCATCGCGGCGCCCTGGCAGGGGGCGGGCAGACCGTCGCCGTCCTCGGCTGCGGCATCGACCGTATCTATCCCCCCGAAAACGCCAGGCTCTATGAGCAGATTGCCGAGACCGGCACCCTGCTCAGCGAATACCTGCCGGGGAGTGACCCGCTGGCCGGGCATTTCCCGGGGCGCAACCGGATCATCAGCGGACTGTGCCGGGGGACGCTGGTGGTCGAGGCCGCCGCCGGCAGCGGCTCGCTGCTGACCGCCGAGTTCGCCCTCGAACAGGGGCGCGAGGTCTTCGCCGTCCCCGGCAGCATCGACCGGCCGACCAGCGCCGGGGTCAACCGCCTGATCAAGGAGGGCGCCCACCCGGTCACCGAGAGCGCCGACCTCCTCGCCGTACTCGCCCCGGAGCGCCTGACACGGACGGGACAGCCCGTGCCGGTGCAGCCCCCCCTGTTCCTCGCCGGCCGGGAGCTGGCCGTCTGGCAGGCCCTCTGCGCAACACCGCGCCACAGCGACGAACTGGCCGGGGAATTGGGGTTGACGGCCGGGGAGCTTTCCGCTACGTTGCTGCACCTGGAACTCCAGGGGGTGGTCGAACAGCTGCCGGGTGCGCGTTTCGTCCGCTCTCTTCAAGGATCATGCTGAGCACCGGGAGCCCGCTTGAGAGAACGCGTTCTGGCCATCGTCACCCTGCTGGCCCAGTATTTCCTCGAGGAACAGGACAGCGCTTCGGAGCGCGAACTGGTCGAGGAACTGCTGGCCATCGGCTTCTCCGCCGAAGAGATCGACGCTGCCTTCAACTGGATGGAGCACCAGACCCTGCGGCCGGCGCAGACCCAGGAGCTGGCCGCTCCGGTCACCAGCCACCGGGTCTTCTCCCCCGAAGAACAACGCTACCTGGCCCCCGAGGCCAGGGGCTTCCTGGTCCGCCTGCGCAGCGCCGGCATCCTCGACAGCGAACTCTTCGAGGAGATCGTCGACAAGTCGGTGCAGATGGCCGACGAGGAAATCTCCCTGAAGGAGATCCGTACCGTCGCCATCCTCGCCCTCTTCGCCCGCAGCCAGCAGCAGTGGCGCCAGGAGTTCGACTGTCTCCTCGAGGATGACTGGTCGCTCCTCCTCAACTGAACTCGCCGGCGTGCTGGCGCCGCGTCACTCCCCAGCGGCGGAATCCTATGCCCCACGCCCTCGTTATCGTCGAATCCCCCGCCAAGGCCAAAACCATCGAGAAGTTTCTCGGCCCCGGCTACAAGGTCCTGGCGTCCTACGGCCACGTCCGGGCCCTGCCCAGCAAACAGGGCTCGGTGGACGTCGCCCACGACTTCGCCCCCCGCTACACGGTTCTCCCCGAGAGCAAACGCCATATCGAGGCGATCCGCCAGGCGCTCAAGGAGAGTGACCGCCTGCTGCTGGCCACCGACCCCGACCGCGAAGGGGAGGCGATCGCCTGGCACCTGCTGGCGGCCCTCGGTCTCGACCGCGGCAAGAAGGAGATCCCGGTGGAGCGGGTGGTCTTCCACGAGATCACCAAAAACGCCATCCTCCAGGCGGTAGCCCACCCGCGCCAGGTCGCCCAGGAGCTGGTCGATGCCCAGCAGGCCCGCTCGATCCTCGACTACCTGGTCGGCTTCAATCTCTCCCCCTACCTGTGGAAGAAGATCCGCTACGGGCTCTCCGCCGGCCGCGTCCAATCGGTGGCCCTGCGTCTGATCTGCGAACGTGAGAAGGAGATCGCCGCCTTCGTCAGCCAGGAGTACTGGACCCTGGAGGCCCGCCTGACCACCGCCGCCGGCGGCGCCCTGACCGCCGCCCTGATCGAACTCGACGGCAAAAAGCTCGACAAGTTCGCGATTGCCGATGAGCAGGCGGCTCTGGCCCTCAAGGAGCACTTCGCCTCCGCCGCCTGGCGGGTGGCGGAGATCAGGCCAAGCGAGAAGAAACGCTTCCCGGCGCCGCCCTTCACCACCTCGACCCTGCAACAGGAGGCGGCGCGCAAGCTCGGCTTCTCGGCCAAGAAGACCATGTCCACGGCGCAGAAGCTTTACGAAGGGGTGGCCATCGGCAAGGAGGGGACGGTCGGCCTGATCACCTACATGCGTACCGACAGCGTCAACCTGTCGAACCAGGCCCTGGCCGAGGCCCGCGAGCTGATCCTCGACCGCTTCGGCGCGCCCTACGCCCTGGACAAGCCCCGCCACTTCAAGAACAAGGCGAAAAACGCCCAGGAAGCCCACGAGGCTGTCCGCCCTGACCCGCACCCCGGCCGAGGTCAAAGCCTTTCTGACCCCCGATCTGTTCAAACTTTACGAACTGATCTGGAAGCGCACCGTGGCCAGCCAGATGAAGGAGGCGCTCCTCGACCAGACCAGTGTCGACATCGAGGCCGCCCCGGGTGGGCTCTTCCGCGCCACCGGCAGCATCCTGCGCTTCGACGGCTTCATGAAGCTCTACATCGAGGGGACCGACGACGACGGCGATGAACAGGAGGGGAAGCTGCCGCCGCTGACCGCCGACGAGCCGCTGAGCCTGCGCGAACTGCTTGCCGGGCAGCACTTCACCCAGCCGCCGCCGCGCTACACCGAGGCCTCGCTGGTCAAAACCCTCGAGGAGTACGGCATCGGCCGGCCCTCGACCTATGCCAGCATCCTCAACACCCTGGTCCAGCGCAAATACGCCCTCCTCGACAAGAAGCGCTTCGTCCCCGAGGACATCGGCATGGTGGTCAGCGACCATTTGACCAGCCACTTCGAGCGCTACGTCGATTACCATTTTACCGCCGGGCTCGAAGAGGAGCTCGACCAGGTCTCCCGCGGCGAAAAGCAGTGGAAGGAGCTCCTCGGCGAATTCTGGCGCCCCTTCAAGGAACGCATCGATCAGAAGATGGTCGAAGTCGCCCAGGGGGAAGCCACCACCGAGGCTCTCGACGAAAAGTGCCCGGAATGCGGCAAAGCGCTGGCCATCAAACTTGGCAGGCGCGGCAAGTTCATCGCCTGCACCGGCTTCAAGGAGGGGTGCAAATACACCCGGCCGCTGGTCAGGGAAGGTGATGAGGCCCCGGCCGAGCCGGTCTTCTCCGAAGAGACGTGCGACAAGTGCCAGGCGCCGATGCTGATCAAGGACGGGCGCTTCGGCAAATACCTGGCCTGTTCGGCCTACCCGGCCTGCAAGAATATCCAGCCGCTGGTCAAGCCGAAGGGGACCGGGGTCAGCTGCCCGGCCTGCGGCAGCGGCGAACTGACCGAGAAGAAGTCCCGTTACGGCAAGATCTTCTACTCCTGCAACCGCTACCCGCAGTGCAAGTACGCGGTCTGGGACCAGCCGGTGGCCGAGCCCTGCCCCAAGTGCGCCCACCCGGTGACCGTCGCCAAGACCACCAAGCGCGACGGCAGCTTCCGCAAGTGTCCGCAGGCGGAATGCGGCTGGAGCACCCTCCCGGCAGTGGAGAAGCCCACCGTGGAGATGGCCGCGAAGGCCAAGCGGGGCAAAGCTGTCAAAGCCGCGGCGGCCGGGGTCAAAGACGACCTGGACGACATCAAGATCTAGGCGGGCTGCCGTGCCGACACCCCTTCCCATCAGCGTCGTCGGCGGCGGCCTGGCCGGCTGCGAAGCGGCCTGGCAGCTGGCCGCCCGGGGGATCCCCGTGATCCTCCACGAGATGCGCCCCCGGCGCATGACCCCGGCCCACGAGAGCGATCTCCTCGGCGAACTGGTCTGCTCCAACTCCCTGCGCGGCGCGGCGCTGACCAACGCCGTCGGACTCCTCAAAGAGGAGCTGCGCCGCCTTGGCAGCCTTTTCATGAGCGCCGCCGATGCCCACGCGGTCCCCGCCGGCGGGGCCCTGGCCGTCGACCGGGGAGGCTTCGCCGGGCACCTCACCGCCGCCATCGAGAACCACCCGCTGATCACCCTGCGCCGCGAGGAAATCGTCGAGATCCCCGAGGGCGCCCCGCTGATCATCGCCAGCGGACCGCTGACCTCCGATCCCCTGGCCGCACGGCTCGCCGCCCTGACCGGCAGCGAGCACCTCTACTTCTACGACGCCATCGCGCCGATCGTCGAGGCCGACTCCATCGACCAGTCGATCGTCTTCCGCGCCTCGCGCTACGGCAAGGGGGGGGATGACTACCTCAACTGCCCCCTCGACCGGGAGCAGTACGAGGCCTTCGTCGCCGCCCTGCTGGCCGCGGAGAAGGTCGCCCCGCGGGATTTTGAAAAGGCCATCCACTTCGAGGGCTGCCTGCCCATCGAGGAACTGGCCGCCCGCGGGCCGCTGACCCTGGCCTACGGACCGATGAAACCGGTGGGCCTCCCCGACCCGCGCACCGGTCGGGAACCCTTCGCCGTCATCCAGCTGCGCCAGGACGACCGCCACGCCACCCTCTACAACCTGGTCGGCTTCCAGACCAAGCTCACCTACCCCGAGCAGCGCCGTATCTTCCGCACCCTGCCGGGCCTCGAGAAGGTCCGCTTCGCCCGCCTGGGGAGCATGCACCGCAACACCTTCCTCAATGCCCCGGCCTGCCTGACCCCCACCCTGCAGCTGCGCGGCGCACCACGGCTCTTCTTCGCCGGGCAGATCACCGGGGTGGAGGGCTACGTCGAATCGGCGGCCTGCGGCTTCCTCGCCGGGCTCTTCGCCGCCGGATACCATCTGGGCGGCGAGATGCCGCCGCCACCGCCGACCACGGCCCTGGGCGCCCTGCTCACCCACCTGGCGACCGCCCCGGCCCGAGACTTCCAGCCAATGAACGTCAATTACGGCCTTTTCCCGCCTCTCGACACACGCCTGCGCAAGCGCCGCGACCGCCGCCTGAGCCTGGCCGAGCGGGCTCTCGTCGACTTGGAGAGCTGGCAGCGGCAGATTCTCCCTCCCGGTTGAGAAGAGCGCCAGCGGCCGACGGCGATACCCGCCGTTTGTCGTTGAATCAGCAGCGCTTATCCGTCACAATGGGCGGTCAATTGCCCGCAGGCCGGCTTGACCATCCGGGCCGCGGCGCTATGCTTTAACTGGTCAGGGGGAGACATTCATGGCTTTCACCAACAAATCGAGCCTCTTCGACCTGCGCGAACTGCACGCCCTGCTCCATCGCCACCGCTTGGTCACTCCTTTTCGCTTTGCCCTTTACCGCGAGGCTGAGGACCGTGACGAGCTGCCGCGGCTGATCGAATCGATTTCCCGCCAAGGCAGCGGAGAGTCGTCCTGCGGCCGCCAGTGCCGGGAGGAGTGGGCCGCGCTGATCGGGCGGGCCATCAGCGAAGACTCCCCGCAGGTCGCGACCTGCAGCCACGGGCTGCTCGGTTTCGCCCTTCCCCTGGCCGAGGCCAAGGGGCAGCCGGCCTGCCTGCTGGCCGGCGGGGTGCGCGACCGGCTGGCCCGGCCGAGTGCCCCGATCCCCCTCGGCAGTCCCCTGCTTCCGGCTTTGAGCTCCGACGAAGCACGCCAGTTCGCTGCACAAGTCAGCAGCCTCCTGCAGCCTTTCTGCTCCATGCAGGCCATCCGCCCCGCCCAGCCGCCGGCCACCGATCGCCTGGCGGCGACCCGCGACGTGGTGCGCGGCCTGGGCGGCTGTACCACGACCAGTGAGGCCCTGGACCTGGTCAGCGACGCCCTGCTGGTCATCTTCGAACTGGCCCGGGTGGTCTTTGTCTGGCGTGACGACGGCGGGCGGGCGCTCCACCCCGGCGGAGAGTCCGACAGCTTCAGCGTCGGTGACCGGCGGCTCTTCGAACTCTGTGCCCGCCCCGACGCGGTCCCCCTGCAAATGAGCGGCGAAATGCTCGCGCGCTTCCTTCCCGGCCTGCAGGGGGAGCGGGCACTGGTCTTCCCGCTGCAGCAGGGGGAGAGCCTGATCGGCGTGCTGGTGATCCTCGATGCCCTCCCCGGCAACGCTGAGCGGATGCTGATCGACCTGCTCGCCTGCCATCTCACCGCACGGCTCCTCGATTTCCAGCGCCAGGACTCCCTCGACCGCGAGCAGCAGGGGACCACCCGCATCCTGGCCATGGTCAGCAGCCTGGCCCAGGCCGGCGGACGCGACGAGATGCTCCGCGGGCTGCTCGACATGGTCGCCGAACTGACCGAGGCGACCAGCGGCTCCCTGATGCTCTACGACGAGAAGACCGCTTCGCTGCACATCGCCGCGGCCAAGCGCATGAGTGCCCCACTGGCCCGCTCGATGTCGGTCCCCTTCGGCCAGGGGATCGCCGGCCGGGTGGCCAGCAGCGGCGAACCGCTGCTGGTCAGCGATATCGAGCGCGATACGCGCACCGCGACCCTCAACCGCCCGCGCTTTCGCACCAAGTCCTTCATCAGCCTCCCCTTTTACGACGCCGGCCGCCTGCTCGGGGTCATCAACCTGGCCGACAGGCGCGAGGACGCCTGCTTTACCGCCGGCGATCTCCGCCTGGCCCAACTCTTCCTCACCCAGGCCGCCCTGGTGATCGAGCGCAGCACCATCCTCGAGCACAATGACCGGCTGGTCCATCTGTCGCTGACCGACCCGCTGACCGGCGTCTACAACCGGCGCTTCCTCGAGACCCGCTTCGAGGAGGAACGCAGCCGCAGCCAGCGTCAGGACTCCCCCTTTACCATGATCATGGCCGACCTCGACCACTTCAAAATGTACAACGATCTGTGCGGGCACCTGGCCGGCGACAAGGCGCTGTGCGCCGCCGCGGCGGCCATGCGTCGCGCCGCCCGCGACATGGACGTGCTGGTGCGCTACGGCGGCGAGGAGTTCTGCCTGCTCCTTCCCGCCACCGGCAAGGCGGAAGGCTACACGCTGGCCGAGCGCCTGCGCCAGGCCATCGAGGACGAGCCGTTCCCCGGCGAGGCGGCCCTGCCCCACGGGCGAATGAGCATCAGCCTGGGCGTTGCGACCTACCCGGAAGACGGCCACACCATCCAGGAACTGCTGGCCGCGGCCGACCTGGCGCTCTACCGCGCCAAGGAGCAGGGGCGCAACCGCACGGTCGTCCACCAGCCCGGCACGCTCACCCACCAGGAGCCGGCCGCCGTCATCCCCTTGAGCAGCCGCTCCTGACCCCGCTATGACCGTACCGCAGATCGTCCTCGCTTCGGCCTCACCTCGTCGTCGCGAACTGCTCGCCCAGGTCGGCGTGGCCATCCGCACTATCCCGGCCGAGATCGACGAAAGCGTGGCGAAGGGGGAGTCCCCCCGCCGTCACGTGATCCGCCTGAGCATCGCCAAGGCCCTCGATGTCGCCGGCCGCCGCGGAGTTGCCGGGCGCTGGTTCATCGGCAGCGACACCGTGGTGGTGCGCGACCGCACGATCCTCGGCAAGCCCGCCGATGCCGACGAAGCGGCGGCCATGCTGCGCAGCCTCTCCGGGCGCGCCCACCAGGTCCTCAGCGGCTACGCTGTCCACGACCGGCAGAGCAGCCGGACCCTCAGCGGAGCCGTCGCCACCCGGGTCTGGTTCAAACCGCTGAGCGAGGAGGAGATCGCCGCCTACCTGGCCACCGGCGAACCCTTCGACAAGGCCGGCGCCTATGCCATCCAGGGCTGCGGCGCCTTCATGATCCCGCGCATCGCCGGCAGCTACCCGAGCGTGGTCGGACTGCCGCTCTGCGAAGTGCTGGCCGCCCTCGAGGAGTTGGGCGCCCCGCTCCCCTTCCGCTGATGTCGATTGCCGCCAACCTCGCCCGCATCCGCGCCGAGATCGCCGCCGCCTGCCGAAAATGCGGGCGCGACCCCGCCGGCGTCCGCCTGGTCGCGGTGAGCAAGACCCATCCCGCGGCCCGGGTCGAGGAGGCCCGCGCCGCCGGGCAGCGCTGCTTCGGGGAGAGCTACGTCCAGGAATTCCTGGCCAAGGCCGACCAGGTCCACAGTGACGCGGAGTGGCACTTCATCGGCCACCTGCAGAGCAACAAGGTCAAGGCCCTGGCCGGCAGAGTCACCCTGATCCATTCGGTTGACCGGCTCTCCCTGGCCGGCGAGATCGACCGCCAGTGGGGGGCGCTCGGCCAACGGGCCGGGGTGCTGATCGAGGTCAACCTCGGCGGCGAGGGGAGCAAGGCGGGCATTGCTGCCGAGGGCCTCGCTGAGCTGGTGCGCGGGGTGGCGGCCCTTCCCCACCTGGAGGTCCGCGGCCTCATGGCCATCCCCCCCTGGAATCCCGACCCCGAAGAAGTCCGTCCCTCCTTCCGCCGCCTGCGGGAACTGGCGGCGGAGATCGAGGCTCTGGCCCTGCCGGGGGTGGCCATGGCCGAACTCTCCATGGGGATGAGCCACGACTTTGCCGTGGCCATCGAGGAGGGGGCGACCCTGGTCAGGGTCGGCACCGCCATCTTCGGCGAGCGTCCACAGCGATGAGTGCTCCTCCCCGGCTGACCATGCGCGAGGTCGGCTGGTTCTTTTTCCCCCTGCTCCTCAACGTGCAGATGATGAGCATCTCGCACTCGGTGATCAACGCCGCTTTGGCCAGGGTCGCCGATGCGGTCACCGCCCTGGCGGCCTTCTCGGTGGCCATGGTGGTGCACATTTTCATCGGCTCCCCCTCCTACCAGAACCACATCATCACCCTGGCCATGGTGCGCGGGCGCCGCTCCCTCTGCAGCTGCGCGCTCTTTATCGCGCTGATGGCAGCGGCCATCTCGGCCCTGCTCGCCGTGATCGCCTTCACCCCCCTCGGCGACCTGTTCCTCCGTGATCTGCTCGGCACGACTCCAGCGGTGGCCGCCGGCGCCCGCCGGGCCCTGGCCCTGATGGTCCCCCTCCCCTTCATCACCGGCCTGCGCAGCTTCGCCCAGGGGCTGGTCAGCCAGACCCGCCGTACCGGGCTGATCTCCTTCGCCACCGGGGTGCGCATCGGCGGACTCTTCCTCCTCCTCTGGCTGGGCAGCGACTATTTCGACGGCCCTGCCCTGGGGGCCGTGGCCCTGGTCGGCTGCGTGGCCACAGAAACGGTCCTGATCAGCTGGTTCGCCTGGCGGGTCTGGCAGCTGCCGGACGACGGGGCCAAGGAACACGACTTCGCCGCCATCGTCCGCTTCTCCCTGCCGCTGGCCACTTCCTCGGGGCTCCAGCAGGCGATCCCGCTGCTGATCAACGCCATCATCAGCCGGCTCCCCGACGGCACCCTGGCCCTAGCGGCCTTCGGGGTGGTCCGCGGCTTTGTCTTCCTCCTTGCCGGACCGATGCGCAACCTGCAGCAGGCCTTCCTGGCCCTCGGCCGCGGCCCCGACGACTACCCGGTGCTGGCCCGCTTCAACCGCCGCGTCAGCCTGGTCCTGGCCTTTTTCACCCTGGCCGTCGCCTTCCCGCTCAACGCGGCGATCCTCGGTTCACTGATGGGACTGGATCCGGCCCTGCGCACCATCATCGTCACCCCCCTGGCCCTGTGCGCCCTCTACCCCTGGCTGATCGGCGCCGCGCACCTGCTGCGCGGCTGGTTCGCCCAGGTGCACAAGACGGCACTCCTCGGCCGGGCCACCTTCTACAAGGTCCTGCTGCTGGTCACCTGCTGGCCGCTCCTCGGCCTCTTTCCTCTCCCCCTCTCCGGCCCGGTCATCGCCGTCCTGCTATTGGTTTTTGCCGAAGCGGCCGAGATCTGGTACCTGCAGAGACGACGGCAACAACTGCTGACCGGGGAGGTCCCGTCTGCAGCCTGACCACGGGCGGTTTCACCCAGCCAGACCCCCGGCTCTG
>CAYQLP010000039.1:0-18569 GCA_964418505.1 uncultured Geobacteraceae bacterium | reverse complement strand
GGAGAGCCCTTCGTCCATGGTGAAGCGCTCGCGCTCCCAATCGCAGGAGGCACCCAGGCGCTTGAGCTGCTCGATGATCTGCCCGCCGGACTCCTCGCGCCACTGCCAGACCTTGGCGATGAAGCCGTCGCGGCCCACGGCGTGGCGGTCGCTGCCCAGGGCGGCGAGCTGCTTCTCGACGACGTTCTGGGTGGCGATGCCGGCGTGGTCGGTGCCGGGCATCCACAGCACTTCGCAGCCGCGCATGCGCTGCCAGCGGCAGAGGATGTCCTGGAGGGTGTTGTTGAGGGCATGGCCCATGTGCAGCACGCCGGTGACGTTGGGCGGCGGGATGACGATGCTGTAGGGGGGCTTCGCCGAATGCTCGTCGGCGCGGAAATAGCCGTTGGCCTCCCAGTGCCGGTACCATTTGCGTTCGACGTCGTGGGGGGTGTAGCCGGAAGAGAGCTTGGGCTCCATGTGCAGTCAGTCCTTGCTTGATGGGTGTCGGTCTTCAGCCGACCGAATCCTTGATCTGTTTGAGCTCTTCGCGGATCAGCGCCTCGGCCAGTTCCGGAACCACCTCGCGCACCACACGCTCGGCGGTGACGGCCAGGACCCGCTCGACCGCACGGGTCACGGCCTGTTCGACGAGCCGCTCGAGATCGGTCTCGCCCAGGGACGGGGCGAGGGCCGGAGCCGGGGCGACCGGCGTCGCTGCGACGGGGGCGGGGAGAGCCGGCGCCGGGGCGGGTTCGGCCAGGGGCTCCGGGGCCGGCGGTGCGGCTTCTTCGACAAGCGTCGGCGGCAGTGAGGAGGGCTCGTCGGGGAGAATATCCTCGACACCCAGGGGATAGACGTCCTCCTCCTCGGCGCCGGCGGCCACGACCGCGACGGCGTCCTCCTCGATGAACTCGAAGGTCGGCAGGTTGCCGGCCATCTCTTCGAAGATGAATTCATCGCCGCATTCCGCCTTCGGCACGGCCTCGCCGAGCAGTTGGTAAACGCGGTCGATCAGGGCCTGGGATTCGAAGGGTTTCTCGATCCAGCCGTCCGCTCCGGCGGCCCTCGCCAGCCCCTCGTCGAAGGGTTCGAAGGAGCCGGCCAGCAGCAGGACCGGCACCGCCTTGAGGAGTGGATGCTGTTTGAGCGCCGCACACAATTCGTAGCCGTTTTTCCCCGGCATGTGCACGTCGGCCAGGACCACGTCGGGGACGATCTGCTCGGCCAGGCTGAGGGCCTCGTTGCCGTCACCGGCCACGCTCAGCTCGCAGGCCTCGCCGGCGAAAGTAAGCTGGACGACTTTCTGGATGGTGGTGCTGTCATCGGCCAGCAGCAGCCTGAAACCCATGTTTCCTCCTCTCCCCGCAACATTGCGGGGAACTTGCGCACAGCCGCGAATTTACGACCGGTAGTCGGCGTTGATGCGCACGTACTCGTAGCCGAGATCGGATGTGTAGTACCAGGCGCTGCCGGAGCCGAGCCCGAGGTCGACGGTGACCGTGTATTCGGGCTGCTTGAGCACCGCGGTGGCCAGGGCTTCCTGGGCCGCGCCCAGCCCCAGCCCGTTGGCGACTATCGGCACATCGTCGAAGCGGATGGCGATCTTCTCCTGATCGAGTTCCACCCCGGCATAGCCGGCGGCGGCGATGATCCGCCCCCAGTTGGCGTCGGCGCCGAAGAAGGCGGTTTTGACCAGCGCCGAGGTGGCGACGCTGCGCGCCACGGTCAGGGCGTCGGCCTCGCTGCGTGCGCCGTCGACCTGGATGCGCACCAGCCTGGTCGCTCCTTCGCCGTCGCGGACGATCATCTTGGCCAGCTCCTGGAGCACCTCCTCGAGGGCAGCGGCGAAAGCCGCGCAGCCCGTTTGGTCAGCAGCGAGGTCCGGCGCGCCGGCGGCCCCGCTGGCCAGCAGCAGGACGGTATCGTTGGTCGAGGTGTCGCGGTCCACGGTGATGCGGTTGAAGGTGCGGCTGACCGCGCGGCGCAGCAGCTCGCCGGCGAGGGCGGCATCGAGGCTGGCGTCGGTCATGACGAAGGCCAGCATGGTCGCCATGTCGGGGTGGATCATCCCCGCCCCCTTGGCCAGCCCGGCAAGCCGGCACTCGCGGCCGCCGATCGTGACCTTGCGGGTCGCGGTCTTGGCGAAGGCGTCGGTGGTCATGATCGCCCGGGAGACCGCCTCGGCGCCCTCGGCGCTCAGTTCCGCGGCCAACGGCGCGATCTGCTCCTCGAAACGGGCCATCGGCAGCGGCACTCCGATCACCCCGGTGGAGCAGACCGCCACCAGCTCTTCGGCAATCCCCAGGGCCCCGGCCGCCAGCGCCGTACAGCGCCGGGCGTCGGCCAGCCCCTGCGCCCCGGTGCAGGCATTGGCGTTGCCGCTGTTGACCAGCACCGCCTGGCAGCACCCGGAGGCGATCCGTTCGCGGCTGAGCACCACCGGGGCCGCCACCACCCGGTTGCTGGTGAAGGTCCCGGCACAGACCGCCGGGCGGTCGGCGACGATCAGCGCCAGGTCCAGCCGGCCGGCCTTCTTGATCCCGGCCGCCCGCGCCGCATAGCGGAATCCCAGGGGAAGCACGTCAGTCGTCAGGTCACTCATCGCTGGTCCTCGTCATCCGTTACTTGCCGCAGCACTTTTTGTACTTCTGCCCGCTCCCGCAGGGGCAGGGATCGTTGCGGCCGATGGCGGAGGCGGAATCGCGGCGGGCCGGGCTATTGACCGCTGCCGGCGGGGCCGCGGCACGGGTCAGGGCGTTGCGCTCGCGGCGCTCCTCCTCCTCGATCTGCGCGACCTCCTCCTCGCGGGCCAGCTGCACCCGGAAGAGCTTGCCGACCACCTCCTGGCGGATCCGCCCCATCATCTGCATGAAGAGGGCGTAGGCCTCGCGCTTGTACTCTTCCTTGGGGTTGCGCTGCCCGTAGGCGCGCATGCCGATCCCCTCCTTGAGATGGTCGATGGAGAGCAGGTGATCCTTCCACTGCTCGTCGATGGTCTGCAGGAGGAGGACCTTCATCAGGTGCTCCATCAGCCCCTCGCCGAACTCGGCGGTGCGGGCTTCGAGCTGGCGCTGCACCTGGGCGCGCAGGTTCTCGCCGAGGCCGGCCGGGGTCAGCCCGGGAGTCTCGGCGGCCGGCAGGTCGGCGGCGAAGTTGAACTGGCCGCCGAAGTCGACGAAGAGCCCCTCCCAGTTCCACTCCCCGGCCGGAGTCTTCTCCGGGCAGAAGGTGGCGACCATGTCGTCGACGGTGTCGTCGAGGATCGAGGCGACGGTGGCGTCGATGTTTTCGCCGGCCAGCACCTCCTTGCGCTGGGTGTAGATCACCTCGCGCTGCTTGTTCATGACGTCGTCGTAGTCGATCAGGTGCTTGCGGATCTCGAAGTTGTGCGCCTCGACCTTGCGCTGGGCGTTCTCGATCGCCTTGGAGATCATGCCGTGCTCGATCGGCTCGCCCTCGGGCATCTTGAGCTTGTCCATGATGAAGGCCACCCGGTGCGAGCCGAAGATACGCAGGAGGTCGTCGTCGAGGCCGAGGTAGAAGCGGCTCTCGCCGGGATCGCCCTGGCGCCCGGAGCGGCCGCGCAGCTGGTTGTCGATGCGCCGCGACTCGTGGCGCTCGGTGCCGAGGATGTACAGGCCGCCGCTGGCCAGCACCTCCTCCTTCTCCTGTGCGCAGAGCGCCCGGTAGCGCTCGAGGGCCTGGGCGTAGGCCGCCTCCGGATCCTCTGCGGCGGCCGCCTCGCGGCGGGCGAGCATCTCGGGGTTGCCGCCGAGGACGATGTCGGTGCCGCGGCCGGCCATGTTGGTGGCGATGGTCACCGCTCCCTTGCGGCCGGCCTGGGCGACGATCTCGGCCTCGCGCTCGTGGTGCTTGGCGTTGAGGACGTTGTGCGGCACGCCGCGCTTCTTGAGCAGGGCGGCGAGTTCCTCGGACTTCTCGATCGAGATGGTGCCGACCAGCACCGGCTGGCCGGTGGCGTGGCGGGCGACGATGTCGTCGATCACCGCGGCGAACTTCTCCTGCTCGGTCTTGTAGATCAGGTCGGCCTGGTCGCGGCGCACCATCGGCCGGTTGGTGGGGATGACCATGACCTCGAGCTTGTAGATCTCGTTGAACTCCTGGGCCTCGGTGTCGGCGGTGCCGGTCATGCCCGCCAGCTTGTCGTACATGCGGAAGTAGTTCTGGAAGGTGATCGTCGCCAGGGTCTGGTTCTCGCGCTCGATCTTCAACCCTTCCTTGGCCTCGATGGCCTGGTGCTGGCCGTCGCTCCAGCGCCGCCCGGGCATCAGGCGGCCGGTGAACTCGTCGACGATGATCACCTCGCCGTCCTTGACCACGTAGTCGACGTCGCGGCGGAAAAGGGCGTGGGCCTTGAGGGCCTGGTTGACGTGGTGGAGCATGGTCATGTGGCGCGGGTCGTAGAGGTTGTCAACGCCGAGCAGCTTCTCGACCTTGAGGACCCCCTCCTCGGTGAGGGTGGCGCTGCGCGACTTCTCGTCGACGGTGAAGTCCCCGCTATGGGTGCGGATGGTCCGGCCGATGCCGCTGCTCTCGCGGTCCTCCTTGACCTCCCCCTTGACCAGCCGCGGGATGACGCGGTCGGCGGCGTAGTAGAGGTCGCTGGAGACACTGCTCGGCCCGGAGATGATCAGCGGGGTGCGGGCCTCGTCGATGAGGATCGAGTCGACCTCGTCGACGATCGCGAAGGAGAGGTCGCGCTGGACGTAGTCAGAGAGGGCGAACTTCATGTTGTCGCGCAGGTAGTCGAAGCCGAACTCGTTGTTGGTGCCGTAGGTGATGTCGGAACCGTAGGCGGCCTGGCGCTCGGTATCGGTGAGACCGTGGACGATGCAGCCGACGCGCATGCCGAGGAAACGGTAGAGGCGCCCCATCCACTCCGAGTCGCGGCGGGCCAGGTAATCGTTGACGGTGACGACGTGAACGCCCTTGCCGGCCAGGGCGTTGAGATAGACCGGCAGGGTGGCGACCAGGGTCTTCCCTTCACCGGTCTTCATCTCGGCGATCTTGCCGCCGTGCAGAACCATGCCGCCGATCAGCTGGACGTCGAAGTGGCGCATCCCGAGGACGCGCCGGCCGGCCTCGCGGACCACCGCAAAGGCTTCGGGGAGGAGGTCGTCGAGAGTGGCGCCGTTGGCGATCCGGGCACGGAACTCGGCGGTCTTGGCGGTCAGGGCCGCGTCGTCGAGGTTTTTCAGGCCGGCTTCGAGGCTGTTGATTTTATCGACCAGCGGCTGCAGCCGCTTCAACTCGCGTTCGTTCTTGCTGCCGACGATCTTCTTGAGGATCGATCCGATCATGCGGGTCTCACTTTCGGGAGAGTGGGCGGATGACGCCGCGTTTACAACCGGTGAATGTTAGCACACCCCCGGTGGGCCCTCAAGGTCTCTTCGGCGGCAGCTCCGGCAAAAAACCCCGGCGGGGCCGGGGCTGGAAGGTCAGGGAGCGGGAGGGAGGTCGAAGCAGAGGGCGATCTCGTCGCAGTCGGGGAATTTCGCGCACTTCATGCAGTCCCCCCAGATCTTGTGCGGCAGGAGGGACTTCTCGATGACGGTGAAGCCGAGCTTCTCGAAGAAGGCCTGCTGGTAGGTCAGGGCGAAGACCCGGCGGATGCCGAGCAGGCGGGCCTCCGCGAGGCAGGCCAGAACCAGGTCGCGGCCGACGCCGCGCCCGTTGTAGTCGGGGTGGACGGCCAGGGAGCGGAGCTCGGCAAGGTCCTCCCAGCAGATGTTGAGGGCCGCGGTGCCGATCACCTGGCCGTCCTGCTCGTAGACGTAGAAGTCGCGCAGGGACTCGTAGAGCTCGGCCAGGGAGCGGGAGAGGAGCAGCCCGCCGCGGGCATAGTCGAGGAGCAGGCGGTGGATGGCGCGGACATCGGGGATGGTAGCCTTGCGGATCATCAGGGTTCTCCTTGCTTCAGGACCGGCCGCCGGCGGCGGCGATCAGCTCACGGGCGTGGGCCAGGGTGCTCGCGGTGACCAGGGCGCCGCCGAGCATGCGGGCCATCTCCTCGACCCGCTCCTCGCCGGTCAGCAGCACCACATCGGTCACCGTGCGCCCCTCGACCTCGCGCTTGGTGACCCGGAACTGGCGGTCGGCCCCGGCGGCCACCTGCGGCAGGTGGGTGACACACAGCACCTGGGCGGCGCGGCTGACCGCGCGCAGCTTCTCTCCCACCGCGGTGGCCGTGGCCCCGCCGATGCCGGCGTCGACCTCGTCGAAGATCAGCGTCGGCACTGCGGCGCTGTGCGGGGCGATGCGCTTGAGAGCCAGCAGCAGGCGCGACAGTTCGCCCCCCGAAGCGACGCGGGCCAGGGGGAGCAGCGCCTCGCCACGATTGGGGGCGAGGAGGAACTCGCCGCGCTCCAGCCCCGCCGGGCCGGGCGCGTCCAGGAGGGTGAAGTGCACGGCGAAGCGGGCCCCGCCCATGGCCAGGTCGGCGAGCTCGGCCTGCATGGCTGCCGCCAGCCGCTCGCCGGCCGCCCGCCGGGCCGCGCCCAGGCGCTCGCCGGCGGCGAGCAGGGCGGCGTGCCGGTTGGCCAGCTCGCCCTCAAGGCGGGCCCGCGATTCCTCGGCGTGCTCGAGAGTGTCGAGCTCGGCGGCGGCCCGGGCGGCGAAGGCCAGCACCTCGTCAATCGTCGTCCCGTACTTGCGCTTGAGTCCGGTAAGCAGGGCCAGGCGCGCTTCGACCTCGTCGAGGCGGCCGGGTTCGAAAACGGCGGCCGCCAGGTAGCCGCGCAGTTCGGCGGCGGCGTCTTCGAGCGTGTAGAGGGCCTGGCGGAGCTGTTCGCCGCGCGGAGCGAGGACCGGGTCGATGGCGGCCAGCCCCTCGAGCTCGCCGGCCAGGCGGCCGAGCCGCTCGCAGAGGGCGCCGTCGGCGGCGTAGAGGGACTCGTAGGCGCCCCCCGCCCCGGCCGAAAGCCGACCGGCGTGCTGGAGGCGCAGGCGCTCGGCGGCCAGCTCCTCGTCCTCGGCCGGCTGGGGCGCCGCCGCGGCGACCTCCTCGACCTGGAAGCGCAGCAGGTCCAGGCGCCGGGCCCGTTCCCCTTCGGCGGCGCTGAGCCGGGCCAGTTCCTCACCGACGGCCCGCCAGGCCGCAAAGGCGTTGCGGTAGTCATCGACCAGCGCCAGGTGCCCGCCGAAGCGGTCGACCGCCGGCAGGTGCCGGTCGCGGGCGAGCAGAGCCTGATGCTCGTGCTGGCCGCACACCGCCACCAGCTCTTCGGCGAGGGGCTGCAGCTGGGCCAGCGTCGCCAGGCTGCCGTTGAGGTAGGCGCGGCTGCGCCCGCCGCGGCTGACCAGGCGGCGGATGACCATCTCGTCACCGGCCGGGAAGCCGGCTTCGGCCAGGGCCTCGCGCAGCTGCGGGACAGCGGCCAGGTCGAAGAGTCCCTCGACCGTCGCCTCCTCGAAGCCGGCGCGGATCGCTTCGGGGGCGGCACGGTCGCCGAGGAGCAGGCCGAGGGCGTCCATGACGATCGACTTGCCGGCGCCGGTTTCACCGGTGAGGACGTTGAAGCCCGGGCCGAACTCCACTTCGAGGCGGTCGATGATGGCGAAGTTGCTGATCGACAGGGTGAGGAGCATGGAGGGCTAGCGCTCCCCCCATTTCAGCTTGGTGCGCAGGATCTGAAAATAGTCCTTGGTGGGGCTTAAGACCAGCACGGTCGGGTGGGCCGAGCGGCGGATCTCGACCACGTCGCCGCCATGCAGCGGCATACCCATCTGTCCGTCGGCGGTCAGAGCCACCTCCTCGTCATGGGACTTGACCTCGATGCGGATGACCGCCTCGTCGGAGACGATGATCGGGCGGTTGGTGAGCATGTGCGGGCAGATCGGCGAGATCACCAGGCAGTGCAGGGCCGGGGAGATGATCGGCCCGCCGGCGGCGAGGTTGTAGGCGGTGGAGCCGGTGGGGGTGGCGACGATCAGGCCGTCGGCCTTGAAGGTGGTCAGGTAGGCGTCGTCGACCCACGCCTCCATGTCGATGATCCGCGCCAGGGCCCCCTTGTTGATGACCAGGTCGTTGAGGACCCGGTAGCGGGCGACTTCGGCATCGGCGCGGCGGATGGCGACGTCGAGGCGCAGCCGCTCGGAGACTTCGAGTTCGCCGGCGGCCAGGCGCTCGAGGACGGGGATCGCCTCGTCGCGGGTGACCTCGGTGAGAAAGCCGAGGCTGCCGAGGTTGACGCCGAGGATCGGGGTGCTGCGGTCGCCGACCAGGCGCGATACCGACAGCAGGGTGCCGTCGCCGCCAAGGACGACCAGCAGGTCGGCGGCGTCGGGGATCGCCGCCGCCGGGCGGCTGCGCGCTCCCGGCAGGGCGCTGGCCAGGGACGGCTCGGCAAGGATGTCGATGCCATGGGCGGCGAGCCAGCCGGCCACTTCGCCGGCGACTTTGACCGCATCCTGATGGTGGCGCTTGACGAAAATACCGACAGCCTTCACGGCGCACCTCCTGGGACGAATGACTCGCGACGGTAGCACAGCAGGATGGTAAAGTCCACGCTCTTCAGGCACTTAACCACCGGTGGCCGGTTGTCGCCCGGCGCCGGCCGTGCTATACATCAAGGCCATGGACCTCTTTGCCGCCACCGCCGCCGACCGCGCCCCCGCCCCCCTGGCCGAGCGCATGCGCCCGCACACCCTCGACGGGGTGGTCGGCCAGCAGCACCTGCTCGGCCCCGGCAAGGTGCTGCGCCGCCTGGTGGAGAGCGACCAGGTGACCTCGGTGATCTTCTGGGGGCCGCCGGGAACCGGCAAGACCACTCTCGCCCAGGTCATCGCCGCCGCCACCAGCTGCCGCTTCGTCTCCTTCTCGGCGGTCCTGCAGGGGATCAAGGAGGTCCGCGAGATCCTTGCCGAAGCCCGCGACCAGCGCAGCTTCCACGGCCGGCGCACGGTGCTCTTCGTCGACGAGATCCACCGCTTCAACAAGGCCCAGCAGGATGCCTTCCTCCCCTGGGTCGAGCGCGGCGACGTCATCCTGATCGGCGCCACCACCGAAAACCCCTCTTTCGAAATCAATTCGGCGCTGCTCTCGCGCTCGCGGGTCTTCGTCCTCGAACCGCTGGCCCCGGCCGAGCTGCGCGTCCTCCTCGAGCGGGCGCTGGCCGCCCCCGAGGGGCTCGGCAACCGGCAGCTGAACGCCGACGGCGAGGCCCTCGACTTCATCGCCGAGATGGCCCACGGCGACGCCCGGGTGGCGCTCAACACCCTGGAACTGGCTGCCGGATTGGGTGAGAACGGGGCCATCGGCCTGGCCGCCGTCGAGATGGCGCTGCAGAGGGCGCCGCTCCTCTACGACCACGGCGGCGAGGAGCACTACAACGTCATCTCCGCCTTCATCAAGAGCATGCGCGGCTCCGACGCCGACGCGGCGGTCTACTGGCTGGCGCGGATGCTGGAGGCCGGCGAGGACCCGATGTTCATCGCCCGGCGGATGATCATCTTCGCCGCCGAGGACGTCGGCAATGCCGACCCCCGCGCCCTGCAGGTGGCGGTGGCCGCCCAGCAGGCGGTGCACATGATCGGCCTCCCCGAGGGGCGCATTCCCCTCGCCCAGGCGGTCACCTACCTGGCCACCGCGCCGAAGAGCAACGCCGCCTACCTGGCGGTCGACGAGGCCCTCGCCGAGGTGCGGAAAAGCGGCGCCCTCCCCGTGCCGCTGCACCTGCGCAATGCCCCGACCCGGCTGATGAAGGAACTCGGCTACCACCGGGGCTACCAGTACGCCCACGACCGCGAGGGGGCGGTGGTCACCCAGGCCCACCTCCCCGATGCGCTGCATGGCCGCGCCTTCTACCGGCCCAGGGAGAGCGGCTACGAGAAGACCATCCTCGAGCGCCTTCAATACTGGGCGGAGCGCCGCACCGCCCGAACCCCGGAAAGCTGACCGTACCGACCATGGCTGATCTCTCCGTCCTCCGCGAAACCTTCGTCCTCCTCGCCCTGGCCCTGGCCAACGCCTGGCTCTTCAGCCGCCTGCGCCAGTCGCCGATCGTCGGCTACCTGGTCACCGGCCTGCTGGTCGGCCCCTACGGCTTCCACCTGGTCAAGGGGGTTCACGAGGTCGAGATCGTCGCCGAGGTCGGCGTGATCATGCTCCTCTTCACCATCGGCCTGGAGTTCTCCTACTCGCGCATCCTGCGCATCAAGGGGCTGCTCCTCAAGGCCGGCACCGTGCAGCTGGCGGCCACGGCGGCGGCGGTGGTCATCGGCACCCTGCTCCTCGGCGAGGAGTGGCGGGCGGCGGCCGGCCTGGGGATGGCCTTCGCCCTCTCCTCGACCGCCATCGTCCTCAAGCTGCTGCTGGAGAAGGGGGAGATCGACACCGCCCACGGGCGCATCGCGCTGGGGATCCTCCTCTACCAGGACCTGTGCGTCATCCTCTTCCTGGTCTTGCTCCCCCTGCTCGGCAGCCAGCCGCACACCTTCTCGCCCTGGACGCTGGTCTCCGCGGCGGCGATCATGGGCACCCTCTACCTCTTCGCCCGCCATCTGCTCAACCCGCTGCTCAACGGCATCCTCCGTACCCGCTCGCCGGAGCTCTTCCGCCTGACCATCCTCGCCCTGGTCCTCGGCACCGCCTGGGCGACCTACGAGGCCGGGCTGTCCCTGGCCCTGGGCGCCTTCCTCGCCGGGCTGGCCCTGGCCGAGTCGGACTCGTCGCACCAGGTCCTCTCCGACATCATCCCCTTCCGCGACGTCTTCCTGGCGGTCTTCTTCATCTCGGTGGGCATGCTCGTCGACATCCGCCTGATGGCGGAGAACTGGTGGCAGGTACTGATCGGCGTGGTCCTCCTCGGCCTGGCCAAGACCATCGCCGGAGCCCTCGGCGCATTGAGCTGCCGCTACCCGCTGCGCACCGCGCTGATCTCCGGTCTGGTCACCTTCCAGATCGGCGAGTTCTCCTTCATTCTCCTCAAGCAGGCCCAGTCGCTGGGGGTCCTGGAATTGACCACCTACCAGCTGTCCCTGTCGGTGGTTGCCGTCTCGATGATGCTCACCCCGCTGGTCTTCGCCCGCGCCGAGCAGGTCGCCAGCCGCGTTGCCGCCTGGCTGGGGCGCAAGGCAGAGCACACCGTGGAGGAGGAGAAGGAACGTACCGGCAACCTCGAGGGGCACGTGATCATCGCCAGCTACGGGGTGGCGGCACGCAACGTGGCCCGGGTCCTCCGCGAGTTCTGCATCCCCTACATCCATGTTGAGATCAATGGCGACGCGGTGCGCCGCGCCCGGCTGAGCGGCGAGATCATCATGCACGGCGACGCCAGTGCCCCGGCAGTCCTCGAAGGAGCCGGCATTCACCGTGCCCGGGCGCTGGTCCTGGCGGTCAACGACCCGGCGGCCCAGGCCCGGGCCATCCCCATCGCCCGCGAACTCAACCCGGATCTCTACATCCTCGCCCGCACCCGCTATGTGGCGGAGGTCGAGGATCTGCTGGCCAATGGCGCCGACGAGGTGATCCCCGACGAACTGGGCGCGGGCATCGAACTGTCAACCTTCCTGATGAGGCGCTTCGACATTCTTCCCGGCGGTCGACTGATGAAGCTGCTGACGGCGATTCGCGAGGAGCACCACCTGCGCTACCACCAGGGTGAAGTGGCTGCGACACCCCCGGGGAGCTATCTTTCGCTGCTCAAGGGGAGCGAGATCGACCTGCAGGCGGTCCCGGACGACTCGCCGCACCTGGGCCGCACCCTGATCGACCTCGATCTGCCGCAGGCCACCGGGGCAACCGTGGGCGGAATCATCCGTCAGCAGCGGATCATCTACACCCTGGGCGCGGAGACCGCCCTGGAACGGGGCGACACCCTGATGCTGCTCGGCAGCGCCGCCCAGATCGAGGCGGCCCGGGAGTTTCTCCACGGACACCCGCTCTGACCTGGTGCAGGGCGGAAGCATTTACCCGGCAAGCTTTTACCGGACAGGGTTTTACTGGCCATGAAAACTCCCCTGGTATTTGCGCGGGTTTTTTCCCGGCGCGTTTTTCGCTACAGTCCATTCATCCGGGTCGCGTTGCTATGAGTGATGCAATGTTATGTCAACCGGCAACGATGAGAGACACGTCGCCGTTATTCCCACACGGGCCCGGAGCAACATAAGGCCGGACTGTCATGCCAATGACAGTCCGGCCGTTTTTACTGCCGGGATCGATGTCCGCCGGAACTAGCGCCTTACCACCCGCCCCGGCTGCCAGGCGGCGATGGCCGCGCGGATCTGCGGCATGGCCTGGCTGGCGGCCTCGATGCCGGCCTGCATGCAGCGCTTCTTCTGGGTGAAGTCGAGCATGCCGACGTCGCCGATCTGCGGGGCGATGAGGATATCGGCATCCTGCTTGCGCACCCGGGCGTTCTCTGCCCCCATGATGGTGATCGACTGGAGCATGACGTCGATCATGTTAGCGATATTGAAGTTGTTGACCTGCTCGCCGATATCGACGGCAATCACGATGTCGGCCCCCTTCTCGCGCGCCACCGCCACCGGCACGTTGTCGATCACCCCGCCGTCGACCAGCAGTTTCCCCTGGTGCTCCACCGGCTGGAAGACCCCGGGGATGGCGCTGCTGGCCCGCACCGCCCTGGCCACCGAACCCGAGTCGAGGACCACCCGGGTGCCGCGGTTGAGGTCGGTGGCCACCGCCGCGTAGGGGATCTTCAGCCCCTCGATGTCGGCCACCGGCACTTTATCACGCACGAACCCCTCGAGCTTCTCCCCTTTGGCCAGCCCCAGCCCGGTGAAGGCGTTGAGCAGGCCGTAGTCGAAGATCGCCCCCTTCTCCAGGCTGAAGGCCGTCCACTCCAGTTCGAAGCTGTTGCGGTCGTAGGCGTAGATCGCCCCGATCAGGCTGCCGACGCTCGTCCCCACCACCAGGTCGACCGGGATCTTCTCCTGCTCCAAGGCGCGAATCACACCGATGTGAGCGAAGCCGCGCGCCGCCCCGCCGCCCAGTACCAGGGCGATCTTCGGCCGCGCCGGCTGCGCCTCGGGGCGGCCGGCAAGGGGCGCGCAGGCGGCGAGGAGGAGTGTAAGGAGCAGCAGGATACCAGGGATAGATCTCTTCATGGAAAACCTCGACAGCGATGTCTCTTAACGCAGAAAGAGGGGTCAGCTTACGCTGACCCCTCGGGTTTCTGGTGGAGCTAGACGGGATCGAACCGTCGGCCTCTTGAATGCCATTCAAGCGCTCTCCCAGCTGAGCTATAGCCCCAGAACGGATGCCGTTTATAACAGTAGCACCCCAGCCTGTCAATACCTTTACGAAACTTTTCCTCGACTTTTTTCCGCGGACCGCCTAGAGGGTGATCCCGGTCAGGCGGGTCAGGGCTTCCTGGTACTTCTCGGCGGTTTTGACCACGATCTCCGCCGGTAGCGGGGGAGCCGGGGCCTGCTTCCCCCAGTCCCGGGTCTCCAGGTAGTCGCGCAGGAACTGCTTGTCGAAGCTCGGCTGCGGGCCGCCCGGCTGGTAGTGGTCGCGGGGCCAGAAACGCGAGGAGTCGGGGGAGAGCGCCTCGTCGATCCAGATCAGGCTGCCGTCCTCGCGGACGCCGAACTCAAATTTGGTATCGGCGATGATGATCCCTTTGGTCCAGGCGAAGTCGCTGGCCCGCTGGTAGATCGCCAGGGTGGCGGCGCGGGCCTGCTCGGCGTAGGTGCCGCCGCACAGCTCGATGGCCTCGTTGAAGGTGATGTTCTCGTCGTGCGCGCCCAACTCGGCCTTGGTCGAGGGGGTGAAGATCGGCGCCGGCAGGCGGTCGCTCTCTTTGAGCCCTTCCGGCAGAACGATGCCGCTGATCGCTCCGCTGCGCTGGTAGTCCTTCCACCCCGACCCGGAGATATAGCCGCGGACGATGCACTCGATCGGCAGGGGGTGGGCTTTTTTGACCAGCATGCTGCGCCCCTTGAGCTGCTCGTGATAGGGGCGGGTCTCGGCCGGGTAATCGGCAACCTCGGTGGCGACGATGTGGTTGGGGATCAGGTCGCTCATCATCTTGAACCAGAAGATCGACATCTGGTTGAGGACCAGCCCCTTGTTGGGGATCCCCTCGTTCATGATCACATCGAAGGCGGAGATGCGGTCCGAAGTCACCAGCAGCAGGCACTCGCCGAGATCGTAGATGTCGCGGACCTTGCCGCGGCTGACCAGCTTGAGGGTGGGGAAATCGGTCTGGGTGATGATGGCGCTCATGACTTTTTCTTCTCCTCCGCGCTTTCACTGTCGAGCAGGGTCTGCACCTGGGGAGCGATCACGATAGTCGCCCCGGACTTGAGTTCCTCGATACGCTTCTGCACCGCCTCGGACTGCATGCGCTCGAGCAGCGCCTGGCGAAGTTCGTCGCGCCGGGCCGCATCGAGTCTGGCCAGGCTGGCCGCTTCGCGGTTTTTCAAGGCGACGACGACGTAACGGTCGTCAACCTGGAAGACCCGCTCGGCGCAGCTCCCCGGAACAGTCAGGGCGAAAGCCGCCTTGGCCAGTTCTTCGGAGGTGCCGACCCGGGGCACAAAGGGGCTGCCGGCCTGGTTGAAGGGGCCGGTCTCCTCGACCGCGAGCCCTTGTTCACGAGCCGCGGCAGCCAGGCCGCCGCCACGCTTCGCCGCCGCCAGCAGACGCTCGCCGGCGAGCCTGGCCAACTCTTTGGCCTGCTCGCGCCGGTAGGCGCTTTCGACCCGCGGCCGGGCTTCGGCCAGGGAGGGGATGCGGCTGGGCTGGCGCTGCTTCAGGGCATAGAGGATCACGCTGCGCTCATTCTTCACCGGCCGGCCGAGCTGGCCAGCCTCGAGGAGGAAGGCGGCGTCAATCAACTCCGCGTTGCGGCCCAGCGCGCCGGCGGCATTTTCCCGGGTGAAGCGGCCGGTCTCGCGGACCTGCAGCTTTTCGGCCTTGGCCAGCGCTTCCAGGCTTCCGCCCTTGCGGTTGACATTGTAGGCGTCCATGGCCTTTTCGAAGGCAAGCTGGCGGGCCTTGTCGAGGCGCAGGGCGCGGGTGAGCTCGTCCTTGACTTCGGCAAGCGGGAGGACGCGCGCGTCCAGGTGAGAGATGGTCTTGACGATATGGTAGCCGAACTGGGTCTCGACCACGCCGCTAATCTCCCCCTCCTTGAGGGCGAAGGCGGCCTGCTCAAAAGACGGGACCATGGCGCCGCGCGGGAAGCTGCCGAGATCGCCGCCCTGGGCCGCACTTCCCGGATCTTCCGACGCAGACCGCGCCAGGGCGGCGAAGTCTTTGCCGGCCTTGACCTCGGCCAGCAGCTGCTCTGCGCGGGCGCGCTTCTGGGTCTTGAGCGCATCGCTGCTCCCGGAGGGGACGCGCACCAGGATGTGTGCGGCCCGGACCTGCTCGGGGACTTCGAAGCGATCGAGATTGCGCCGGTAGAAGGCTTCCAGCTCGGCGTCGTCGAAAGTCACCTTGTCGAGATAGTCCTGGGGGGAATACTCGACGTAGCTGAGGGAAACTTCCTCATCGATGCGGAACTCCTCCTTGCGCGGCTCGAAGAAGGCTGCCAGCGCCGCCTCGGTGGGCTGGACGCGGGCTTCGAAGTCGGCGGGGGCCAGTCGTACCACCTCGAGGTTGATCGACTCCTCGCGGTTGCGGTACTCCTGCTCGATTTCGACATCGCCGACCGCCTGGCCGGCGGTGAGCGCTTCGCGCACCTTGGCGACCAGCAGGTCCCGGCGCTGCAGTTCCTCGAACTCTTCGGCGCTCAGGCGCTGGGACTGGAGCACGCGCAGGTAGCGATCGCGGTTGAAGGCGCCATTCTCTTGGAAGGCCCCGATCGCGGCAATCGCGGCGACGATCTCCTGCTTGTCGACCTTGAGGCCGAGGCGCTTGGCCTCCTCGAGGAGCAGGGCCTGGTTGACCACCCCGTCGAGAGATTTCTGCGCCAGCTTGAGCTGCTTTTCCAGGGCGGGGGTGAACTGCTCGCGGTAGATGCTCTGGTAAAGCTGGTAGAGGTTGCCGTAAGCGGCCTGGAAGTCGCTGAAGGCGATCTCGCTGCCGTTGACGGTGGCGGCGAGATTCGCCCTGGCGGGGCCGGAGTTATCCCCGGGCGAGGTCAACATCGCATAACCGATCACAAAGCTGAGGATGATTAATCCGAAGACCAGCTTGATGATGATCGATTTCTGCTTGGTGCGGACGAAATCAAGCATCGGGCAGAACGCTCCTGGGCAGGATTGGGCCGGTAGAGGCCGGAAAACGGCATGTTAGACAAATGGCCGGGTGATTGCAACCCCCGGTTTTCCACCTTGCAAAAAGGATATGGAGTTGCTAGTGTTAGCGGCATTTTTGAGAAGTCCCGCTGCGCGGGATGAAAGGAGCCGCATCCGGCATGATCAACATCTTCGATGCCCTTCTCGGCATTTTTTCCAACGACCTGGCCATCGACCTGGGGACCGCCAACACGCTGGTCTACCTCAAGGGCAAGGGCGTCGTCGTCAGTGAGCCGTCGGTGGTCGCCGTCCAGAAGGATGGCGTCGGCCAGAAACGCGTGCTGGCGGTCGGCACCGAAGCCAAGAACATGCTCGGCCGCACCCCCGGGAACATCGTCGCCATCCGTCCGATGAAGGACGGCGTGATCGCCGACTTCGATATCACCGAAGAAATGCTGCGCTATTTTATCCGCAAGATTCACGACCGCAAGGCCCTGGTGCGGCCGCGCATCGTCATCTGCGTCCCCTCGGGGATCACCCAGGTCGAGAAGCGCGCCGTGCGCGAGTCGGCCGAATCCGCCGGGGCCCGCGAAGTCTACCTGATCGAGGAGCCGATGGCGGCGGCGATCGGTGCCGGCCTGCCGATCACCGAGGCCTCGGGCAACATGATCGTCGACATCGGCGGCGGTACCACCGAGGTGGCGGTGATCTCCCTGGCCGGGATCGTCTACGCCAACAGCGTGCGGGTCGGCGGCGACAAGATGGACGAGGCGATCGTCCAGTACGTCAAGCGCAAGTACAACCTGCTGATCGGCGACCGGACCGCGGAGGCGATCAAGGTCGGCATCGGCGAGGCCTACCCCAGCCAGGAGCGCCGGACCTTCGAGGTCAAGGGGCGCGACCTGGTCAGCGGTATCCCCAAAACCCAGGAGATCAATTCCGACGAGATGCGCGAGGCTCTCAGCGAGCCGATCAACGCCATCGTCGAGGCAGTGCGCAACGCTCTCGAGCGCACCCCCCCGGAACTGGCCGCAGACATCGTCGACAAGGGGATCGTGCTGGCCGGCGGCGGGGCACTGCTGAAGAATCTCGACATTCTGCTTCGCGAGGAGACCGGGCTGCCGGTGGTGATCGCCGAAGACCCGCTCTCCTGTGTCGTCCTCGGTTCCGGCAAGGTCCTCGACGAGCTCGGCCTGCTCAGGCAGGTGGCGGTCTCCTCTTAAGCGTCGCCCCGGCAATGACCGGCACCGTGCCCCGCAACGCACCGTGTTTCACCAGGAGGGCCCGGCGCCCTCCTTTTTCTTGCGACGATCATGTTCGAATGGTGGCGTAAAAACCGGAATCTCCTGCTCGGCGCGGCGCTGGTCGTCGCGGCCCTGGTCGGCTACTCCCGTGCCCTCCCCTCCGCACCCTCCACCACCTGGTTCGAGGCCCTGGCCCTGAATGGCGGCCGCCCCCTGCTCGGCTCCGCCAGTGCCCTGCGCTACGGCACCGCCGGCCTGTTCGGCGGTCTGACCGGCGGCGGCTCCCTCGATATCGATGCGGAGAACCGCAGGCTGCGCGCCGAACTGGCGGCCCGCGAGGAACTGCAGCGCGAAAACGAGCGCCTGCGGCGCCTGCTCGCCTACAGCGAGGAGGCGCCGGGCCGAACCGTCGCCGCCCGGGTGATCGCCGAGGACGCCGCCAGCTGGTTCCGCACCGTGGAAATCGACCGCGGCTCGGCAGACGGCCTCCGCGAGGGGATGCCGGTGGTCCACGCCGCCGGCCTGGTCGGCCGGATTGTCCGCGTCGCCACCCACTCCGCGCGGGTCCTGCTGATCACCGATGCCTCATCGGCGGTGGCGGTGCTGGTCCAGGACCAGCGCATTCGCGGGGTCTGCCGGGGCCAGGGGGGGACGCTGGCTCTCGACTTCGCCCTCCTCGGCGACGCCATCCAGGTCGGCGACGGGGTGGTGACCAGCGGGCTCGGCGGGGTCTTCCCCAAGGGGCTGGTGGTCGGCTACGTGCAGAACGTCCAGCATGAGCAGTACGGGCTCTTCCAGACCGTCGAGGTCGAGGCCGCCGTCGACTTCCGGCATCTCGAGGAAGTCCTGGTCCTGCTCCGCGAGGGGTCGTGATGCCCAAACTGCTCTATCTTTTGTGGGCCATCCCGGCCCTGCTCTTCCAGACCGTGCTCCTCCCCCCCTTCTTCCCCGGCGAGGTTAAGCCCGACCTGCTCCTGCTGCTGACTGTGTGGATCGGCCTGCGCGAACCGCTGCTCCGCGGCAGCCTGATCGTCTATGCGCTGGGTTGGGTCTACGATGCCTACGCCGGCGTCTACCCGGGCCTCCACGGCCTGGTGCTGCTGGCAGCCTTCCTGACTGTACGGGGAGTCTCCACCCGTCTCGACCCCGAGAGCATGCCGCTGCTCTGGT
>CAYQLP010000038.1:0-18805 GCA_964418505.1 uncultured Geobacteraceae bacterium | reverse complement strand
CGACCTTCATGGTCGAGATGACCGAGACCGCCAACATCCTCAACCACGCCACGGCGCGCAGCCTGATCGTCCTCGACGAGATCGGCCGCGGCACCTCGACCTTCGACGGGGTGAGCATCGCCTGGGCGGTGGCCGAGTACCTCCACGACCACCCGCGGGTGGCGGCGCGCACCCTCTTCGCCACCCACTACCATGAGCTCACCGACCTGGCCCTGACCCGCGAACGGGTGCGCAACTACACGGTGGCGGTCAAGGAATGGCAGGAGCAGATCATCTTCCTGCGCCGGATCGTCAAGGGCGGCGCCAGCCACTCCTACGGTATCCAGGTGGCGCGCCTGGCCGGGCTGCCGGCGGCGGTCATCGAGCGGGCCCGCGAGGTGCTGAAGAATCTCGAGGCCGGCGAGTTCGAGACCGGGGCGCCGCGCCTGGCCAAGTCGCGCCGGCAACAGCCGGCCGCCCCGCCCCAGCCCGGGCTCTTCGACCGGGTCGAGGATCCCCTGCGCCGGCGCCTGGAGGAACTCGACGTCAGCGTCCTGACCCCGCTGGAGGCCCTCAACCGTCTCGACGAGCTGAAGAGGCTGCTGTGAAACCGTCCAGGCTCCTGAATCTCCTGCTGCTCCTCGCCTTCCTCCTCCTCCCGGCCCTGGCGGCCGCGGCCGCGGAGGTCCCGGCGGGGCAGCCCCGCCTCTCCGCCATCCGCTTCTGGTCGAACCCCGGCTCCACCCGGGTGGCCCTCGAACTGGGCGCCACCGCGGCCTACACCTTCAAGGTGCTCCCCGCCGAGCCGGCCACCGGCCAGCCGCCGCGCCTCTATCTCGATCTCGGCCCGGCGGCCCTCGACCCGGCGTTGCAGGCCCCGATCGCGGTCGGCGACGGGCTGCTCAAGCGCATCCGCACCGGCCGCGCGGATGGAGGGAAGATCCGGGTGGTCCTCGACCTGGAGAGCGTCGGCCCCTACAAGGTCTTCCCGCTCTTCGACCCTTACCGGATCATCGTCGATCTCGGCACCGCCGGCAGCCCCACGACGGAGAGCCCTGCACAGGCCCCCCCCGCGGCTCCCGCGGCGACTCTTCCTTCCCCCCCCGCAGCACCGGCCGATGACGTGGCCGGGGTCCTGGAGCGCCAACCGCCGTCCCCGCCGCCGGTGCTGCCCAAGGCGCCGGTGCCGACCGGCCTGCGGCGCATCGTCGTCGATGCCGGCCACGGCGGCAAGGATCCCGGCGCCATCGGCCAGAACGGCCTGCGCGAGAAGGATGTCACCCTGGCGATGGCCCGCAAGCTCGCCGCGCGCCTGCGCGCCGAACTGGGCTGCGAGGTGATCCTGACCCGCGACCGCGACATCTACCTGGCCCTGCAGGAGCGCACCGCCATCGCCAACCGGGTCAATGCCGACCTCTTCATCTCGGTGCACGCCAACGCCGCCCCCAACCGCCAGGCCTACGGCATCGAGACCTACTACCTGAACTTTTCGAAGAACGACAAGGCGGCCGCGGTGGCGGCGCGCGAGAACGGCATCTCCCTCAAGGAGGTCGGCGACCTGGAGATGATTCTCCTCGACCTGATGGCCAACGCCAAGATCAACGAATCGAGCCGCCTGGCCGCCGAGATCCAGCGCGCCCTGATCGGCCGCCTCTCCGGGGAGTTCGACGAGATCCGCGACCTCGGCGTCCGCCAAGGCCCCTTCTACGTCCTCCTCGGTGCCAGCATGCCCTCGGTGCTGGTGGAAGTGGCCTTTATCAGCCACCACCGCGAGGAGCAGCGCCTCGCCGACGAGCGTTACCACGAGCACACCGCCGCGGCGATCGTCGAGGGGGTGCAGAATTACGTGCGCAGCAGCCGGTCGGTGGCCGGCAAACCGTGAGCGCCCGCCCGGTCCCCGAGTTCTTCGCCCGCGAGCTGATGCTGGCCGGCGACGTGACCTTCGAGCAGCGCCGCGACAGCCTGCTGGCCGCCGCCCGCGCCTACCTCGACTACCATCGTGCCGCCTGCCGGGAACTCCATCGCGGCGGGGCGAGCGGCACCGCCGTGGTCGAGGCGATCACGGCGATGACCGACACCCTGATGCGCAAGCTCTACCGCTGCATCAGCGCCGAGGGGATCGCCGACCGCCAGCCCGGCGCCGCCCTCCTGGCGATCGGCGGCTACGGGCGCGGCGAGCTCAACCCGCGTTCCGATATCGACCTGATGTTCTACTGCGGCGAAGTCGGGCGCGAGCAGGCCGACCTGGTCGCCCAGCGCATGCTCTACCTCCTCTGGGACCTCAAGCTCGACGTCGGCTACAGCGTGCGCAACGGCCGCGAGTGCCTGCAGCTGGCCGGCCAGGACCTGACCATCCGTACCTCGCTCCTCGATGCCCGCTTCCTCGCCGGCGAGGAGGACCTCTACCGCGACTTCACCCGGCAGGTGCTGCAGGCGGTGCTGACCAAAAACACCCGCGCCTTTATCGACGACAAGTGCGCCGAGTACAAGGGGCGCCTGGCCAAGTACGGGGCGACCGTCTACCTGCTCGAGCCGAACATCAAGGAGAGCGAGGGGGGGCTGCGCGACCTGCACACGGCGCTGTGGATCGCCCGCGTCAAGTACAAGGCCGCCGGGCTGGGCGAGCTGGTGCGCAAGAGCGTGCTCAGCGAGAGCGAGGCCGCCGAGTTCACCGCCGCCTGCGACTACCTGTGGCGGATCCGCAACGAACTGCACTACCAGTCGACGCGCAAGAACGACCAGCTGCACTTCGACAAGCAGGAGGCGATCGCCGCCTTCCTCGGCTACGCCGACGGCGCCAAGGGGCGGGCGGTCGAGCAGTTCATGCAGGACTACTACGCCCACGCCAGCCGGGTGGAGCACCTCGCCGCCAGCCTGATCAGCCGGGTCACGCGCCAGGAGCGGCGCGGCGGCCTGCTCGGCGCCTTCAAACGGCGCATGGTCGGCAGGGACTTCTTCATCTACGACGACGAACTCAAGGCGGTGCGCCGCCAGCTCTTCGTCGAGCGCCCGACCGCGCTCATGGAAGCCTTCGTCCACGCCAAGCGCCAGGGGGTGCGGCTGAGCGTCGAGCTCAAGGGGCAGATCCGCGCCGCCCTCGACCAGGTCAACGACCGCTTCCGCCGCTCGCGGGAGGTCGCCGAGCTCTTCCTCGAGATCCTGCGCACCCCCGGGGGGATCGCCGCCACCCTGCGCGACATGCACCACCTGCACTTCCTCAACCGCTACATCCCCGAGTTCGAGCGCATTTACTGCAAGGTCCAGCACGACGCCTACCACATCTACACCGTCGACACCCACTCGCTGTTCTGCGTCGAGGAGCTGGAGAAGCTCTGGCTCGGCGACTACCGCGACAGCCACCCGGTCTACACCCGGGCCGCCGGGGAGGTCGAGAAGCGCGAGCTGCTGGTACTGGCGGTGCTCTTCCACGACATCGGCAAGGGGGAGGGGAAGGACCACAGCAACCGCGGCGCCGATCTGATCCCGACCATCGCCCGCCGCCTCGGCCTCAACCGCGAGGACAGCCAGCGTCTCGAGTTCCTCGTCCGCCGCCATCTCGACATGGCCCACATCTCGCAGCGCCGCGACCTCCACGACGACCGGCTGATCAACGACTTTGCGCAGAAGATGGGGATGAGCGAGAACCTGCGCATGCTCTTCCTGCTGACCTTCGCCGACATCAAGGGGGTCGGCCCGGACGTGTGGACCGAGTGGAAGGGCTCGCTCCTCCAGGAGCTCTACGAGAAGAGCTACGATGTCCTCGAGCGCGGCGACTTCTTCATGGACCTGCGCTCGGAGCGGGTGCGCAACCGTCGGCGCAAGGTCATCGACGCCCTGGGCGAGGAGTTCGGCGAGCGGGCGGTGCGCGACCTGCTGCAGGCCGCCGGGACCCGCTACATCCTCTCCCACCGCTCGGTGGAGATCATCCCCCACCTGCGGCTCGAGCTGCAGCGCGGTGACGATGCACTGGCCGTCGAGGTCAGTCACGACCTGCAGCGCGGCTTCTCCCAGGTGATGGTTTCGACCCTCGACGTGCCGGGACTCTTCAGCATGATCACCGGGGTGATGGCCGCCAACGGCATCAACATTCTCGGCGCGCAGATCTACACGCGCAGCACCGGCAGCGCCCTCGACATCCTCCACGTCAACAACCCGCAGGGCGGGGTGATCGACAACCCGGCCAAGTGGGAGAAGGTGCGCGACGAGCTGCAGGGGGTGATCGAGGGGCGGTTCAAGGTGGCGGCGCTGGTGGCGCGGCGCAGCGGCTCCGGGCTGCTGGAAAAGAAGCAGATGCCGCACTATCCCGATCGCGTCGAGTTCGACAACGACGTCTCGCGCGAATACACGGTTATCGATATCTACACCCGCGACCGGGTCGGGCTCCTCTACCGGATCACCCGCACACTCGCCGACCTGGGGATGTACATCTACGTCGCCAAGATCTCCACCAAGGTCGACCAGGTCGCCGACACCTTCTACGTCAAGGACATCTTCGGCCAGAAGGTCCAGAACCCGGCCAAGCTCGACGAACTCCGCCGCCAGCTGCTGGCCGGCCTGGCGGAGTAGCCGGGACGATGGACCGCTGCCTCGATCTCTTCATGCACTTTCTGGCGGTGGAGCGGGGGCTGGCCCGCAACACCCTGGAGGCCTACGGCCGCGACCTGGCCCGCTACCTGGCCTGGCTCGACAAGGACGGGGTCGCCGAGGTCGGGGCGATCGGCGCCGGCCACGTCACCCGCTTCCTCGCCGCTCTCAAGGACGAGGGGCTCGCCCCGCGCAGCCGCTCGCGGGTCCTGGTGGCGCTGCGCACCTTCCACAAGTTCCTGGTCAGCGAACGGCTGTGCACCGCCAACCCCACCGGGCTGGTGGCGGCCCCGCGCAGCCTGCCGCGCCTGCCGCGCACCCTGTCGCCGCACGACGTCGAGACGCTCCTTGCCGGGCCCGCCGGGGAGAGCCCCCTGGCCGGGCGCGACCGCGCCATGCTCGAGATCCTCTACGCCACCGGGCTGCGCGTCTCCGAGCTGGTGACCCTCAGGCTCGCCGACCTGCAGCTCGACGTCGGCTACCTGACCGCCCTGGGCAAGCGCGGCAAGCAGCGCATCGTCCCCCTCGGCGAGACGGCCCTGGCCGAACTGCGTCGCTACCTGGCGGCGACCCGCCCGCGCCTCGACAAGCAGGGCTCGGAACGGGTTTTCCTCAACCGCTCCGGCGAGGGGTTGACACGCCAGGGCTTCTGGAAGATCATCAAACGCCGCGCCCTCGAGGCCGGTGTGCACGGCCACATCACCCCCCACACCCTGCGCCACTCCTTCGCGACGCACCTGTTGGAAAACGGTGCCGACCTGCGCGCGGTGCAGGCGATGCTCGGCCACGCCGACATTTCGACCACCCAGATCTACACCCACGTGACCCGCGAGCGCCTGCGGCAGCTGCACGCCCAGTACCACCCGCGCGGATGATGGCGAGGAGCCGATGAAATATTTGATCCTGCTCGGCGACGGCATGGCCGATGAGCCGATCGATGCCCTGGGCGGCCTGACGCCCCTGGAGAAGGCCAACACCCCGCAGATGGACCGCCTGGCCCGCCTCGGCGTCACCGGCCTGGCCGAGACCGTGCCGGCCGCCTTCCACCCCGGTTCCGACGTTGCCAACCTCTCGGTCTTCGGCTACGACCCGGCGACGTGCTACACCGGGCGCTCGCCGCTCGAGGCGGCCAGCATGGGGGTCGAGCTCGGCCCCGACGACGTCGCCTTCCGCCTCAACCTGGTGACCCTCGAGCCCTATCACGGCGACCTCTACATGCAGGACTTCTCCGCCGGGCACATCTCCACCGCCGAGGCCCGCGAGCTGATCGCCACCCTGCAGGAGGAGCTCGGCGACGAGACCTTCCAGTTCTACCCCGGGGTCTCCTACCGCCACCTGATGGTCTGGCGCAACGGCCGCGCAGACTTTTCGCTGGTCCCCCCCCACGACCTGACCAACCAGAGCGTCCGCCACCACCTGCCGCGCTCGACGGAAACCGCCGAGCTGATGCAGATCACCAACTCGGCGCAGATGCTCTTCAAGAACCACCCGGTCAACCGGCGCCGCCACGCCGCCGGGCAGCTCGAGGCCAACTCGATCTGGCTGTGGGGTCAGGGGAAGCGGCCGCGCATGGCCACCTTCCAGGAGCGCTACGGCCTGAGCGGGGCGGTGATCTCGGCGGTCGACCTGATCAAGGGGATCGGCGTCTACGCCGGGCTCAGGGTCATCGACGTGCCGGGGGCCACCGGCTACCTCGACACCAACTACGTCGGCAAGGCCGAGGCGGCCCTGGCCGCCCTGCGCGAGGTCGACTTCGTCTACCTGCACGTCGAGGCCCCCGACGAGGCGGCCCACGGCGGGCTCCTCGACGACAAGCTCACCGCCATCGAGCGCTTCGACGAGCTGGTGGTCGGCACCGTCGTCGCCGGGCTCGAGGAGCTCGGCCCCTGCCGGCTGCTGGTCCTCCCCGACCATCCCACCCCGGTCCAACGCATGACCCACACCAAGGACCCGGTCCCCTTCATCCTCTACGGCAGCGGCGGCGAGTTCCCCCCGGTGGGCAGCGTCACCGCCTACAGCGAGCGCGCCGCCCGCTCCACCGGCGTCACCGTCGCCCCGGGCTGCCAGCTGCTCGACAAGCTGGTCGCCGGCAAGCTCTAGGCCCCGCGCACATCTCCCCCTTGACAGCCGTCGTCCGCTGCGCTATTCCTTGGATAGTTACTTTAAGGTAACTATCCTTTGCGGGAGCCGCCATGGACGACCTCACCCCCCGCCAGCGCCAGGCGCTGGACTTCATCGCCGCCTACCTCGAGCGCCACGGCTGCCCGCCGACCTTGCAGGAGATTGCCGGGCGCCTGCAGGTCAGCGGCAATCTCGGTGTGCTGCGCCACCTGCGCGCCCTCGAGCGCAAGGGCTACCTGACGCGTCGCCCCGGGGCGCGGGGGATCGTCCTCACCGCGCGCGGCGGCCCCGGGCGGGCGGTGCCGGTGCCGCTGGTCGGCACGGTGCGCGCCGGGGTGCCGGTGCGTGCCGAGGAGCACATCGCCGGCTACCTGGCCACCGACCCGGCCTGGCTGAAGGGGGAGGGGTGCTTCTACCTGACGGTGCGCGGCGAGAGCATGCTCGGCGCCCACATCCTCGACGGCGACCTGGCGCTGATCCGCCCCCAGGCCACCGCCGAGAACGGCGAGATCGTCGTGGCCCTGGTCGACGGCGAGGCGACGCTCAAGCGCTTCTTCCGCCAGAGCGACGGGCGCATCCGCCTGCAGGCCGAGAACCCGGCCTTCCCCCCGCTGGTCATCGCCGCCGGCGAGGCCGAGGCGCTGATCGTCGGCAAGCTGCTGCGCACGGTGCGCAGCTACGGGTGAGGCCATGGCCGGGGGAAGGGAAGAGCTGCGGGTGGCGGTGATCTTCACGGCGGGGCAGCCGCTCCGGCCGGTGTGGTTCGAGCACAACCGTCGCCGGCACACCGTCGTCGAGACCACTTACCGCTGGCGCGACCAGGTCGGCGAGGCGCCGCTGCTGCACTTCACGGTCACCGACGGCGAGGCGCTCTTCGAGCTGGTCTACAACCTCAAGGAGGCCTCCTGGGGGCTCCGGAGGCAGCAGGCGGTGTCGTGATGAAGGACTGGCCGCGGGTCATCCTGCACGTCGACATGAACGCCTTCTTCGCCGCGGTCGAGCAGCAGACCGACCCGGCCCTGCGCGGCCGGCCGATCGGCGTCATCGGCAGTGGGCGCACGGTAGTCACCACCGCCTCCTACGAGGCGCGGGCCTTCGGCGTCAAGACCGGCATGAACACCTGGCAGGCGCGCCAGGCCTGCCCGCAGATCACCTTCGTGGTCGGCAACAACCGCCGATACGCCGACACCTCGACCAGGATCGTCGCCATGATGCGCGACTACACCCCGCTGGTCGAGGTCTTCTCCATCGACGAGGCCTTCCTCGACGTCACCGCCTCCTTAAGCCTCTTCGGCAGCGCCGAGCGCATCGCCTACCTGCTCAAGGCGCGCATCCGCCACGCCTTCGGCCTGACCTGCTCGATCGGCATCGCCCCCAACAAGCTCCTCGCCAAGCTGGCCAGCGAGATGAAGAAGCCCGACGGGCTGACGGTGATCGCCCCGGAGCGGGTGGCGGAGGTCCTCGAGGGGCTGCCGGTGGGGGAGCTGTGCGGGATCGGCGGGCGGCTGGCCAGGCAGCTGGCTGACTTCAACATCTTCACCTGCGGGCAGCTTGGACGCGCCCCGGAGGAGCTGCTCACCCGCCGCTTCGGCGTGGTCGGCGCGCGGCTGGTGCGCATGGGGCGGGGGCTCGACGACGAGCCGGTGATCCCCGCCGAGGAGGCGGCGGCGGTCAAGTCGGTGGGGCACAGCATGACCCTGCGCCGGGACGTCACCGGCCGCGACGGGCTCCTCAAGTACCTGCTGCAGCTCTGCGAGATGGTCGGCCGCCGGGCGCGTCGCTACGGGGTGGCGGGGGACACCGTCCACGCTCACCTGCGCTACGGCGACTTCACCGGCATCGGCCGCCAGCGCCGCCGCGCCGAGCCCACCAGCCAGAGCGCCGCGCTCTACCGCGACGCCCTGGCCATCCTCGACACCTTCGACCTCGACCGCCCGGTGCGCCAGCTCGGCGTGCGCCTCACCGGCCTGGTCCACCACGGCGAGCAGCTGCCGCTCTTCGCCGCCGAGCGCCGCGCCGCCCTGGCCACCGCCGCCATGGACGCGGTCAACGACCGCTTCGGCGCCTTCGCCGTCACCTACGCCAGCCTGGTCGAAGCCGAGGAGAAGGGCTCCCACGTCATCTCCCCGGCCTGGCGCCCGGAGGGGATCCGGAATGTGGAGTATGTGTGAGGGGGGGGAGGGGATGGCCCCGAGGGGACGGCAAACAACAGGTGACGGGTTCGGTCCAACTCCCGCCTAAGCGGCTGGCCGGGTCTGAACCTCGCGCCGGATCTTGCCGCCAGTTTTCAATTCCGTCACCTTGAGATCATAGGCTGACTGCAGGTTCAGCCAGAATTGGGCAGTTGTGCCGAAATAGCAGGCCAATCTCAAGGCGGTATCCGGGGTGACGGCCCGACGCTCGCGAACGATGTCGTTGACGCGCGGAGCAGGCACTTTCAATTCGAGAGCCAAGGCGTTGGCACTCATCCCCAGCGGGAGCAAAAACTCTTCGCGCAGAATTTCCCCGGGATGGATCGGGCGCATTTTATTGGTCAGGGTCATGACGTTCTCCTTTAGTGGTAGTCGACGATGGCAAGGTCAAACGTGTCACCATCGGCAAAACGGAAACAGATGCGCCACTGATCGTTGATCCGAATGCTCCATTCCCCTCTCCGATCGCCATGCAACGCTTCCAGGCGATTTCCGGGCGGGATTTTCAGGTCATCGATACTGCAGGCACTGTCGATCATCTGCAGCTTCCGTTCGGCCACCCTGGCAATCGCGTTGAAGCGTTTGCACGGCCGACCCTCAAAAAGGGCTTGTGTATCGCGGCAGCGAAAAGACTTGATCATGACGGGATTTTGTATCGCTTCACGTTAAATGTCAAACAATAAATTTTCTTCGTCCACTTGCTTCGGTAAATCGCTGAATGGACGTAATACACCTCAATCAGCGAAGTCTCGGTCGGGGCTGCCGGCCGTTTGTTGCCAGATTATCTGGTTCTTTATAGCGTCACTCCTGTCGGCTGGTTGAAGCCAGCTGCATCAATCTCCCCCGCGCTTTCCCCCCATGCGCTCAACACTTCCACGACCGCTGCCGCGACTCCGGTCAGAAAGTCGATGTCGAGAGTCTCTACCGTGTCTGTCGGCTGGTGGTAGTGCGGGTTGCGCAGCGGCACCGTGTCGGTCAGCATCAGCGCCGGATAGCCGTGCGCCCAGAATGAGGCGTGGTCGCTCAGAAAGAGCTCCGGGATGAGACGCGCCGCCATAGGCGGCGGGCAGTAGGGGATGACGGGCAGCCGCGGGACTTTCTCCGCGGCGGTCTTCGCGAAGCTCTCGGCGTATCCCTTCGAGTGCTGGTTGCCGGCCTCCTATATGTATTCACAGAAACTCCCCGGAGGGCCTTCATGAAACGACTCATCATCCTGCTCCTCGGCGGTCTCGCCGCGCCGCCCTGGCCACCGCCGCCATGGACGCGGTGAACGACCGCTTCGGCGCCTTCGCCGTCACCTACGCCAGCCTGGTCGAAGCCGAGGAGAAGGGCTCCCACGTCATCTCCCCGGCCTGGCGCCCGGAGGGGATCCGGAACGTGGAGTATGTGTGAAGGGGCCGGCAGTCCCGCCGGCGGCCAAGAAAAAAGCCCCCGGCGGATGCCGGGGGCTTTTTTCTTCTTCAGGATGCTAAAGACAATCAGATTTTGCGCACGTTCGAGGACTGGGGGCCTTTGGGGCCGGCAGACACGTCGAAACTCACCCGATCGCCTTCGGCGAGGGATTTGAAGCCGTCGCCCTGGATCTGGGAGAAGTGCACGAAAACGTCCGGGCCGTTGTCCTGCTGGATGAAGCCGAAACCTTTCGCGTCGTTGAACCACTTAACAGTACCGTTTGCCATGTCAAACTCTCCTGGATGCCCTGTCGGGCACCGAACTTGTGTGCAATCATTTGCCCGTGTCGACAAATAAAAAACCACCCAGCCAAAATGGTCTGTGTGGTTTTCCTGACTGATTAACCTAGATAATCGTGTCCGGCAAACTATGCACAAACTCTAAACTTCGCGGACCATAGCACGATCGCGCTGGTAAAAGCAAGCGTTGTTTTTTGAGGGTATTGCACAGGGGAGGCGGTAGCGACACCGGGAGGTGCCTAAAGGCGGCCCAGAGCGGTCAGGGCCGACAGTGGTTGTGGCACCATGCCGTCAACCTCGATCAGATTGCCATCCTTGGCAACGTCACAAGCACTGAAGGCCTGTGCAGCGGTGGACTCATCGAGTTTGGCGAAAATCAGTTCAGACAACTCTTCTGCCCCATTAAGGAGAGGACGTATTGGAAAAACGATCATGGTCTGAAGCTGAGAGAGCTGGAATGCAATCCCCCTCCCTTGACACAACATTCAACTTATCGTATGTAACGGCAAACGTCCGGAGGGTTTTCATGAAGCGCTTTATTCTCGCACTCCTCGCCTGCCTGGCCCTCGCCGGCTGCTCCGACCGCTCCGCCAATTCGGCGGAGGTCAAAGGGGGCGCAGCCCCGGGGGCGCCGGGAGCCCACCAGCTGCTCTTTTTCATCAACCCCAACGGGGCCCCCTGCCAGATGCAGGCGCAGATCCTCGACGGCATGCGGCAGGAGCTGCAGGGGCGGGCGACCATCCGCCTGGTGCAGACCACGGTGGCGGCGGACGAGCCGCTTTTCTACCGCTACGGGATCCGCGGCCTGCCGATGCTGCTGCTGACGGACGCCTCCGGCAATGAGATTCGCCGGCTCTCCCCGGGGGTCAAGCGCGCCGAGGAGATCCGCGTGCTCCTCCAGGCCATTGCCGGCAGGTCGTGATGGCTGAGCTTTCCCTGGCCACGGTGGCGATGACCTTTGTCGCCGGCCTGGCGAGCGTCGCCTCCCCCTGCGTGCTGCCGGTGGTGCCGATCATCGTTACCGGCACCGAGGCCGACCACCGCACCCGCCCGCTGCTGGTGGTTGCCGGGCTGAGCGCGGGTTTCATCGCCATGGGGGCGCTCACCGCGCTCTTCGGCGGGGCGCTTGCCCCGTTTATGCCGGTGGTTGAGAAGCTCTCCGGGGCGGTGATCATTCTCTTCGGGGTGCTGCTGATCTTCGGCTGCAACCTTTTCAAGAAGATCAGTGTCTTCAACCGGATCGGTCCGGCGGCGGGCGGGCGCTGGTCGGGGCTGGTGCTGGGGCTGACCCTCGGCCTGGTGTGGATCCCCTGCGTCGGGCCGATGCTCTCCGGGGTGCTGACCCTGGTCGCCGCCCGGGGCAGCTTCTCCACCGGGATCCTGCTGCTGGCCATCTACTCCCTGGGCTTTGCGGTGCCCATGCTCCTGGCCGGTTACGCCTCGCAGACGGTGCGCGGGAAGCTCCGGGCGGTAAACGCCCACCCTCTGGCCGTGCGGGTAGTCAGCGGGCTGATCCTGATCGCCTTCGGCGTGGCGATCCTCAACCTGGGAATGCTCGAGCTGGGGATGAGTTTTTAGCGGATTTTAGCCCGTACAAGGGCTTGTCGTTATAAACAGAGAAAAGACTCAACAGACTAGGAGCGCAAGATGAAGATGACTGATGCCGCCCGGACGGCGATCGCGCCGATCCTGGCCCAGCACCCCGGCAAACTGCTGCGGGTGGTGTTCGAAGGTTTTGGCTGAGGCGGGCCCCGCCTGGGGCTGGCTCTGGATGAGCCAAAGGAGAGTGACGCGCGGATCGAGTTGAACGGCGTGGAGGTGATCGTCGAGCAGAATCTCGAGGGATTCCTCGAGGGGCAGGTGATCGACTGCCAGGACGGCGGCTTCTTCGTCGGCCGGGATTTCGGGGGCGCCTGCGCCTGACACGGTTTCCCGCCAGTGACAATCTAAAACGCCCCGGCTGCCAGGCCGGGGCGTTTTGCTTTCGATCACCTCAGCCGGCGTGGTGCTCCCGCCAGTACTCGACTTCGGCGGGCCACTCCTCGCGGCGGTAGTCGAGCAGGTGCTGCATGCGGATTTTGAAGGACCGGCGGTACTCTTCCTGGGCGGGATAGCGGCGACGCTCGCGGATCCCCGCGCAGAGTTCCACGCCTAGCGCGCGGGCCCGGGCGAAGAGGGCCTCCTGGTCGGGGAAGAGCCGCTCGCCGGCGATCGGCGAGCCGACCTCCCCGGCGCACCAGGCGCCGGTCGAGTTGACGAAGCGGGTCATGTAGGCGGTGACCAGTTCATCCTCGCCGCCGCCGGAGGTCTCGACCACCGCCGCGTACTTGTCCTCGAGCATCAGGCAGTGAATGAGGTTGCCGCTGCGGTCGAAGAGCGCCTTGAGTTGGGCAGTGACGCTGAAGATGTAGTTGGGGCTGGCGAGGATGAAGCCGTCGCTCTCCAGCAGGCTCCGCTTGATCGCCTCGTAGTCGTCCTTGAGGTGGCAGCTGCCGACCTTGTGGCAGTGGTCGCAGCCGGTGCAGGGGAGGATCTTCTTTCTCCCCAGTTCGATCAGTTCAACTTCGACACCGGCCTCCAGCCCGGCCAGAACTTCGTCGAGGAGGCGGGCGGTGTTGCCCCGGGCCCCGCGGGGGCTGCCGTTAATGACGGTGATTTTCATGTCGCTGCTCCCTTGTGGTATGATGGTCCTTAACCTGCGCCAGGCGACACCACCTGTCGCAGGGCCTTGCTAAAGTTTTCCCCGGGGCCGCTCCCCGGTCGCACCAGGAGAATCGCTTATGCCCGCCCTCTCGCGCAAGACCATTGAAAACCCGCTGCCGGTCGCGGAGCTGCTGGCCCGCGCCGAGCAGGGCGACGCCGACTGCCAGTACTGGGCGGCGGTCCGCTATTTCCAGGCCGACGGCGTCCCCGAGGACCGGGGGAGGGCGGTGGACCTGTGCAGCCGCGCCGCCGGACAGGGGAACGCCCGGGCCCGCGCCTTCCTGGCTTTCTGCTACTTCAACGGCATCATCCTCCCCCGCGACCTGCACAGCTCGGCGAAACTCTATCGCCTGGCGGCGCAACAGGGCTACGCCCCGGCCCAGCATTCGCTGGGGATCTGCTACCTGCGCGGACTGGGAGTCAAAAAGAGCCTCCGCCAGGCCCTCAGGTGGCTGGAGAAGGCCGCCGGGCAAGGGGACAGCGACGCGCTCGTCCAGCTTGGCCGGCTCTTCCAGACCGGTGTCGAGGTGGTCCAGGACGAAGAACGGGCCTGCCGCTGCTACGGCAGGGCTGCGGCGGGCGGCCACCCTGCGGCCCAACTCGCTCTCGGCGTCATGCTCATGGAGGGGAGCGGCACCCCTCGCGACCTGCCGGGGGGGCTGGAGCTGATCGACCAGGCCGCGGCCCAGGGCCATCAGCCGGCCCTGGAGGCCCGGTCCCAGCTCGACGAGTTCGTCGCCTTCGACCCGGCCAAGGCAGGGTTCAGGGACTTCCCCGTCGACCATCCCTTTCCGGTGCGCCGCCGCACCGCCCTGCTCAGCGACGATCTCGGGCGGCCCTGCTGCCACGCCCTGGCCAGCGATCTGTACGCCTACTTCCAGGAACACCCCCAGGACGAGGACCCGGCCCTCAGGGATATCGCCGCGCTGCTTGCCGCTGCAGCCGGGGAAGGGGAGGGCTTCCTCCCCCTGGTTGCCCCGCTGCCGCCGGGTTGACCGGCTCTTCCCCTAAAGTCAATTTCCACCGGCCGTCGCGTTCCCCGCGGCGGCCGTTTCGTTCAGGACCCCGCCCCTTCCGCCAGCGCGGCGGGTTCGGCGATGCTTTCGGATTCGGCCGCCCCGGCCCGGAAGAGCAGGGGGACCAGGGCGACGACCGCCAGGGAGAGGACGACTTCGATGGCGAAGAGCCCGCGGTAGCTCAACCCATCGGCGAGTTTGCCGCTCAGGGCGGAGATCACCAGGCTGCTCAGGTGGGTGACGACGATCTGGATGGTGAAGTCGGTCCCCTCGCAGCCCGGCCGCACCCGCTGCATCGCCAGGGTGAAGATGAAGACGTTGGCCATGGCGTAGCAGCTCCAGATCAGCGCCACCGCCACCCAGACCAGCGCTGCCGGGTGGCCGGTGAAGGTCAGGGCGAAGAAGTAGAGCGCCGTGGCCAGGCCCACGGCCGGGAAGAGCCGCACCGTCCTGGCCAAGCCGCGCTTGCGGATCAGCAGCGCCGCCGGGATGGTCATCAGCGCGCCGCAGGCGGTGCCGAAGATCCCCGAGAGATAGCCGATCTCCTCAATGGTATAGCCGAGGTCGACCAGGTAGGGCTTGACCATGGTCAGGATGCCGATCATCCCGGCGTAGAAGATGAACAGCAGGCCGACATGCCGGCCAATTCCCGGCTGGCGGAAGAAGCCGACGAATTGCAGCGGGGACACTTTAGCCGCGATGCTGGCGGCCGCCGGGCGCATGCGGTGGGCGCGGTAGAGGACGATCGGCACCAGGGCCAGGATGACGAAGAGGCCGAGGGCGGTGAGGAGCGGCTGCCAGCCCCAGTGGTGATAGATGATCAGCAGCACCCCGCTCCCCGCCAGGGTGCCGACCAGCCCGCCGGCCGACTGCATGCTGTTGCCGAGGCTGCGCTGCTCCTCCTTGAGGACGAGGATGGCGAAGGCGTCGGTGGCGATGTCCTGGGTGGCCGAGGCGGTGAAGGCGATCAGCATCAGCACGATGATCATGGTGAAGTCGGTGCGCAGCTGTAAAAAGCCGATGGCGACGATGACCGCCGCGTAGAAGAGCTCCGAGGCGAGGATCCAGCGCCGGTAGTGACGCGACGAACGGCAGGTGCCGTCGACCAGCGGCGCCCAGAGGAACTTGACGATCCACGGCAGCTTCATCAGCTGCAGGTAGCCGATGGTGGTCAGCGAGTAGTTCTCCATCCGCATGATCACCGGGATGACCGTGGAGAAAAAGCTCATCGGGATCGACTGGGCCAGGTAGAGGCTGAGCAGGGTGGCGTAGGTGGTGGTGGCGCGTTCGCGCATGGGCTGCTCCCGGCGGCGATGGCCGCGGGGTCGATCTTAACAGAGGTTAATCGGGCGGGGAAAATGAAAACAGGGGGATACCGTTCGGCATCCCCCTGTGGAGTACGGTCTGGCCGCCGAGGGCCGGCGCTTTACTTGGGCTGGGCCGGGGCTGGCTCGGCCGGCGTGGTCATGGGCGCCATCGGCGCCGGCGCGGCGGGCATCGACTGGGCGGGCGGGGTCGCCGGGGCGACCTGCTCGGGCATGATGCTGCTGTCGCCGGGGCGGCCCCAGAAGAAGGCCAGGGCCAGGCTGGTGAGCATGAAGATGACCGCCGCGCCGGTGGTCATCTTGCCCATGAAGGTCTGGCTGCCCGAGGCACCGAAGATCGTCTGGCTGGCCCCGGCACCGAAGGTGGCGCCGACTTCGGCCCCTTTGCCCCCCTGGATGAGGACGACGCCGACCAGCGCCAGGCAGACGACGATGTGGATGATCAAGAGAAGCATATCCATTGTTTCACCATCTTACGTTGAATTCGTGAGGCAGAATGCGGGACCGTAGCACAGAAGGCCAGTGCAAGGGAAGTCCCTTTGCGCGCCTGTCGCTCAGGCCGCCTCAAAGCGGGCGATGCGCACGAAGTCGGCGGCTTTCAGGCTCGCGCCGCCGACCAGGGCCCCGTCGACGTCGGGCTGGGCCATCAGGCCGTCGACGTTGTCGGGCTTGACGCTGCCGCCGTAGAGGATGCGGGTCGCCGCCGCGATCCCGGCGCCGAACTGCTCGGCGAGCAGGCCGCGCACGAAGGCGTGGGCCTCCTGGGCCTGGGCGTCGCTGGCGGTCCGGCCGGTGCCGATCGCCCACACAGGCTCATAGGCGATGACCAGCCCGGCCATGGCCGCGGCCGGGAGCCCGGCCAGCCCCTCGACCACCTGGCGGCGCAGGACGGCGAACATCTCGCCCCCCTCGCGCTCGGCGAGGGTCTCGCCGATGCACAGGATGACGCCGAGCCCGGCCTGGACCAGGGCGTGGACCTTGCGGTTGACGAAGGCGTCGCTCTCGCCGAAGAGCTGGCGGCGCTCGGAGTGGCCGACGATCACCCAGGCGCAGCCGGCGTCCTTGAGGAGCTGCGGCGAGACCTCGCCGGTGAAGGCGCCGCTGGCCTCAGGGTAGCAGTTCTGCGCGGAGAGGGCGATGGCGCTGCCGGCCAGGGTGGCGGCGGCCGTCTCGAGGGCGGTGAAGGGGGGGGCGACCACCACTTCGACACCCTGCAGTCCGGCCAGCCCGGTCTTGAGCTCCTCGAGCAGCTGGCGGGTTTCGGCGCGGGTCTTGTGCAGCTTCCAGTTGCCGGCAATCATCGGTGTACGCATTTTATTCTCCCCTGATCCTCTTCCCTGTTTTGTGATTAGGCTTTATCGGTGAGGGCCGCGACCCCGGGGAGTTCCTTCCCTTCGAGGAACTCGAGGGAAGCGCCGCCGCCGGTGGAGATGTGGGTCATCTTCTCTTCGACCCCGGCCTTCTTGACCGCGGCCACCGAGTCGCCGCCGCCGATGATGGTGGTGGCGGTCGATTCCGCCAGGGTGTGGGCCACCGCCAGGGTGCCGGCGGCGAAGGCGTCGAACTCGAAGACCCCCATCGGCCCGTTCCAGATTACCATGCGGGCGGACTGCAGGGCCTTGGTGTAGGCGGCGCGGGTCACCGGCCCGATGTCCAGCGCCATCCAGTCGGCGGGGAAATCGTCGTCGCCGCACACCCGGTGGTCGGCGTCGGCAGCGAAGCGCTCGGCGATCACGTGGTCGCTGGGGAGGAGCAGCTGCACGCCGCGCTGCGCAGCGGCGGCCACCAGGGTGCGGGCCAGTTCCAGGCGATCCTCTTCGACCAGCGACTTGCCGATCGGCCGCCCCTGGGCCTTGAGGAAGGTGTAGGCCATGCCGCCGCCGATGATCAGGGTGTCGACCTTGGCGAGGAGGTTCTCGATCACCGCGATCTTGTCGCTGACCTTGGCCCCGCCGATCACCGCCACGAAGGGGCGCTCGGGGGCGGCCAGGGCCTGGCCGAGGTAGCGCAGCTCCTTCTCGAGGAGGAAGCCGGCCACCGCCGGCTGCAGCAGGCGCGCCACCCCCTCGGTGGAGGCGTGGGCGCGGTGGGCGGCGCCGAAGGCATCGTTGACGTAGAGGTCGCCGAGGCGGGCCATCTGCGCGGCCAGGGCCGGGTCGTTCTTGGTCTCCCCCTTGTGGAAGCGGACGTTTTCGAGGAGCAGCACGTCGCCGTCCTTGAGGGCCGCCACCAGCGCCTCGACTTCGGGGCCGACGCAGTCCGGGGCCATCGCCACCGTCCGGCCGAGGTGGGCGGCCAGGCAGGCGGCCGCCGGGGCGAGGCTGTACTTCGGCTCGGGGCCCTCCTTGGGGCGGCCGAGGTGCGAGGCGAGGATCAGCCGCCCGCCCTGGGCGAGGATGTGGCGGATGGTCGGCAGCGCCGCAGTGATGCGCGTATCGTCGGTGACGTTGCCGGCGGCGTCGAGGGGCACGTTGAAGTCGACGCGGCAGAAGACCCGCTTGCCGCGCACCTCGATATCGTTGAGCGAGAGCTTGTTGATCATGGTGGCATCCTCCCCCGGGTAAGCGAAAGGGCAGGCGGTGCCTGCCCTTTCGGGGTCAATTCAGCGTAAGTGTCACAGCCCTTTGGCGATCAGGTAGCCGACCAGGTCGACGACGCGGTTCGAATAGCCCCACTCGTTGTCGTACCAGGACATGACCTTGACCATGTTGCCGCCGATCACCGCGGTGGTCAGGCCGTCGACGATCGAGGAGGCCGGGTTGCCGTTGAAGTCCTTGGAGACCAGGGGCAGTTCGCAGAACTCGAGGACCCCCTTGAGCGGGCCGTTGGCCGCGGCCTTGAGGGCGGCGTTGACCTCGGCGACGCTGGTCTCCTTCTCGGTGGTCACCACCAGGTCGACCAGGGAGACATTCGGGGTCGGCACGCGCACTGCCAGGCCGTCGAGCTTCCCTTTGAGCTGCGGCAGGACCAGCGACACCGCCTTGGCGGCGCCGGTGGTGGTGGGGATCATCGACAGGGCGGCGGCGCGGGCGCGGCGCAGGTCCTTGTGCGGCAGGTCGAGGATCTGCTGGTCGTTGGTGTAGGCGTGGACGGTGGTCATCAGCCCCTTGACGATGCCGAAGTTGTCGAGCAGCACGCGGGCCACCGGGGCCAGGCAGTTGGTGGTGCAGGAGGCGTTGGAGAGGATGTGGTGG
>CAYQLP010000037.1:0-19005 GCA_964418505.1 uncultured Geobacteraceae bacterium | reverse complement strand
TGATGTTGGCTTCCTGGGTCAGGGAGAGCTCCCCCAGCTGGGTCAGGTAGTCGGGGATGCGCTGGGTCTCGGTCAGGCAGTCGGGGAAGTTGGCGATGATGCGCCCGGCAAGGGAGATGTCGCGGGTTTCGACCTCGACACCGGTGCCGCTGGCGAAGGCCTGGACGATCGGCAGCAGCGAGTAGGTGGCAAGAGCGGGGGCTTCGTCGATTTCGGACCAGATGATTTTGTGGTTGGACATTTGCGGGCACTCTCCTTGATGACGGTGATGTTGATGCCGATACGGCGTTTGCGGAGCCGCTGTCAGATGCATGCCCGGGACGGACCCGGACGAATTAAAAAAACGTATCGATACGAAACGACTGGCTTTCTGTGAACCAGCGCTGTCGCGGCCTGGAACGGCGGGGCGCTTCGGCGCGGTGATGCTCGATCAACCTCTTGAATCGCGCGGCAAATCGCCCCTGAAAACTGTATGCAGTATACAAACTACCGGGGGGCTGTCAAGGGGGAATCACGCACTCGACGGTGCGAAATCAAGGTCAGAGCGGTCGCGGAAAAACGCTATTTTGGGGCCGCTCGAGAGGCTGGCGGGATGCCGAAGAGACCCGCTTCGCGGGCCTTCTGGCGAGCCAGCTCAAGGTCGCCGGGGAGTTGGCCGCGGGGGATGTGCAGGGTCTGGCCGGGGAAAATCTGCGCCGGATCCTTGATCTGGTCGCGATTTCCCTGGTAGAGCAACGGCCAGAGAAGGGGGTCGCCGTAGACTCCTGGCAGGGCGGCGATGCTGGCCAGAGTGTCCTGGGCGGTGACGCGGTACTCGGCGAGACGCTCAGCTGCCTTGCGAGCCTCAACCTCGGCTCGTCGCCGGGCCTCCTCCTCGGCCTTGTGCTGGGCCGCCGCTTCTGCCTGACGCCTGGCCTCTTCTGTGCGGCGCCGCACTTCCGCTTCCTCTGCCTCGCGCTCGCGGGCCGCGGTGCTGGCAGTGAAAGCGCTGAGGGCGTACCGGCGGGAGACGGCCAGGCTTTCGGCGGCGCGGCGATAACGCCCCGCCTCGATCAGGTCCAGGGCTTCCTGGTGGGCGGATCGGGCTGCCTGGTAATCATCGGCTGCATAGAGGGCCGCCTGGGCCTCTTCCGCACGCTTGAGGAGATAGTCGCTGGCATCGAGCTCCTGTCTGGGCAGCGGCGCGCAGGCCTGAAGAAGGGTCAGCAGCAGTGCGGCTGTCAGCCAGCGCATGATCATGAGTCGATCCGGATTGCCGGCGCCGCCGCTGCGGAGGCCGGGTTCAGGATTGTCGGGGCGGCGCGGCCAGGCGAATGCCCAGTTCACGCAGCTGCTTGTCATCAACCTGGTTCGGCGCTTCGGACATCAGGCACGCTCCCTTCTGGGTCTTGGGGAAGGCGATGACGTCGCGGATCGAATCTGAGCCGGTGAGGAGCATGATCAGCCGGTCCATGCCGAAGGCGATGCCGCCGTGGGGCGGGGTGCCGTACTCCAGGGCGTCGAGGAGGAAGCCGAACTTGGCGCGGGCCTCCTCCTCGCTCAGGCCGAGCATGCGGAACATCAGCGCCTGGACCTGCTGCTGGTGGATACGGATGCTGCCGCCGCCGATCTCGTTGCCGTTGAGGACCAGGTCGTAGGCCTTGGCGCGGCAGCGGCCGGGGTCGGACTCGACGTAGGGGAGGTCTTCATCCATCGGCGCGGTGAAGGGGTGATGGACCGCCGCCCAGCGCTTCTCCTCCTCGTCCCACTCGAGGAGCGGGAAGTCGGTGATCCATACGAAGCGGAAGGTGTCCTTGTCAACCAGGCCGAGGAGGCGGGCGAGGTGATTGCGCAGGCGCCCGAGGGAATCGTTGACGACCTTGGGCTTGTCGGCGACGAAGAGCAGGAGGTCGCCGTCCTCGGCGGCAAAAGCCGCGTTCATGGCGGCGATCTCGTCGGCGGTGAAGAACTTGGCGATCGGCGAATGCCATTCGCCGTTCTCGACCTTGACGTAGGCCAGCCCCTTGGCGCCGTAGATGGCGACGAACTGGGTGAGCTCGTCGATCTCCTTGCGGGAGAAGCGGGCACAGCCCTTGGCGTTGAGGCCCTTGACGATCCCGCCGCCGGCACAGACCTCGGCGAAGACCTTGAAGCCGGCATTTTTCACCAGGTCGGAGAGCTCGACCAGTTCGAGGCCGAAACGCAGGTCGGGGTTGTCGACGCCGAAGCGGCGAATCGCCTCGCCATAGGTCATGCGCTCCATGGGCAGGGCGATGTCGACGCCGCGGGCTTCCTTGAAGATCCGGGCGATCAGCCCCTCCATGACGCCGACCACGTCATCGCGGTCGACGAAGGAGAGCTCGCAGTCGATCTGGGTGAACTCGGGCTGGCGGTCGGCGCGCAGGTCCTCGTCGCGGAAGCAGCGGACGATCTGGAAGTAGCGGTCGAAGCCGGAGATCATCAGGATCTGCTTGAAGATCTGCGGCGACTGGGGGAGAGCATAGAAGTTGCCGGGGTTGATGCGCGAAGGGACGAGGAAGTCGCGGGCCCCCTCAGGGGTCGATTTGGTCAGGAAGGGGGTCTCGAGCTCGAAAAAGCCGCTTTCCGTGAGGTACTGGCGGGTGACTTGGGAGACCTGGTGGCGCAGGATCAGGTTGTACTGCAGCTGCGGCCGGCGCAGGTCGAGGTAGCGGTACTTGAGGCGAATGTTCTCCGCCACCTCGCTGTACTCGTCGAGGGTGAAGGGGAGCGCCTTGGAGCGGTTGAGCAGCCGGCACTCGCTGACACGGATTTCCACTCCCCCGGTCTTGAGGTTTGGGTTGACCGTCCCCTCCGGGCGGGGGATGACCGTCCCCTTGACGGCCAGCACATACTCGTTGCGCACCCCTTCGGCGACCGCATGGGCCTCGCCGCACAGGTCGGGGTCGAAGGTCAGCTGGGTCAGGCCGCTGCGGTCGCGCAGGTCGACGAAGATCAGCCCGCCGTGGTCGCGGCGGCGCAGAACCCAGCCCATCAGGCAGACGCTCTGGCCAACGTGCTCGACCCGCAGGTCTCCGCAAAGGTGGGTGCGTTTCCAGTCACCGAGGATATCGCTCAAGGGAGGCTCTCCTTTAACACTGTCTATGTATGCCCAACGGCAGGGTTCTCGAATTGATCATACTACGCAGAGAGCGGCTGGACGGTCAATTGCAAAGTCTCTCCAGCAGGTGCTCCTCGACACCGGCCAGGGGGATCTCCTCCTGGCCTCCGCTGCTCATGTCGCGCAGTTGGGCGATGCCGCGCGCCAGCTCGTCGCCGCCGAGGATCAGGACGCGCCGCGCCCCCAGCTTGTCGGCGCGGCGGAACTGGGACTTGAGGCTCTTCCCCGTGTAATCCATCTCGGCATGAAGGCCGCGGCGCTGCAGGCGGCTGAGGAGGGGGAAGGCGAGGGCTTCCGCTTCGGCGCCGAGCGTGGCGATGAACAACGCCGGGCCGGCCGCCGGAGCGGCACCGTCGCCGAGGAGCAGGGCCAGGCGCTCGACCCCCATGGCGAAGCCGATGCCGGGGAGGGGCGGGCCGCCGAGGTCGGCGATCAGGCGATCGTAGCGGCCGCCGGCGGCGACGGCACTCTGGGCGCCGAGCCGATCGGTGACCATCTCGAAAGTGGTCTTGGTATAATAATCGAGGCCGCGGACCATGCGCGGGTTGAGCGCATAGGCTACGTCGATAGCGTCGAGATGGGCAGTGACGGCCGAAAAGTGCTGTGCGCAGCTGCCGCACAGGTGGTCGAGCATGGCCGGAGCCCCGGCGGTGGCTTCCTGGCACCCCGGGACCTTGCAGTCGAGAGCCCGCAGCGGATTGGTAGAGGTGCGCCGCTGACAGTCGGCGCACAGGGCCTCGCGACGCGCTTCGAGGAAGTCGAGGAGGGCCTCGCGGTAGGCCGGCCGGCATTCCGGGCAGCCCAGCGAATTGAGCTGCAGGGCGACGCCCTCGATGCCGACGGTGGTGAAGTAGTGGCTGAGCATGGCCAGCAGCTGGGCATCGATGCGCGGGTCGTCGAGGCCGATCACTTCGGCGCCGATCTGGTGGAATTGCCGGTAGCGCCCCTTCTGGGGCCGTTCGTGGCGGAACATCGGGCCCAGGTAGTAGAGCTTGCTGACCGGGTCGAGATTGTGAAGTTTGTGCTCGATGAAGGAGCGCATCACCGGCGCAGTCCCTTCCGGACGCAGGGTCAGAGAGGTGCCGCCCTTGTCGCTGAAGGTGTACATCTCCTTCTCGACGATGTCGGTGGTGTCGCCGATCGAGCGGCAGAAAAGTTCGGTCTTCTCGACGACCGGGACGCGGATCTCGCGGAAACCAAAGGCGCCGAACAGCCGCCTGGCCTGCTCCTCGAGGAATTGCCAGCTTTCCACTTCGCCAGGAAGGATGTCATTCATCCCCTTGATGCCACTAATGCTCACGCTGATGCTCCGTATCCGGAAATGCCGCCGGCTGGACCGGCAGGTCGGGCGCACGCTAGCAAATCAGGCCGGTGACGTCAATCGTCAGCGGGGTAGTGGCTGGAGATCTCCCACCCCTGGCCGTCAGTGCCGAAGGTCAGTGTGCCGTGCCGGTCGGTTCGCCACAGGGGTACTCCCCGGTCGCGACAGGCTTTGACGCTGACGGGGTGGGGGAGATTATAACCGTTGTCTCTGCCGACCGAGACAAAGGCCACTTTTGGCTGGAGCAGATCGAGAAATTTTTCCGGGCGCGAACCGCGGCTGCCGTGATGGGCGAGTTTGAGCAGGGTTGTCGGTGTGGGGAGGCTCTCTGCGGCCATTTGCTCCAGGCCGGCGGCGGCCAGGTCCGCCGGCAGGAGGGCCCCCTCGGCCCCGTAGGTGGCATGGAGGACGATTGACCGGTTGTTGAGGTCGTGGTTGCGTTGAGATGGTACATAGAGGCCGAGCGTTGCCTGCGGGCTCAGGACAGCGTGGTGCCAACCTTCAGCAAAAACCTTAATCGGTATGTTCTTAGAAGCTAATTTATCGACGATTTCTTTAGGTAGATATTTTTCCGGTATGGCGCTCCAAAAGCTCTCTGTCCGAAAGTTATCAAGAATATAAGGAAGACCGGCGAAGTGGTCGGGGTGGGCGTGGGTGATGACCACGGCTTCTAAGCGGTCGATGCCCAGGCGCCCGAGGGCCGGCGCAACCAAGCGCTCGCCGATGTCGATGGTTGTCCCGGTGAGACCGCCACCGTCGATGAGGTAGTGGCGATTATCAATAGTCAGCAGGGTCGCATCGCCTTGACCGACACTCAGGGCGATGACCCGCAGTCCGGGCAGTGGTGGCCTGGCCAGCAGCAGGCAGACCAGGGCGCAGGCTAGCAGGCCACCCGCCGCCAGGCGCCGCTCCCTCGGCAACATGGCCGCCGCCAGGCACAGGGCGAGCGCAACCGTGCTCTGCCAGGTCAGGTAACAGCGCCAGGCGCTCAGGCCGGGGATCTCCAGGAGCAGGCGTGTACCGTCGATGACCCCTCCGGCCAGACTGGCGGCGCTGACAAAGCACGCATCCGCGCCGGGGAGTTGGACAGCGGAAAGCAGGCAGCCGGCCAGCGAGAGGGGGATAACCCCCCAGGAAACCGCCGGCACGGCCAGCAGATTGGCAACCAGTCCGGCCGGGGCCACCTGATGGAAGTGCCAAAGGGAGAAGGGGGCGGTGCCCAGAGTGGCGGCCAGCGAAGTCATGGCGGCCAGGAGGGTGCCGCGCTGCCAGGCCGGGCGGTCGGCGAAGGGTTTCTGCCAGCGGGGGAGCCAGACGATCAGGCTGAGTACCCCTGACATCGATAGTTGAAAAGATGCATCGAAGAGGCTCAAAGGCGAGATGACCAGGAGGGCCAGGGCGACCGTCGCCAAGAGGGCCAGGGGGGGCGTGCGCCGGCAGCGACTGAACAGCCAGGCACCGAGAGCCGCCATGAGGAAGGCGCGGCGGGTCGGCGCGCCGTTCCCCGAGAGAATCAGGTAGGCCGCCAGGGGAAAAAGCAAGGCGAGGGGGAGGACGCGGCGCGGCGGAAGAGCCAGCAGCAGTCGTTCGCTGCGGTTGTAAAACCACTGTGCGGTAGTGTAGATAAACATTGCCAAGAGGGTATAATGCAGACCGGAGATGCTGAACAGGTGGGCAAGGCCGCCTGCGCTCAGCACCTGCCGCTGTTCAGGGGTAATCCCGGCGCCTATGCCGACTGTCAGGGCCTGCAGCAGGCCCGCCTTGTGGTTGCCTACCGCCGTGCCGATCCGATCGGCAATCCTAAGACGCAGGCGCTGCAGGAAGGCCTGGCCACCGCCCGCCAGGCTGACGATGTCGCCGGCCTTGCCGACAGACGAGGTGACATGGATCCCGCGCCCTGCCAGGTGACGCGGATAGTCGAATTCTCCCGGGGCGCCGAAGAGTTGGGGCCGGCGCAGTCGCCCGAGCCAGCTGATCCGCTCACCCGGCAGGGCCTTGAGGACTCCTTCGCGGACAGTCAGGCGGAGCAGTCCGCTCGCCGGCAAGTGGTCGACCGTCTCCACCGCGACATTCAGGCGGGTGCTGCCGTCCCAGGCCCGTTCGGCCTCCTCGATCGCGCCGGTGATGGCCACTTCGCCGCCGTGCGCATGGAGGCTGACATGGTCGGCCCGGGGTGGCGGGACCAGGGCGTCATGGGCCGCCGTGAAGCCAAAGAGCAGCAGGGCTGCCGCCAGGGGGATGAGCGCCGCCCTCCGGCGGCGCAGCCATAGCCAGCTGACGGCCAACAGGGCCGCGCCGGCCGCCCCCGTCAGGCGGTCGACAGGGGGGAGCCATTGCGACAGGGTTATCCCGGTCGCGTAAGCCGCCAGAACCCAATAGGGAGCCACGGCTGGTCAGCGGCGGCGACGGGGAGAGTATTGTGCAGGCCGGGGTGCCTCGCCGGCGACCGGCAGCAGGCCGGGACGGGGCGGAAGATGACGGGAGCAAAGCAGGGCGAACGATGAGGAGCGCGACATGACAGGACCCTCCAATAACAAAAGTAACATTGAATGCCGTGAGTCTAGCAGCTGCGTGGTCCTTTGCCAACCGGCAAGGAGTCGAGGTGCAAAGAGTCGAGGGCGGGGCGGCATTTACTCCGGCTGGTGCATCCTGCTGGTGGTGACGCTGCTTTTGAGTGCCTGTGCCCTCAACCCGGTGACCGGGCAGAGCGAGCTGATGCTCCTCGGCGAGAGCGAAGAGATCGCCATGGGGCGGCAAACCGCCGCGGCGGTGGTCAAGGAGTACGGCGTCTACCCGGATGAGGTCCTGCAGCGTTACGTGGCCGGGATCGCCCGACCGATGGCCCTGGCCTCCCACCGCCCCGGCCTCCCCTGGCAGTTCCAGGTAATGGACTCGCCGGTGGTCAATGCCTTCGCTGCGCCTGGCGGCCAGATCTTCGTCACCCGCGGCCTGCTTGCCGCGGTCAATGACGAGGCCGAACTTGCCGGCGTCCTCGCCCATGAGATCGGCCATGTCACCGCCCGGCACTCGGCGCGCAGCTACAGCAAATCGATGCTCGCCGGGCTCGGCGTCCAGCTCGGCACGGCGCTGGCCGGCAGTTACGGCAGCACCGTCGGGCAGCTGCTGGAGACCGGGACCGGGCTGCTCTTTCTCAAGTACAGCCGTGACGATGAGCGCCAGGCCGATGCGCTGGGGGTGGAGTACGCCTACAAGGCCGGCTACGACACCAACCGCATGGCCGATTTCTTCACCACCCTGCAGCGCCAGGAACAACTTTCCGGACAGCGCGCCGACGGCATCCCGGAGTGGTTTTCGACACATCCCAGTCCGGTCGATCGCGAAGCGACGGTGCGCAGCCTGACCGGCCAGTGGCGTAGCCGACTCCCGCACTCTGCGCTGAGGGTCGGCCGCGACGAATACCTGGCCCGGATCGACGGCATGGTCTATGGGGATGACCCGCGCCAGGGCTTTCGCGCCGGGGACTGGTACTGTCTGCCGCAATACCAGACAGAGTTCAAGGTTCCCTCCCGGTGGGAGCTGACCCGCGAGGGGGAACGGCTGCGCCTGATCGCGCCTGACCGGAAAGGACTGGTGATCATCGACGTGGCGCCGGGGCGGGCCGCCGACGCGGCCCGGGCGTTCGCCTCGGCCGGCCAGGCAAGCGTCGAGCAGACGCGCCAGGTCACCGTCAACGGCAGCAGTGCCGTCGCCATGCTTTCCACTGTCGCCGACGGCGGGCAGCGCCTGAAGGTAACTTCCCACTTCATCCAGCGCGGCGAGCGGGTCTTCACCTTTCACGGCATCAGTGCCGAAGGAGATTATCCGCGCCTGTCCGGGCTCCTGGCCGCGCCGGCCGAAAGCCTGGCGCTGATCACCGACACCGGGCGTCTCAACCCCCGGCCGCGACGGGTGGCTGTCCGCCAGGTGCCCAGGGCGGCCGCCGTGGAGGAGGCCTTGCGGGATCTCGGCGCGAAGCGTGAGGACTGGCCGCAGCTCGTCTGGCTCAACGGCCTGCGTGGGGGTGAACGGGTGGCCGCCGGACAGCGGCTCAAGATTATCCAATGACAGGCGGGCAGTGTCGCTGCAGTCGCGATAACGCGTTGGTTTGACAGTTTTAAGGTGCGTTGACCGACATTTGTTTTTCGTATACTGTATACAGGTTTTTAAATCCGGCCGGACCCGGCCGCAGAAAACGTCTTTCAGGCCCGGCGGGTTTCGCCCGCCGCCCACTATTCCACGGAGGTAAAAGATGATCGACGCCTATCTGATGCACGAGAAGGAGCGCAACGCCCAGGGCATCCCGGCCCTGCCGCTGAATGCCGAACAGGCCGCGGAACTCTGCCAGCTGCTGCAGAAGCCGCCCAAGGGGCAGGAGCAGTTTCTGCTCCACCTGCTCAAGGAGCGGATCGCTCCCGGCGTCGACCCTGCCGCCGAAGTCAAAGCTGCTTTCCTCGGTAAGATCATCAGCGGTGAAGTCAAATCGCCGCTGGTCGACGCCAAGGAGGCCGTGCGCATTCTCGGCACCATGATCGGCGGCTACAACGTCGCCCCGCTGGTCGCCGCCCTGAGCAGCGACAAGCTGGCCAAGGAGGCCGCCTGCGCCCTCTCCGGCATCACCCTGGTCTACGGGGCCTTCGAGGAAGTCGTCGCTCTGGCCAACGCCGGCAACGCCGCCGCCAAGGCGGTCCTCAAGTCCTGGGCCGACGCCGAGTGGTTCACCAGCCGTGCCGGGGTCCCCGCCACCATGAAGCTCAAGGTCTTCAAGGTCGAAGGGGAGATCAACACCGACGACTTCTCGCCGGCCGGCGACGCCTGGAGCCGCCCGGACATCCCGCTCCACGCCCTGGCCATGGGCAAGACCCGCTTCAAGGGCGGGTTGGAGACGATCGCCCAGTTCCGCCAGGAAGGCTTCCAGGTGGCCTTCGTCGGCGACGTGGTCGGCACCGGCTCGAGCCGCAAGTCGGCCTGCAACTCGGTCCTCTGGCACATCGGCCAGGAGATCCCCGCGGTCCCCAACAAGAAGACTGCCGGCGTGATCATCGGCGGCGTCATCGCCCCGATCTTCTTCAACACCGCCCAGGACTCCGGGGCCCTGCCGCTGAAAGCCGACGTCACCGCCATGAAGACCGGCGACGTGATCATCGTCGACAGCCAGAAGGGAGTGATCACCGATGAGTCGGGCAAGGTCCTCTCCAAGTTCGCCCTGGCCCCCAACACCCTCGGCGACGAATTCCAGGCCGGCGGCCGCATCCCGCTGATCATCGGCCGCGCCGTCACCGACAAGGCCCGCAAAGTTCTGGGGCTGGGCGCCAGCGAGGTCTTCACCCTGCCGGACAACCCGACCGCCAAGAAAGGGCAGGGCTACACCCTGGCCCAGAAGATGGTCGGCAAGGCCTGCGGCGTGAAGGGCGTTCTCCCCGGTGCCGCCTGCGAGCCGAAGATGACCACGGTCGGTTCCCAGGACACCACCGGGCCGATGACCGCCGACGAACTGACCGAACTGGCCTGCCTGAAGTTCCAGTCGCCGATGTTCATGCAGTCCTTCTGCCACACCGCCGCCTATCCGAAGCCGGCGGACGTCAAGATGCACAAGAACCTGCCGAAATTCATCGCCGCCCGCGGCGGCGTGGCCCTGCGCCCCGGCGACGGCGTCATCCACTCGTGGCTGAACCGCCTGCTGCTCCCCGACACCGTCGGCACCGGCGGCGACTCGCACACCCGCTTCCCGATCGGCATCAGCTTCCCGGCCGGTTCCGGCCTGGTGGCTTTCGCCGGGGCCATGGGCTTCATGCCGCTGGACATGCCCGAATCGGTCCTGGTGCGCTTCAAGGGGCAGTTCAACCCCGGCATCACCCTGCGTGACGCGGTCAACGCCATCCCCTACTGGGCGATCAAGCAGGGGCTGCTTACGGTTCCCAAGAAGAACAAGGTCAACATCTTCAACGGCCGCATCCTCGAGATGGAAGGGCTCCCCAATCTGACCGTCGAGCAGGCCTTCGAGCTGACCGACGCCGCCGCCGAGCGTTCGGCCGCCGCCGGCTGCATCCAGCTCTCCGAGGAGAGCGTCGCCACCTACCTGCGTTCCAACGTGGCGCTGATGGAGAAGATGATCGCAGAGGGCTACCAGGACAAGAACACCCTTAAGCGGCGCATCAAGGACGTGCAGAAGTGGCTGAAGAAGCCGGCCCTGCTCAAGGCCGACCAGAACGCCGAGTACGCCGCAGTGATCGAGATCGACCTCGCCGAGATCACCGAGCCGATCCTCGCCTGCCCCAACGACCCGGACGATGTCAAGCTCCTCTCCGAGGTCGCCGGCACCCCGATCCAGGACGTCTTCCTCGGCTCGTGCATGACCAACATCGGCCACTTCCGCGCCGCCGCCGAGATCTGGCGCGGCCAGAAGTTCAACCCCGCGGTGCGCACCTGGATCTGCCCGCCGACCCGCATGGATCAGCAGCAGCTCAAGGACGAGGCCTATTACTCGGTCTTCAGCGCCATGGGCGCCCGCGTCGAGATCGCCGGCTGCTCGCTGTGCATGGGCAACCAGGCCCGCGTTCCCGACAGGGCCAACGTCTTCTCGACCTCGACCCGCAACTTCGATGACCGCATGGGCGACGGCGCCCAGGTCTTTCTCGGCTCCGCCGAACTCGGCGCGGTGATCACCAACCTCGGCAAGATCCCGACCCCCGCCGAGTACCTGGCCATCTACCAGGAGAAGGTGGTGCCCAAGGCCGACAAGGTCTACCGCTACCTGCAGTTCGACGAGATGGCCGGCTACCGCAAGTAAGCCGCAATGAAGAGCAGCGGCTCCTTCCAGTGACGTCGCGATAAAAACCCCTGCCGGTTGCCGGCAGGGGTTTTTTCGTCATGTCATTTACACCCTGTCTTTATACCTGCCACCCATTGATCGACCTGGAGGCTGCATGCCGGAAACTTCGATTCTCTTTCAACCTGTGCGCGACTACTGTCGCCGGGACGTGGTCACCTGCCGGGCCGACGAAACCGTCGCCGATGCCGCACGGGTGATGAGTGCCCGCAACATCTCGAGCCTGGTGGTCAACAGGGAGGGCGCTGCGGTGGGGATCATCACCGACCGCGACCTGCGCAACAAGGTGGTGGCCAGGGATGGTGACGGCAGCGCGATGGCGGTGAGCGCCATTATGAACACCCCGCTGATTTCATTGAGTGCCGACGAGTTCCTCTTCGAAGCCCTCTACCTGATGTCCAAACACGGCATTCACCGGGTTGCCGTTCTGGACAGAGATGGGGGGATTTTCGGCATCATCACCGATTCAGATATCCTCCGCCTGCAGAGCAAGTCCCCGCAGCAGCTCCTGCGCCAGATTGAGGAGGCCGGCACCCTCGACGATCTGCGTGAACTGCACGGCAAGGTGCGCGAACTGGTCATCCATCTGGTGACCACCGGGGCGGCGATCCCCGACCTTGTCCGCCTGATCGCCCACCTCAACGACCGCATCCTGGTCCGTCTGATCACCCTCCTGCGCAGCGGCGAGCGCTACCGCAGCCTGACAGAGCATTTTTCCTTCGTCGTCCTGGGCAGCGAGGGGCGCCGGGAGCAGACACTCGCCACCGACCAGGACAACGCCATCATCTACTCCGACGACCTCGACGAGGAGTCCCGCCGGGACCTGGCCGCCTTCGCCGATGAGCTTATCGCCGGCCTGATCGATATCGGTGTCCCCCCCTGTCCCGGCGGGATCATGGCGAAAAATCCCGAATGGCACCGCAGCCTGCTGGATTGGCGAGAAGTGCTTAGGAAGTGGCTGGCGACACCGACCCCGGAGCACATTCTGACCGGCAGCATGTTTTTCGATTTGCGGACCCTGCACGGCGACCCGGCACTGGAAAAGCAGCTCAAGAGCCATGTTCTTCACCTTCTCCAGGTCGAGCCGATGTTCCTCCGTTACGCTGCGGCCAACGTCAATCGCTTCAAAGTCCCCCTCGGTTGGCTGGGGCGCATCAAGGTCGAGAGGAAGGAAGATCATCGCGGCCTGCTCGACCTCAAAAAGGCCGGTATTTTCGCCCTGACCGAAGGTGTCAAGGTTCTTGCCCTCGAGGAGGGGGTCATCGACGGCGGAACCCGTGGGCGGGTTGCGGCACTGGTCAAGGGGGGGGTGCTGACACAGGATAAGGCTGACGATCTGCTGGGTTGCTACGACACCCTGGTGACCTTCCGGCTGCGCTGCCAGATCAAGGCCCTTCAGGAGGGGCGCAAGAGCGATAACTACGTCAATCCGCAGGCCCTGACCCGCACTGAAAAAGGGCAGCTGCGACTCGCGCTGGAAGGGGTCAGGGACTTCCAGGAGTTCATCAGCATGCGTTTCGGACTGGCTCTGATGCGCTGATCAGCGGACCCTGGCGGCAGAGGCGGGGGAGGGCAGGGCCGACAGTCGACGCAGGGTCAGCGCGGAGATCAGCAGCAGGGCCAGGATAAAGCTGATCACCCCGTGCCAGCCGTAGCGGCTCCACATGAAGCCCCCGGCGGTTCCGGAGACACTCGAGCCGAGGTAGTAGGCAAGGAGGTAAAGGGAGGAGGCCTGGGCGCGGGCAGCGGAGACCCGGAAGCCGACCCAGGCCGAGGCCACGGCGTGGGCGGCGAAGAAGCCGACGGTGAAGATGATGATCCCGGTAACGATCAAGGGTAGGGGGGAGGCGCCGGTGAGCAGGGCTCCGGCGGCCATCGTCATGACCGACGTGAGGAGCACCGTGGCGCGTCCGAAGCGGTTGACGACAAAGCCCGTGACGCTTGAGCCGAAAGCGCCGCAGGCGTAGGCCAGAAAGATTAGGGAGACCACGCTCTGGGAGAGGCTGTAGGGGGTTGCTGTTAAGTAGAAAGTTACGTAGTTGTAGAGCGTTACAAAGCCTCCCATGAGAAGGAAGGCGAGGGCGTAGAGACATTGCAGACCGGGTTCGCGCAGGTGGCTGACGAGCGAAGCGCTGAGTGACCCGAGGTGCAGAGGACGGCGTTCGAAATGCTGTGAAGGCGGCAGCAGCAGCCAGAAGAGACCCCCCAGCAGGAGAGCCACAACGCCGATCACCGCAACCGCGCCCCGCCAGGGGAGATGATCGGCAAGAATAGCGGTGAGGATCCTTCCGGTCATCCCCCCGCAGGCGTTGCCGGCGATATACAACCCCATGGCACTGACAATGGCGCGCGGTGACATCTCGTCATTCAAGTAGGCCATGGCCACAGCAGGGACGCCGGCCAAGACCACCCCCTGGCACAAGCGGAGCGCCAGCAGCGCGGTCAGATCGCCACAGTAAGCGGTGGCGACAGAGAGCAGCGCGGTAAAAAGCAGCGATGCACCCATCAGGCTGCGCCTCCCCCAGACATCGGAGAGGCTCCCCGAGACCGGCAGCATCCAGGCCAGGCTGAAGGTCGCCACGGACAGCGCCAGGCTGGCAGTCGCGGCCCCGATCTTGAACTCATCGGCCAGGATCGGCAGCAGCGGTTGGACGGTGTAGAGGGTTGAAAAGGTGACGAAGCCGGCGATGAACAGGGCCAGGTTGGCACGTCGGTAGGCGACGGTGCCTTTTTCGATGTAAGGGGCGGTGCGAACGTTCTGCAATGCCTCAGCCAGTGTCATCTGTCCCTCAATTTTTCAAGCTCGTTCGGCCTCTTAAGATACCCCACAATCAGCACCCCGCCAACCTCTTCTGCATGGGCCCCCTTTCAGGACTCCCCGCTTTGCGGTTCATAATTTTTCTTTGACAATACTAACCGTCAGGCGGACATTGTAAAACTCACGATTGATCGGCACCTCTCGACAGGAGTCGGACCATGCCCAGAAAACCCGCCGACCTCCTCTACGGCGTCGATGACCGGCCGCTAGTCAGAATCTGCCTGCTCCTGGGCATCCAGCATATCTTTTTCCTCACTACCGGGCTGATCGAATGCCTGCTCGGGAGGGTCATGCATCGCCTGCGCGTCCCCCTCCCCCCCGAGGTCACCGGTGTGGTCCTGACCATGGTCGGTTTCAACGTCGTGCCGATCCCTGGGTGCTGACATCAGGATCTGCGATTACCTCGAGCAGGCCCTTGAAGGATAGCCGAGGCGCTTCCCTGACGATTCGGCACCGCTTTTCTCCTTGCCGCAAACCGGCCGTTTTGCTATGTATCCTGCGACTTCACAGTGAGGTCGCAACTCCTTGCCGATCGGGTGACGATGAAGATTTCCCTGCTGGCCAGCGGCAGTAAAGGCAACGCCCTGCTGGTCTGTGCCGGGAAGAGCCGCGTGCTGGTCGATGCCGGCCTGTCGGCCCGGGAACTGGGCCGCCGCCTGGCGAGCGCCGGGGTCGAGCCGCGGGACCTGGATGGCGTGCTGGTCACCCACGAGCACCTCGACCATGTCCGCGGGCTGGGGGTCTTCAGCCGCCGCTGGCAGGTTCCCGTCTACGCGCATTGCGCGACCGCCCCGCGCCTAGTCGACGGCGGTCATGCGGAGCGCCTGCATGAGTTCGAGACCGGCACGGAGATGGTCTTCGGCGATCTCGCCGTAAAGGCCTTTCCGGTAAGCCACGATGCGGCGGCCACCGTCGGCTTCACGATCACTTCGGCTGCCGGCAAGGTCGGCGTGGCCACCGACCTGGGGCTGGCGACCCGCCTGGTGGCCGAGGAACTGCGCCGCTGCCGCTGCCTGGTCCTCGAGTTCAACCACGATGAGGAACTGCTGCGCGACGGGCCTTATCCCTGGCCACTCAAGCAGCGCATCCGCAGCAGTCATGGGCACCTCTCCAACCCGGACAGTGCCGCCCTGCTCGAGAAACTCTGCTGGGAAGGGCTGGAAGCGCTCTTCCTGGCGCACCTGAGCGAAACCAACAACCGACCCGAACTCGCCGAAGCCGCTGCCCTCAGCGCCCTGTCCAGGCAGCATCGCTGTCGCCCGCAGCTGGCGATCGGCTGCCAGGAGCGCCCGGTCGGCTGGATGGCACAGAGTCGATAACTGCCTGCTAAGGAGTCCTGAACGATGATCCCACGTTACACCCGCGCCGAAATGGCCCGCATCTGGGAGGCGGAGAACCGCTTCCGCATCTGGCTGGAAATCGAGACCCTGGCCTGCGAAGCCCAAGCCGAACTGGGGGTGATTCCCAGGGAGGCGGTACCGGTGATCCGCGAGAAGGGCAATTTCGACATCGCCCGCATCGATGCCATCGAAGCCGAGGTCAAGCACGATGTCATCGCCTTCCTGACCTCGGTGGCCGAGTACGTCGGGGCAGAGGCGCGCTTCATCCACCAGGGGATGACCTCCTCGGATGTCCTCGACACCTGCCTGTCGGTGCAGCTGGTCCAGGCCGCCGACCTGCTCCTCGAGGACCTCGACCTGGTCCTCGACTCCATCCGCGCCCGGGCCCTGGAGCACAAGGACACGGTGTGCATCGGCCGCTCCCATGGCATCCACGCCGAGCCGGTGACCTTCGGCCTCAAGCTGGCCTCCTGGTACGCCGAGATGGACCGCAACCGCACCCGTCTGCGCACCGCTCGCGAGAACATCGCCACCGGGGCCATTTCCGGTGCGGTCGGGACCTTCGCCAATATCGATCCCTACGTCGAGGAGTACGTCTGCGCGCGCATGGGGCTGAAGGCGGAGCCGGTCTCCACCCAGGTCATCCCCCGCGACCGCCATGCCGAGTTCTTCTGCGTGCTGGCGTTGATCGCCTCGTCGATGGAGCGCATTGCCATCGAGGTTCGTCACCTGCAGCGCACCGAGGTCCTTGAGGCCGAGGAGTTCTTCAGCAAGGGGCAGAAGGGCTCGAGCGCCATGCCCCACAAGCGCAACCCGATCCTCTCCGAGAACCTCACCGGCCAGGCCCGCTACGTCCGCTCCCTGTGCATCCCCGCCCTGGAGAACGTCGCCCTCTGGCATGAGCGCGATATCTCGCACTCCTCGGTGGAGCGTTACATCGGCCCCGACGCCACCGTGGCCCTGGACTTCTCCCTTCGCCGACTCAACGGGCTGATCAAAAACCTGGTGGTCTATCCGCAGAACATGCAGAAAAACCTCGATCAAATGAAGGGTTTGGTCTTCTCGCAGAAGATTCTGCTTGATCTGACCCAGGCCGGGGTTTCCCGCGAGGACGCCTACCGTCTGGTGCAGCGCAACGCCATGAAGGTCTGGGAGCAGGGGATGGATTTCCAGACCGAGCTGCTCGCCGACAGCGAGGTGGTCGGGGCGCTGGGCGAGGCGAAGATTCGCGAATCCTTCGACCTCAACTACCATCTCAAGCACGTGGACACCATCTTCCGGCGGGTGTTCGGGGAAATCTAATCGCCCACCACCAGGGTCCAGGCGCACCAGGAAAACAAAGTTGAAGACTATTCCTGATGTTTTTAGTGTCCCGGTGATGAGATTCTGACTGGTTAGCCAAGGATACGGCACATGGCAAGACGAATACTGGCAGGGCTGAAGGATGGGGTACGCGACCCGCGCGGCGAGCGGGTGCGGCGCGAGTTGCGCGAGCATCTTTGCATCGAGTTGGGGAGCGTGCGCACCGTCGATGTCTACACCGTCGACGCCCGACTGAGCGAAGAGGAGGTGCAGGCCGCCGCCAACGGGCCTTTCTGCGATCCGGTCGTCCAGCAGGTGGTGATCGACCGGCCCTTCCCTGCGGAGTTCGAGGTGCTGGTCGAGGTCGGCTTTCGCCCCGGGGTGACCGACAACGTCGGGCGCACCGCCCGCGAGGCGGTCCAGTACCTGACCGGACGACCCTTCGCCGAGGGGGAGGCGGTTTACACCTCGGTCCAGTACCTCTTCAGCGGGGCGATCGATGCCGCTCTGGCAGAAACCATCACCCGCGATTTCCTGGCTAATGCCCTGATCCAGCGCTGGACGATCGTCACCGCCGCCGACTTCGACCGCGAGCGCGGGCTGCCGGCTACCGTGCCGAGGGTCGCTGTCGGCAACCAGCAGGTAACGGTTCGCGATATCGACCTCAACGTCAGCGATGAAGAGCTCTTGGCCATCAGCAAGGCGGGCATGCTGGCCCTGACGCTGGAGGAGATGAAGATCATCCAGGCCTTCGCCGCCGATCCCCGGACTGTCGCCGACCGCCGGGAGGCCGGCCTGGGCGCCGCCCTGACCGACTGCGAGCTGGAGGCCCTGGCCCAGACCTGGAGCGAGCACTGCAAGCACAAGATCTTCGCCGCGCGTATCGACTATACCGACACGGTCAGCGGCGAGAGCCAGAAGATCAACTCGCTCTTCAAGAGCTACATCGTCCGCGCTACCCGCGAACTCCGCGAGCGGGCAGGGGAGCAGGATATCTGCCTGTCGGTCTTCAAGGACAACGCCGGAGTCATCCGCTTTACCGAGGACTGGAGCCTGGTCTTCAAGGTCGAGACGCATAACTCGCCGTCGGCCCTCGACCCCTACGGCGGCGCGCTCACCGGCATCGTCGGGGTCAACCGCGATTCCTTCGGCACCGGCCAGGGGGCGCGGCTGCTCTTCAACACCGATGTCTTCTGCTTCGCCTCGCCTTTTTACGACCGACCGCTGCCGCCGCGCCTGCTCCATCCGCGGCGGATCTTCGAAGGGGTGGTCGAAGGGGTCGAGCACGGCGGCAACAAGAGCGGCATCCCCACCGTCAACGGCTCGCTGGTCTTCGATGAGCGCTTTGCCGGCAAGCCGCTGGTCTACTGCGGCACCGGGGCGATCATGCCGGCCACCGTCAACGGCCGACCCGGCCACGACAAGAAGGCCAATGTCGGCGACCGCATCGTCATGACCGGCGGGCGGATCGGCAAGGACGGCATCCACGGGGCGACCTTCTCCTCCGAGGAGTTGCACGAGGGCTCGCCGGTGACCGCGGTGCAGATCGGCGATCCGATCACCCAGAAGAAGATGTTCGATTTCCTTATTATCGCCCGCGACCGCGGCCTCTACAGCTCGATCACCGACAACGGGGCCGGCGGGCTTTCCTCCTCGGTCGGCGAGATGTCCCAGGATACCGGCGGCTTCGAGATGCACCTCGACCGGGCGCCCCTCAAGTACCCCGGCCTGCAGCCCTGGGAGATTCTCATCTCGGAGGCCCAGGAACGCATGACCCTGGCGGTCGCGCCGGAACAGCTCGAGGAGTTTCTCGCCCTGGCCCGGGAGATGGATGTCGAGGCCACCGACCTCGGCGCCTTCACCGACACCGGCTACTTCCACTGCCTCTACCAGGGGAAGACGGTAACCTGGCTGCCGATGGAGTTCCTCCACGAGGGCGTCCCCCAGCTGCGCCTCCCCGCGGTGTGGACCCCGCCGGCCCTGAGCGAGCCCGAGCTGCCGCTCCCCGCCGATCCGGAAGCCGCCCTGCGCGCCCTCCTCGGCCGCCTCAACATCTGCTCCAAGGAGAGCGTGGTGCGCCGCTACGACCACGAGGTCCAGGCCGGTACGGTGGTCAAGCCGCTGACCGGGGTGGTCAACGACGGCCCCTCCGACGCCGCGGTGATCAGGCCGCTCTTCGATCGTCACGAGGGGGTGGTGGTGGCCCACGGCATCTGCCCGCGCTACTCCGACCTTGACACCTACCACATGACCGCTAACGCCATTGACGAGGCGCTGCGC
>CAYQLP010000036.1:0-19364 GCA_964418505.1 uncultured Geobacteraceae bacterium | reverse complement strand
GCCTGGTCGGTGGTGGAGTAGGTGAGTTCGTAAGCAGGGAGGGCGGTGATCCAGGCGAGGATTTTTTCGACGCGGGGGCGGTCGAGGGCGGGGACGCTGTAGCCGGCGGCGGTGAGGTGGCGGAGGGCGGTGACCGGGGTGAGCGGGCGGCAGGCCGGGGCGGCGTCGGGGGTGTAGCGGGGGAAGAGGAGGAGCGGGATCCCGGGGGCCGGGGCGGCGGCGAAGGGGATCAGGGTGGCATCGAGGTAGCGCAGCGGGGTGCCGTCGAAGCGCAGGACCTGGGGCTGCTCCGTCAGGCCGGGGATGGCGGCGGCGAGGAGCGGCCAGCTCGCCTCCTTGAGCATCAGCGGGACGGGGAGCGGCAGCACCGCCCCCTGCTCGTCGAGGACCACCGGCTCGTCGCTGAGGAGTTCCCCGCCGCGGGCCAGCAGGGTCGCCGCCAGGGTGCTCTTGCCGCTCCCCGAGGGGCCGGAGAGGAGCAGGGTGCGTCCCCGCCAGTTGAGGGCGGCGGCGTGCATCGACAATAGGTAGGGGCGGCAGCGGTAGACCAGGCCACGCAGGCGGCCGGCGAGCAGGGGGAGGAGGCGCGCGGCGGGGAGTTCTCCCCCCTGGGGCATGCCGTTGAGGAACAGCCGCCACCCCTCCCCGACCGGCCGGATCTCGACCTGCAGGGTGACCTCGGCCGCTTCGGGACAGCTTAGGTGGGCGACGGCGCCGCGCAGCTGGCCGTCAAGGGCCGCCTCCGGGCAGTCGAGAGTGAAGACGGTGTCGAGGAGGCGATAGAACGGGCCGGAAAGCGCGGCCGCCGGGAGCCGCCGCAACGGGGGGAGGTTGTCGGGCTCTGGTTCCCCGGGCAGCGGCTCGTCGCCGGCGAGGATCGCGGCCAGCTCAGTGGCGACGGCCACCGCCGCGGGATCGAGGTCGAGCTCGGCGGTCAGGCTGGCGACGGTGGCGCCGTCGGCGAGGCGGAGAAGGAGGATGACGGCGTTGCGCTCGAGGGCGATGAGGCGTTGGCTGAGGGGGGAATAGAGAAAAGATGAGCTGGACTCGGTATACAGGAGGAGGTTGTTCGGAAGAACAATCCGTACAGATTTCATTTACGATCAAGTACAATCTTCAACCGGGCCAGGAACACATTCCTCAGGAGCAGTTCCTGAATCAGTTGGACCGGCATTCAAATTAGCTGGACTTAGAAGTACATAGAGACCCACAGCGGCCCCGGCGGAGTAGGCGCCGCAGCGCCTAAGGAACTCGCGGCGCTGGAAGTCGGAGGAATCGACACCGGTGGACTGCGCCACCGGTGCCGGTTGGCTCTGCGTCTTGATGTCCTGCTCTGTTTCCATTACCCACCCTGTCACTGAGGTTCTTTATTGTGCCACATCGCTGCGGATACCGACCCCCTTGCCGAGAGCCTTGGCCGGGAAGGAAATTTCGCCTTCGACACCCCCCTGCAGGGCGGCCACCCGGAAGCCGCAGCCCTGGGCAGCACTGTAGCCGGGGAAGGTATAGCCGACAGCCCCGGCGGGGAGATCGACGCTGGCCTCCTGACGGGCCGCGCCAAAGCCGCAGGCGCAGTAGGCGCGGTATCCATCGGCGCCGGCCAGGGGCTGCCAGGAGAGGCGGATGCCATCGGCCTGCTCGACGGCGCGCAACTGCAGGACCCGCGGCAGCGACGCGGCGCCAGACTCATTCACCAAGATTGTGAAGTTAAGCACAAAAAGGGCCAGTAAGGCAAGCGGGACGAGAAAAAGGCGCGTGGACATTGGCGGTTCCCCCGTAATTCTTTAAGGTTTGATTTTCATGGCGATGCGGCGCCCGGAGGTGTCGTAATACGCTACCCCTTGGCCACCAGGCACCACCAGGGAGACCGCAGGAGAACCGAGCTCAGCATCGGTACCGCTGAGGGCGTAGAAGCGTAGCACCACATCGCCGCCGTTGGCCGGCCACAGGCGGTCGGTGGGGACGCGGAAGGTCCATGTGTAGGTAAATATATTGTTTGATAGGCCATTATAGCTCCAGATGCCGACTTCCTTGCTCCCGGCCGAAAGAGATCCGGATGCGGTGAAACGCGACTGATCGGTATACTCGCTGCCGCAGTCGTCGTCTTGATCTGCACTGCAGTCGAAAAGCACTATCTCGCTACCGTAATCGCTACCATAGCCTTCGAGAGCCCAACTAATCTGATAGGTCTTTCCAGCGTACAGAGTATCACCTGCCTCAACTAACGGCGTTGTTACATCATGGATGCTAACCTCGGTCATAATCGCCGGCAGACGATTCTGCGCTTGGGACTGGACGTTGCCGGTGTTAGTGAGCAGACCGCGCAGCATCTTGTCCCCGGAAGTCACCTCGAGTTCGGCAGTCTTGGTGCCGCGGGTCCTGGGCCGGAAGGCCACTGTGACGTTGCAGGAGGCCCCGGCCGCCAGGGAACTGCCACAGGTGGTGGCAGAAACGGCAAACTCGCTGCCGTTGACGCCGCTGATGGCCAGGGACAGCGGCACCGTCTCGGCATCACTGTTGGTGACGGTGAACTGCGCTGTCGCCGTGCCGTCGTAGAGGTTGGTGACCGGGAACTGGCGGACCAGCGGAGCGATCATCAGCGAGTTATCCACTGCCAGGGATCCGCCGGCGGTGAAGAGGACAAGCAGCGTGGTCACTGCGAACTGTTTGTATTTCATCATGACCTTGCCCCCTTTATTGAACCGGCCGGACCAGGAAACGGCCGCTGTTGTCGTAATAGTCGGAAACTGGCACCAGCCCGCCGGGGATAATTTGAGAAATGCCAGAAAGTCCTGCTTCAGCATCCGCCCGACTCCGCTGGAAGAAGCGCACCACCACGTTTTTACCTTTCCATGCAAGTGGAGGTGTAATCGACGTGCTGTAGTTGAATCGTTTGGCCCGCATCCCGGTGAAATCATAGCTGCCCTCATCAATGCTGGTGGGATACCTCCAACTCAACGTAGCAAGCGATGTGCAGTCGTACTCCTTGCACTCATAAAAGGCGAAGAACATCTGGTACGTATCCCCATAGCCCAGTGTCGACCAGGTCCAGGCCTGCTTGACGCCGGCGGTGATCTGCTCCGGCATCGCCAGGCTCTCCATGACCGGCGGGAGGCTGCGTGAGGCGGTGGTGGCGGCGTCCTCGTAGTTGCTGAGGAAGGCGGCGAGGGCCGGGGTTTCGGGGTCGCTGCTGCGCACCACCAGGCGGCCGGGCTTGGGCGCGGTGGAGGTGCCGGGGCAGTACTTGACCTCGACCTGGCAGCTGCCGGCGGCGGCCAGGGTGCCGGCGCAGTCGTTGGCGCTGATGCGGTAGATGCTGGTGTCGGTGTCCTCGAGGGCGACGCCGCTGATGTTGAGGGCGGCTCCGGCGTTGGCGACGGTGAAGGTCACCGGCGGCCCGCAGCCCTCGGCATCCGGGTTCTCGGCGCCGACCAGCACGCGGTCGGGCGCGATGGAGATCTCCTGGTCGGCCTGGGAGGCGGTGAAGACGGTCAGGGTGACGGTGACCGCCTGGGCCGACTCGTGGCTGCCGTTGGTGACCTTGTAGGTGAAGCTGTCGTTGCCGGTCTTGGCCGGGTCGTGGGCGTAGGTGAAGCTGCCGTCGGCGTTGAGGGTGAAGCCGCCGGCCAGGGCCTTGGCCGGGGCGCTGACCAGGATGGCCCTGATCGCATAGCCGCCGGTGGCGGTGTCATTGGCCAGCAGGCCGGGGGCGGCAACCGTGAGGGTCTGGCCGCGATCGACTTTGTAGCTGTCGGCAGCGGCTGCCGGCACCGCATCGGTGGCCGCGATGATCGAGAAAATCCCGCCGTCCAGGGTGATGGTGTAGTTGGGGCTGGCCAGGGTGCCGATGGTGACATCGTAGGGACCGACCTCGTTGCCGGAGTAGCGGCTCAGCGCTCCGTTCAGGCTCACCCCGGGCGGATCGGTGGTGTAGGTCAGCACCGGGTCGGGGAGCGGCGGGTCGGCATAGGTCTTGGAGAGCGCATTCGGGGTGACCGTTACGCTCGCCTTACGGATGATGATGTCGACGCTACCGCTCTGCGCCTCGTAGTTGGCGTTGGTAAAGCTCCAGTTGGCGAGTTCGCCTTTTTCCACCTGGTCGACCGTCCGGGCGTTGGCGTTGACGAAGCTGCTGCCCAGGCTGAGGCCGGTGAGGGTGGCGCCGCCGACGCCGGTGCAGCTGCCGCTGGCGCCGTGGCCCTTGCCGTCGTAGGGGCCGGTCCAGCCGCTGACGGTACAGGTGGCGGCAGCCTTGGCGACGGTGTGGGTGGCTGCCGTCGAGGTGCTCGAGCGGTAGTTGTCGCTGCCGGGGAAGACCGCGGTGATCTTGTGGCTGCCCACGGCGAGGCCGGCGTAGGGGTCGGTCATGGTGCAGCCGCCGCCCGAGGTGATGGTGCAGGAGCCAATCAGGGTGGTGCCGTTGGCGTAGAAGGTGAGTTCCTTGTTGGCCAGGCTGTCGCTGCCGGCGCTGACCGTAGCTGCGTACTTGATGCCGCCGCCGTAGGCCGAGGAGGTCGTGTAGTCGGTGGCCGCGGCGACCGTGGTGGTCGAATCGACCTGGTCGACCTTGAGGACGGCGCTGGTCAGGTTGGCGGCGACGTTGCCGGCGGCGTCGGCGGGTTTGACGGCCAAGGCGCTGGCCGTCGGGTCGAAGGTCCAGCGGTAGCAGTTGCCCGCTGCGAGATCGACGGAGGCGCCGCTCGCCTTGACGGCCACGTCGGTCCACCTGGTGTCGCAGGTGAAGCTGTTGGTTTTGAGGTTGAGGCCCCCGGCGGCCTTCTGGAAGACCGCGGTGCCGGCGACGAAGCCGGTCTCGCCATCACGCTGGCCGCCGACCGCCCAGTTGGAGCTGGTGTAGCTGCCGACAGTGGCGGCCGCATCGCTGGCCGGGTTGGTCCAAGTGATGGTCGGCGCGGTGCCGTCGTAGGTGACGGTGACCGAGTTGCTGGCGCTGTTCTTGTTGTTGAGCAGGCCGCTGACCTGGTCCGCCGCGAGGGAGATGGCGACCTCGCCGTCGCCCATGCCGGTGACGGCGGCGGTGAACTCGGTGGCGCTGCGGGCGGTGACAGCAACGCTCGGGCTGCCGGCGGCGGTGACGGTGAAGACGCTCCCCTTGACGCCGGTGACCGCGGCAGTGAAGACCACGTCGAAGTTGAGGGTTGCGCTGTTGGTCAGATCGGTCAGACCGGCGGCCTTGCTGATGGTCACGCCGACCGGGTCGGCCGGGTCGATGGTGAAGGTATCGGTGGCCGAACCGGTGTAGTTGTCGTCGGCGATGGTCGCCACCACCGTGTAGCTGCCGACGGCGCTGGGGGCGGTGGTGCTGCCGTTATAGGTGACGGTGACGGCCTTGCCCGCCGGATCGGTGGTGACCGTCGGGGTCTGGGCGCCGGCGGTGTACTTGACGGTCAGGCCATCCAGGGCGACGGTCGCGTTGGCCTTGGCGACGGTGAAGGTAAGGTCGGCGGAAGCCGGGGCCATGCTGATTACGCCCCCGGTAACCACGCCGGCCTGGGTGGCGCGGATGGTGCATGTGCCGGCCTTTTCGATGGTAATCAGGTTGCCATCGATGCTGCAGGCACTGGTGAGGGATGAGTAGGTGATTGCCCCGCCCACGTCAGACGTTGCAGTGACCGTGAACGAACTGTCGCCGAAGGTTTTGCCGCCGGCCACGGCAGAAAGCGACCCGGCATCGAAGCTCACGGTCTGCGTGCCTTGCGCGATGACGAACTCGGCGGTGCCGGTAGTCACCGTGTAGTTGGCAAGCCGCTCTTCCGGGTCGGAAGTAACCGCAGCGACGCTGATGGTGTAGCTGCCCGCGATTTCGCCGGCTTCGCGGCTGTAGGTGGCAGTAACCTTGTCGCCATCGACAAAGCCGCTGAGGATGCCGGTCAGGGGCGGATCAGACAGCTTCGGATCATGATATTCCTTGCTGGCGCTCCCCGGCGTGACCGAGGCGGCTTTTTTGGCGATGGTGAAGGCCACGGCCTCGGAGGTCTTGGCGGCGTAGTTGCCGTCTGCGGCGACGCTGGCCGTCGCGCTGTAGCTGCCGGCATTGGTCGGGGCGGTGGCACTCGCCTCGTAGCTGGTCGAGCCGGTCCCGATATAGCTGTAGGTCACCGCGCCGGTGGAGCCGGTCCGGGAGATGGTGGCCGGGCCCTGCGGCGCGCCGTTGTAGGTATAGGAGTTTGAACCGGTGACGCTGATCGTCGACTCGGCCTTGTCGAGGGTCACGGTGTAGGAATCCGAGGTGGTGGCGGCATAGTTGCTGTCGGCAGCCTGGATGGCGGTGAGCGCACAGGTGCCGTTCCCGGCGGTGACATGGAGCTTGCCGCCGACGATCGCGCAGCCCGTCGAACTGCCGGCGCTGAAGGTGATGGCGCCGGTGCCGGTGCCTCCGGTGGTGGTGATGGCGGCATCGGCCGCGCCGAAGGTCGCCGACGCCGGGGCGGTGATGGCCAGGGTGGCCTGGGCGGCCTTGCTGATGGCGACAACCTTGGTCCCCGACTGCGGGCTGTAGTTGTTGTCGGCGGCCTTGGTGGCGGTGATGGTGCAGGTTCCGGTCCCGGAAGTGACGTGGAGCTTGCCGGAGACCAGCGAGCAGGCGGTGGAGCCGGTGACCACGTAGGAGGTCGCCCCTGTGCCGCTGCCGCCGGAGACGCTGACCTCGGCATCGGCATCGCCGTAGGTCATAGTGTCCGGAGCGGTGATGGTCAGGGCAGCCTGGGCGCCCTTGCCGACGGTGACGCTGACGTTGTTGCGCACCGTGGTGTAGTTGTCGGTATCGGTCGGCGTGAAGGTCACGCTCTGGGTGGTCGTCCCCGAAGGAGGCTGGGTGGTCGGGACCGTCCAGGCGAAGAGACCAGCCGCGCCGGCCGGGGTGGCCGTCCCGCCGGTGAGGGCGGATTTGACCAGCGTGTCACCGTAGCTGAGCGCCGCCGCGGTCGGCCAGGCGGTGACCGCGGGGGTGGCCTTGGTGATGACGAAGCTGCCGTTGGTCGGGGTCAGGCCACTGGCCGCCGCGTAGTTGGAGCTTTCGGCGCAATTGATCGTCGCCGCGTACGAACCGGCGTTGGTTCCGGTCCCGCCGCTGGCCAGGCTGGCCGTCCCGCCGCCGAGGCAGGCGGCGGTGGCAGACTGCGCCGAGCCGCTGTAGGTCACCGGGGTGTTGGTGAGCGAGGCGGTCGGGGTGGCCTTGGCGATGGTGAACTGGGTGCCGGCGGTCAGGCTGCCGGTCGCCGCGTAGTTGCCGTTGGCCGGGCAGTCCGCGGTGACGGTGTAGCTGCCCGCGGCGGTCTGGCTTGCCGCGCCGCCGGTCAGGATGCTGCTCGCCGTCCCGCCGCCGGAGCAGGTTACCGTCGCGGCCTTGGCCGTGCCGTCGTAGGTCGCCGAGTTGGTCACGCTGAGGGTCTGGGCGGCCGCGCTGATCACGAAGTTGCCGGCACTCAGGCCACTGGCGGCCGCGTAGTTGGTACTCTCCGCGCAATCGACGGTTGACGGATAAGAACCGACATTGGTCCCGGTCCCGCCGCTGGCCAGGCTGGCCGTCCCGCCGCCGAGGCAGGCGACCGTGGCGGTCTGCGCCGAGCCGCTGTAGCTCACCGGGGTGTTGGTGATCGAGGCGGTCGGGGTGGCTTTGGCGATGACGAAGCTGCCGGCGCTCAGGCCGGTGGCGGCCACGTAGTTGTCGCTCGCCGCGCAATCGACGGTCGCCGCGTAGGAACCGGCGTTGGTCCCGGTCCCGCCGCTGGCCAGGGTGGCCGTCCCGCCGCCGAGGCAGGAGACCGTGGCAGTCTGCTCCGAGCCGCTGTAGGTCACCGGGGTGTTGGTGACCGAGGCGGTCGGGGTGCCCTTGGCGATGGTGAACTGGGTGCCGGCGGTCAGGCCGCTGGTCGCCGCAAAGTTACCGTTGGCACCGCAGTCCGCGGTGACGGTGTAGCTGCCGGCGGCAGTCTGCGTCGCCGACCCGCCTGTCAGGATGTTGCTCGCCGTCCCGCCGCCGGAGCAGGAGACCGTCGCCGCCTTGCCGCTGCCGTCGTAGGTTGCCGAGTTGGTCACGCTCAGGGTCTGGGCGGCAGCGCTGATGGTGAACGCATAGGCCCCGGACGTCGCGCCATCATGATTGGCATCCGCCGCCACCGTCGCCGTTACGCTGTAGGTGCCGGCGTCCGTCGGCCTGGTCGCACTCGGGCCGTAGCTGGTCGAGCCGGTTCCCGCGTAGCTGTAGCTGACCGCCCCGGTGGAGCCGGTCACATCGGCCGTCGCCGGGCCCTGGCCGAGGAGGGTCTCGAAAACATAGCTGATCAGGCCGGTCACCGAGATCGACGAGGAGGCCTTGCCGATCACGTAGCTCCCCGCCGGGGCGGCAACGAGCGCCGAGTAGTTGCCGTTGGCGGCACAGTCCGCCGTTACCGCGTAGGTGCCGGCGTTGGTCGGCACGCTGCTCGACCCGTCATACTTGAGGTTGCTTGCCGTCCCGCCGCTGGAGCAGGTCACCGTCGCCGCAAGCGGCGAACCGGTGTAGCTCTGCGGAGAGTTGCCCACCGACACCGTCGGCGCAATCGTGCTGATCGTGAAGTCCCCGGCACTGAGGCCGGTGGCGGCCGCGTAGTTGCCGTTGGCCGCGCAGTCCGCCGTCACCGCATAGGTGCCGGCGTTGGTCGGAGCCGTCAAACTGCCGTCGTACTTGAGGTTGCTGACCGCCCCGCCGCTGGAGCAGGTCACCGTCGCCGCGATCGGCGAACCGGAGTAGCTCTGCGGCGAGTTGTCCACCGATACCGTCGGCGTCCCCGACCCGACCGTCAGCGTCCCCTTGGCGTAGGTGATAGTGTAGTTCGTTGCCGTAAACGTCCCGCCGGTGGCCGCGCTCGGCGTCAGGTCGTAGCTGCCCAGAGCGGCGTCGGCAGCGGTCCCGCCGCTGGCGGCGAGGGTCACCGAGCCGATCGTCTCGCTGTTCACCAGGCCGCTGCTGGTGAACGCTTCCGAACCTGCGCCATAGGTTTTGGTCGTGCCATAGGCTTTGCTGTCATTGTTCGCCGTGATTGTCAACGGAGCGGGATCGATGACGAAGTCGCCGTTGGACGGGGTCAGCCCGCTCACCGCCGCATAGTTGCCGCTAGCGACGCAGTTGACCGTCGCCGGATAGGAACCGGCGTTGATCCCGGTCCCACCGCTGGCCAGGCTGGCCGTCCCGCCGCCGAGGCAGGCGACCGTGGCAGTCTGCACCGAGCCGCTGTAGGTGACCGGGGTGTTGGAGATCGAGGCGGTCGGAGTAGCCTTGGCGATGGTGAACTTGTTGGCGGCCGTCAGGTCCTTGGTCTCAGCGTAGCTGCCGTTGGCCGGGCAGTCCGCGGTGACCGAATAGTCCCCCGCGTTGGTCTGCGTCGCCGCGCCGCCGGTCTGGATATTGCTCGCCGTCCCACCGCCGGAGCAGGTCACCGTCGCCGCTTTGGGACTGCCGTCATAGGTCGCCGAGTTGCTGACCGTGATCGTCTGGCTGGCGGCGTTGACCGTCACGCTGACCGAACCCGTGGCCGTGCCGAAGCCGGGAGCGGATGGGGTGAAGGTGACATTGTAGTTAGCGGTGCCGGCAGGAGGAACGGTGGCCGGTGCGGAGAAAGCGAAGCTGCCGGTTACCAGCGCAGTCCCCCCGGTCAAGGTCGAACTGGCCAAGGTCTGCCCGTAGGTGATGGCGCTGGCCGTCGGCCAAGAGGTGACCATGTCGGTGACCGGGGCGGAGAGTTTCGGGAAACGGATAATGACTACCCCGGAGCCGCCGGCACCGCCGGTTCGGTTCGAGCCAGCTGCACTAGGATTCCCCCCGCCACCGCCGCCGTGACCTCGGTTGGCAATAGTCGGAGCGGATCCATTTCCATCTTTAACTCCAGCACCAGCTCCCGTACACCCACCACTACCTGCAGTTGAACCTGCCCCACCGCCGCCGCAGGCATATTCATATTCTGTACCGGAGATGCTGCTCTTTGTCCCGGCCCCACCCGCACTTGAAGAGAGCCCAACGGAACCGGCACCCCCGCCCCCACCTGATTGTTGCGAAGTACTTGCGGCTGCCCCGCTATTCCCCTGTAATGAAGTTCCTGCGCCGGCATCACCAGCAGTAGCAGAAGTACCGGCGTAACCACGTCCCCCGCCGCCACCGGAACCACCCCCATTGGCATTGACAATCGCATTCGAACCATTTGCAGAGCCAGCCCCACCACCGCCCGCGGCGGAGTAAATCCCGAATTGCGAGTCTGCTCCGTCACTACCTTTGGCAGTAGATGAGCCCCCGCTGCCGCCGCCCCCGACCTTGACCGTGTATGAGGTGCCGGAGGTGAGATTGACGCCGGTCTGCGAGACAAAACCACCGGCACCGCCGCCGCCGCCGTTGTTGTACCGAACGTTCACGGCCCCTCCCCCACCACCGCCACCACCGACGACCAGAACCTGGGCGGTGACGTTCTGCGGGACACTGAAAGTTCCTGTACCGGAGGTGAAGGTACAGACCGTATCCGAGTCAACAGGCGCACAGTCGTAGGTCAGTCCCGTGACCGTGGGCGAACTCTGCTCGACAAACGTCACCGCGATGGTGTGGTCGTCAGAGATACTGCTGAAAGTGTAACTGGTTTTGGCCCCTTGAGATTCGGAGTCGACCAAAACATCCGCAACCAGATAGCCGCTATTCGGGGTGATGGTGTAGGTTTGACTGCCCCCGGAGAGGATCGTTGTCGCCCCGCTCGAGCTGATGGAGCCGTTGAGACCGGCCGCGGCGGTGATGGTGTAGGCGTACAGAGTGACGGTGTTGTCCGTCGAAGTCGATGCCTCGCTGCTATTCCCGGCCGCGTCAGAGGCAGCATTGGCATTGATGGTCGCAATGACTGTCCCGGCACTGGTCATGCCGCTGACTGCGACGTTGTAGGTGGAGCCGGAACCGGTGACGTCCACTGTCTTGGTGCCGCCCGCCGTTCCGCTGATGGTTACATCGTCTTTGGTGAAACCGGTGACGCTTTCGCTGAAAACCACCGTGAAGTTGATCGTGGGGCCGTTGGGAGGATCGCTCTGGTTGGTGGCCTGGTTGACGGTGACGGTGGGGGCGGTGGTGTCGATAACAATCGCCTTGTTGGCCCCTAGCGAACCGGCGGCCCCCGGGGTCGGCAGGGTCAGCGTCGCATTGTTGCCGGCAGCGTCCTTGATCGTCCCGCTGTTAAGCGCCAGGGCGCTGGTCGAGGTGTAGTTGAGATCGGCGCTGGTGTCGCCGGCCTGTACTGTGTAGTTGAAGGTCAATGTTGTCGTGCCGCTGCCGCTACTGTAGGTGGCAGTACGATCGGTGGTCCCGGTTTCCAGGGTCAGGGTCGGCGTTCCGGTCACAGTAACCGCTTCACTGAAGGTTACCGTCACCGGCACATTTTGACCGACAGAGTAGGAACCGTTGGCCAGACTTGATGTGACGCTCGAAACTGTCGGGGCGGTGGTGTCGGGTGTGTAGGTTACCGTGACCTGAATATAATCGATATAGGCAGTTCTACGAGAGTAGGTGTTGGTATTTTTAATCTTAAGTGCTACAGTAAAATTTTGCGAATTGATTTCCGTTGCAGACCAACTCGCTCCCCACAGGTTAGTTGTGCTTCCGTATGTAGCTTGTGTAATGCTTGTGTTACTGGTACTCCAGGACGAGGCCGAGGCGAGGTTATTAACGAGTGTCGTTCCGCCGTCTTTGCTCAACGAAATCGTGTCATCCAGAATCTTAGTTGACTCTCCGTATTTTCCGATGACAACAGTGATTCCGTTGATAGTTGCTCCGGCCGGTATTGCAAAGCCGAAATTGCTGGCGTAGAGAAATCCACTGGAGTTTTGGGCCGAGATGTCGTTATAAGCGTAGGAACTGTCATCCCCGCCCAATGCAGTAGACGTTACATTACTCCAGCCTGTTCCGCTTGCCGCACCAGGGTATTTGGGCCCGCTGGTCGCCGCTTCGGCGCTCCCCGCCCCCGCCAGCCCCAGCGTCACCGCCATGACCAGGCTGAGCAGCGCCCCCGTCACCAGCCGCATCGCGCTTTTTACGCCCCGAGTCCACGCACCGTAAGTCGTCATCGCCTACCCCCTTGCGTCCAGCTGCAAGCTTTTAACCCTGTTAATCGAACCGTCAAAGGTGCATCGCACCTACTCTGACACTATTGGGCGAAGGTATATCAAACGTATAGTGGGAACGCTATTTGGCGGGGGGTATAGTTTCGTATACCTAAAAGTAATATCTTCGCCTACCTTTAGGTATAGAGTCTGGGGATGGGCGACAAATGACGGATGGGGGAGGAGGGCGGCGGCGGTGCCGCCGCGGGAGGGGATTTTTCGGAGGGACGCGGAGGTAAGCCGGCAGTGATTTATCGGCCGGATCCGGTGAGTATTCTCAGGAGGCCACCGGGATCGTTGTCGGCGGCGTTGAGGAGCACCAGCGCAGGCCCGTGCGGTTTGCGGTCGCCTCTTTCCCAGTGCCGCAGGGTTGCCACGCTGATGCCGAAAGCTGCGGCAAACTGCTCCTGGGTCAGTCCGGTTTTGCCACGCACGGCTTTTACGTCGATCCTGCGGGGCTGGTAAATTCTGACCGCACCTTCTTCACCGCGACTGTGGGCGATCGCCTCTTCCATGCCGCGCTTGAGACTGTCGAAAAGATTGTCCACGATGCGCTCCTAAAGTCCGTTGGCACGCTGCAATGTCTCGACCAGCGCTTTCAACTGGCGACGATCGGCAGCGGTCAGGTCGGATTGCTCTCCCTTGGCGTACACCGTCAGCAGGTAGAGCGGCATCCGCTCGCTATGAAAGTAATAGATGACACGCGAACCACCTCGCTTGCCACTACCGCCGGAACCCCAGCGCAATTTGCGTAACCCCCCGGTCTCGCGGATCAGCACACCGGCGGCCGGGTGACATGCCAGATAGAAAACCAGGGCCTCCAGTTCGCCCTCACTCAACAGGCAACTTGCCTTGCGCCTGAACTCCCCCGTTTCTGCAACAGATATCATACTTCCCCCGGCTAATCCATTGGATTATTAATTGCATCAGCAAAAAACTTAACGCTTCTCACCTCTCACCTCTCACTCCACGCTCCTCACCTCACCTCTCGCGCTTCGCCAGCAGTTTCTTGAGAGCCATGACCCGGCGCCATGAAGCGGCGGTGCCGCGGCGGAGGGGAGGAGGCTCGATGCTGCGCAGGGATGTCACGCGGTCTCAGTACCAGTCGGCCAGCTGCAGGTCGGGGATGCGGGAGAATTCGGCGAGGTTGCGGGTGACCAGGGTGGCACGGCAGGCCAGGGCGGTGCCGGCAATGAGGACGTCACAGGGGCCGATCGGCAGTCCCTGCTGTTCGAGGGCGGGGCGGACGGCCGCCGCGGCGCGGGCCTCATCAGGGCCGAAGGGAATGACGGCGACCGTTTCGATGAGGGCGGCGAGTTGGCGGCGGCGCTTCTCCGGAGCGGCGGACTTGTGCAGACCGGTTTCGAGTTCGTAGAGGGTGATCGCCGGGATGGCGATGTCGCGCGGAGTGGTGGCGAGGAGCCGCTCGGCGACCCGCCCCTGCCCCTTGAAGAAGTAGATCAGCGTGTTGGTGTCGAGGAGGAACATCAGAGCGGCTCGCGGGGCAGGTCGCTGGCGTCCGTGGCGCGCAGCCCGGCGAGGTCGGGGAAGTCATCCCAGCTGCCGGCGGCCTCGCGCACTTCATCGGGCCACTCGTTGCGGGTCTTCTCGCGGATCACCCGGGCCAGCCACTGGCTGCGCGAGAGGCCGGCGCGCAGGGCGGCGCGGCGCAGGCGCTGTTCGGTATCGGCATCGAGGTAGATGGTGACCTGGCTCATCGGGCCTCCTGGCAATTATACTGCCAATTATAATTGGCAGGGGGCCGATGTCAAGCGCCTCGCGCTTCGCACCCCCTCCTCACCTCTCGCCCTTCGCCAGCCGTGCCTTGAGGGCCATGACCCGGCGCCAGGAGGCGTCGATGCGGGCGGGGCATCAAATCGTTAGGCCTTTCGTGGCTGTTCTGGATGACCGGAGGCGGCGGTGCCGCGGCGGGGGGGAAGAGAGGCGGAGGCGGGGGAGAGGTGGACGAAAACTAACGGAGCTGTGCAGAGACTATTGTCAGAAGATTTTCGGCGAAGGACCGGAAGGCGTCGGCATCTGCACTTGTGGGACTGCCGTGGGGCAACAGGCCGAGTTCGCCGGGATATCTGGCTTCTATGTAGAGCGCATCAAGTGTTGTGAGCATACGCAGATCTACTTCTGAAGCCAGGATAGATTCTATGCGGCCGTAAAGGTGCACCAGGTTATGCGTCTTACGGGTCTCGATCCCATGCTCTTCACAGACTGCCTTGAAGGCCTTTTCGACACATTGCTGGGCATGAAAAGCCACCATGTGGGAAAGGTGCCCGGCACTCACGATCCGGCCGATGACATCCAGGTCGTCACGGGCCGCCTTAAGCCATTCCTCAGTGAGTTTTTTCATACAGAACTGTCCCCTCGGCGGCGATTTTTCTGGAAAAGAGGCTGTCCAGTTCAATGAATTTGCGATGCATCGCCTTGGTATGCACGATCAGGTCAATCGGCATATGTTTGGGCAGATCCCCGAGGGCGTCGGCAATCTTGTGGTAGATCGCGTTCTTCTCGGCGAAACTGGCGGGGAGAAAGTTGTCGTCGGTGACTACCAGCAGGTCGACATCACTGTCCGGCCCAAGTTCGCCTCTGGCGTATGAACCGAAGAGGATGATCTTGTGCGGGTCGGCCTGCTTGAGCCTCTCGACCAGTGTGTTTTTCAGGTTGTCGTGAAGCACATCGATATCCTTGATGCCAAGACTGAACTTGCTTTAGATTTTAAACTGCGGAAGCGGATACCGCAAGGCCCGCCGGATACTCCTCACCTCACCTCTCCCCCTTCGCCAGCCGTTTCTTGAGGGCCATGACCCGGCGCCAGGAGGCGTCGATGCGGGCGGGGCTGACCTTCCCCTCGGCGACCAGGCGGCTGATCAGGGCCACGGTCTTGGGGACGATCTCCGGGTCGTAGTCGAGGTTGTTGCCGACCAGGAGGATGTCGACGCCGGCGTTGAGGGCGGCGGTCACCGTCTCCTCCCAGCCGTAGGCGTCGCGGATCGCCGCCATCTGCAGGTCGTCGGAGATCACCACCCCCGGGAAGCCGAGCCGCCCGCGGAGGAGGCCGTCGATGGCCGCCGCCGAGAGGGTCGCCGGGTAGACCGGGTCGATGCGGGCGTTGAAGATGTGCGCGGTGAGGACGCTGTCGGCCAGCCCGCGCTGGAGGAGGAGGCGGTAGGGCTCGAGTTCGACCTCCTGCCAGGTGGCGGTGACGTCGGTGACGCCAAGGTGGGAGTCGGCAGTGGAGCTGCCGTGGCCGGGGAAGTGCTTGAGGGCGGTGAGGATGCCGCGGGCGCGGTGGGCGGCGATGACTTCGCCGGCATGGGCGGCGACCAGCTCGGGATCGGCGGAGTAGCTGCGTTCGAGCCCGGCGATCACCGGGTTCTGCGGGTTGAGCGCCAGGTCGACCACCGGGGCGAGGTTGAAGTTGACGCCGGCCTCGGCCAGGGTGGCGGCGGTCTTGTCGGCCTCGGCACGGGTCAGGGCGAGGTCGTTCTGGGCGCCGAGGAACTGTGCCGAAAGCGTACCGGGGAAGCCGTACTGCGGATTGAGGCGCGCCACCCGCCCACCCTCCTGGTCGGCGGCGATGAAGAGCGGCACCGCGGCGGCGTTCTGCAGCCCGGCGGTGAGGGCCTGGACCTGCGCCGGCGAGGCGATGTTGCGCTGCCCGGCGCCGAGGGCGACGTCGCGGGAGAAGAGGATCACCCCGCCGAGGTGGAAGTCGCGGATGTCGCGGAGGATCGGCCCGGCCTCCTCCACCGTCAGGCCGCGGAAGCCGACCAGGAGCAGCTGGCCGGCCTTCTCCTCGAGGGTCGGCTCGTCGGCGGGGCGCGAGGAGTAGTCGGCGGCGCAGGCGGCGAGCAGGAGGGCGAGGACGCTGAAGAAGCGGCGCACCCTACCCGCCGGCCCCGTAGGAGTGCAGGCCGGAGAGGAGGAGGTTGACCCCCAGGTAACAGAAGATGGTGGCGGCGAAGCCGATGATCGACAGCCAGGCGGCGCGCTTGCCGACCCAGCCGCGGGTGAAGCGGGCGTGAAGGAAGGCCGCGTAGATGAACCAGACGATCAGGCTCCAGGTCTCCTTGGGGTCCCAACTCCAGTAGGTGCCCCAGGCGTAGTTGGCCCAGGCGGCGCCGGTGATGATGCCGAGGGTGAGCATGGGGAAGCCGACCATGATCGCCTTGTAGTTGAGGTCGTCGAGGATCTTGGTGGAGGGGAACATGGAGAGAATGCCGCCGGCCGGGGCCGAGCCCCCCTCCTCCTTGCCGGCCTTGAGCAGGTACATGATCGACACCCCGCAGGCGACCCCGAAGGCGGCGTAGCCGATGAAGCAGGTGATGACGTGGTAGGTCAGCCAGTTGCTCTGCAGCGCCGGGACCAGCGGGGCGATGGTCGAGTCGAGGCTGAACTGGGCCCAGATCATGTCGGCGAAGGCGAAGGGGAGGACGAAGGCGCCCACCGCCCGGTACTTGTACTTGAGGTCGAAGAGCAGGTAGATGAGGAGGATCGCCCAGGCGAAGAAGACCACCGACTCGTAGAGATTCGACAGCGGGGCCTGGTGGTAGCCCTGGGCGTAGGCCTCGCGCCAGCGCAGGCCGATGGCGGTGGTGTTGGCGATGAAGCCGGCCCAGCTGATGACGATGGCGACCAGACCGATCTTCTCGCTTTTCGAGGTCAGGTAGATGATGAAGATCACCATGGCGGCGAAGTAGGCCGCAGTGGTCAGATTGAAAAAGAGCGAACTGGTCATGAGTGTCTGGTCTCCTCCTGTAAGCGCGGCTTATTTGCCGGACAGGGTCTCCTTGAGTTCTTTGCGCAGAGTGTCGAAATAGAGGGCGAAACCGGGCTGGTTGCGGTGGGCGCTGCCGCCGAGCTTGACGCCGACGCCCTTGTCGAGGGGACGGATGACGGCCCACAGGCGGCGGTGGGAGAGGAAGAAGGCGCCACAGGAGCCGCAGACCATCAGGAAGCAGCCAAACCAGACCACCCAGACCCCGGGGTCCTTGGCGACCTGCAGGCCGGTGTAGTAGCGCTGCTCGAAGTCGACCAGGGTGAGGATCCGCGAATCGTTGCGCTGGGCGTCGAAGTCGGGGAAGTTCTTGAGGAGGATGAAGGGCTCGCCCTGGGCGCCGTCGGCGCCGCCGAGCTGGGCCTGGATGGCCGCGCCGAAACGATCGTAGTTCTCGGCATAGTTGGTGACGGCGAAGGTGCCGCCGTCGGGCAGAGTGACGCGCTCGCCGAGGCGGGCGGTGAATTCGTGGGGGGCTCCGCCGGAGCGCGGACGGACGCGCAGACGGAAGGTCGGATCACCGGCCGGGCCGAAACTCGACTGGTAGAAGGTGATCCCCTTGTAGCTCAGCGGGTCGTTGACCTCGATGCGCTTGCTGAGCACCTCGCGGCCGTTCTCGAGAACCGCCAGCTGGCTGCTGTACTCTTTGGGGCGGCCCATCATCCCCTCGTAGTACTCGACCTCGAAATCGTCGCAGCGCACGCTGAAGCCCAGGGGCAGCTGTTCGCGGTCGCCGCGCACCCAGACGCTGTCGATGACGCCGCCCCCTTCGGGGATGTTGACGAAGGCCTTGTAGCCCCACAGGTTGCCGATCATGGCCCCGGCGAAAATGATCAGGATCGAGGCGTGGGTGACGTAGACGCCGAAGCGCGAGTAGGCGCCCTTTTCGGCGTAGAGGTAGATCGCGCCGTCCTGTTCGGTGACCACCGGCTCGCCGAAGCGACCCTTGATCAGGGCCGCGACCCGCTCGCGCACTTCGGCGGGATTCCCCTTGGCGACCACCGCCTCCTCGACATTGCTCAAGGTGCGGAAGAAGTTGTCGTCGGCGACCAGGCGCTTGTCGCGCACGGTCTTCCAGACGAAGGGGAAGCGCTTGATCGAGCAGCAGATCAGGTTGGTGGCGAAGAGGCCGAGGAGCGCCAGGAACCACCAGGAGTGGTACATGTCGAAGGCGTTGAGGTAATTGTCGAGGAACTTGAGGAGGTCGAGGCTCCAGCCGGTCTTGGCGGAGATCTCTTCGGGAGTCTTGCCCTGCTCGATGACCGTGCCGATGATCGAGGTCAGGGCGAGGAGGATCAGGGTGCCGATCGCCAGCTTGAGGGAGCAGAAGAAATCCCAGAGGCGATCCATGAAGGTGGGCTGAGTGCTCAAATGTATGCTCCTAAAAGATATCCTATCACTTTAGTGCGGATAATTTTGCCCTGTCAAGGGAAAGCGGCACAGCCTCAGGAGGGGAAGTCGCGGGCCAGGCGCTCGCGCAGAGCGGCGGCCTTGGCCTCGACCCCGGCGGCCATCTCGGCCTTGAAGGCGACCAGGCGGTCGGCCAGGGCGAGATCGCCCAGGGCCAGCAGCTGGACGGCGAAGAGCCCGGCGTTGCGCGCCCCGGCCTTGCCGACGGCCATGGTCGCCACGGGGATGCCGGCGGGCATCTGGACCATGGCCAGCAGGGCGTCGAGACCGTTGAGGGAGGTGCAGTCGATGGGCACGGCGATCACCGGCAGGGTGGTCTCGGCGGCGATCACCCCGGCGAGGTGGGCGGCGGCCCCGGCCCCGGCGATGATCGCCTTGATCCCGCGGCCGCGGGCGGCGCGGACCAGGGCGGCGGTGCGCTCCGGGGTGCGGTGGGCGCTGGAGACGGTCATCTCGAAGGGGACGCCGAACTGGTCGAGGGCGCGGGCGGCCTCGACCATCACGTCGTAGTCGCTGTCGCTGCCCATGAGGATCAGGACCTGGGGAGTGGCGGACATGGGAGGCTCCTTTTGAAGGTTGGCATCAAACTCTATGTCGAGAATTCCGTCAATGAGGCAACACGCACCGCAGAGTGCGCGTTTGGGCAGTTCCACGGCTCCGCAGGGGGCAATTCAACGCCTGCGCAGCACGCATTCAACGCCGCCACAGGCGGCAATTCAGCGGGTCAGGGCCTTGCGGCCGATGTCGCTGCGGTAGTGGGCGCCCTCCCAGGAGATGGCGCGAACGCCGCGGTAGGCGGTGTCGATGGCGGCGGCGACGGTCGGGCCGCGGCCGGTGACGCCGAGGACGCGGCCGCCGGCGGTGACCACCCGACCGTCGGCCACTGCCGTGCCGGCGTGGAAGACCACCAGGTCGTCGAGCTGCGCGGCGGCGTCGAGACCGCTGATCGGCAGCCCCTTGGGGAAGTCGCCGGGGTAGCCGCCGGAGGCCATGACCACGCAGACCGCGGCCTGGTCGTGCCACTCGAGCTCGATGCCGGAGA
>CAYQLP010000035.1:0-19911 GCA_964418505.1 uncultured Geobacteraceae bacterium | reverse complement strand
CGCGCTTCTTCACCACGGGAGTGTACGCGCGGGGCGATGTCCGGCAGACGAGCAGTCCGTCGATGGACATCCAGGTGGCGAGCAACTTCGAGCGCTACCTCTACTACCTTTACGGCCAGGATCCGCTGCGCGTACGCCAGGCCTTCGCCGACTTCGCCCGCAGCGGGCGGATGAGCTTTACCCCCGAGGAGCGCCGCCAGGTGACCGGTGAGCTGCGCTCCCTGTCGGTGGACGACGCCGGGATCAGCGAGGAGATCCGCTCCTTCCACGCCGCCACCGGCTACGTCCTCGATCCGCACACCGCGGTCGGCGTGCGCGCCGGGCGGACCCTGCGCACGGCCGGGGTGCCGATGATCTGTCTGGCCACCGCCCACCCGGCCAAGTTCCCTGACGCCGTCCGCCAGGCGATCGGCCGCGACCCCGAGCGCCCGGCCAGCCTCGACGGGCTCGAGCAGCGCCCGCGGCGCTGCGAGGTGATCGATGCCGAGACGGCGGCGATTAAGGAGTATGTGGCGAGGCACGCGCTTTAGGGGTTGACGTTGGGCTGCCCCCGGCGGGGGGCACCCTCTCCCCAGCCCTCTCCCATCAAGGGAGAGGGAGCTACCTTCACACCCACCATCATCAAGGGAGAGGGAGCTACCTTCACACCCACCATCATCAAGGGAGAGGAAGTCCGCTCAGACGTAAAAAGCCCCCGGTTTCCCGAGGGCTTTTTGCATTTCAACTGATTACTGAATCAGCAGTCGAAGTAGAGGGCGAACTCCAGGGGCACGGGGCGCATGCGCACCGGATCGACTTCGGCTTCCATCTTGTACTCGATCCACTTCTCGATGAGGTCTTCGGTGAAGACGTCGCCCTTGAGGAGGAAGGCGTGGTCGGCCCGCAGGTGGTTGAGGGCGTCTTCCAGCGAGGTGGCGACGTTGGGGATGTCTTTGAGCTCCTCCGGGGAGAGGCCGTAGATGTCCTTGTCCAGCGGCTGGCCCGGATCGATCTTGTTCTCGATGCCGTCGAGGCCGGCCATGAGCATGGCGGCGAAGGCCAGGTAGCCGTTGCAGGACGGGTCGGGGGTGCGGTACTCGATGCGCTTGGCCTTGTCGTTGGTGGTGGCCGGGATGCGGATCGAGGCCGAGCGGTTGCGGTTCGAGTAGGCCAGGTTGACCGGGGCTTCGTAGCCGGGGACGAGGCGCTTGTAGGAGTTGGTGCCGGGGTTGGTGAAGGCGCACAGGGCCTTGGCGTGCTTCATGATGCCGCCGATGTAGTACATGGCCATCTTCGACAGGCCGCCGTAGCCGTCGCCGGCGAAGAGGTTCTTGCCGTCCTTCCACAGCGACTGGTGGCAGTGCATCCCCGAGCCGTTGTCGCCGAAGAGCGGCTTGGGCATGAAGGTCACGGTCTTGTCGTTGCGGTTGGCGACGTTGCGGATGACGTACTTGAACCACTGCAGGGTGTCGGCCATCTTGACCAGGGAGTCGAAGCGCATGTCGATCTCGCACTGGCCGCCGGTGGCGACTTCGTGGTGGGAGGCCTCGACGCGGACGCCGACGGCCTGCAGCACCTGGACCATCTCGTTGCGCAGGTCGATCAGCGAGTCGGTGGGCGCCACCGGGAAGTAGCCGCCCTTGTTGGCCGGCTTGTAGCCCAGGTTGGGGAACTCTTCGCGGCCGCTGTTCCAGCAGCCTTCCGAGGAGTCGACGGCGTAGAAGGACTCGTTCATGGTCGAGGAGTAGCGCACGTCGTCGAAGATGAAGAACTCCGGCTCGGGGCCGAAGAAGCCCTGCTCGGCAATGCCGCTGGCCTTGAGGTAGGCGGTGTCGGCGATGCCGGTGGACTTCAGGTAATTCTCGGCCTTGAGGGCGACGAAGCGCGGATCGCGGCTGTAGCCTTCACGGGTGAAGGGGTCAATGATGTTGCAGATCAGGCTCAGGGTCGGGACCTTGGGGAAGGGGTCGACCTTGGCGGTTTCCGCTTTGGGCATGATCAGCATGTCCGAGTTGTGGATCGGCTGCCAGCCGCGGATCGAGGAGCCGTCGAAGCCGATCCCCTCTTCGAAGGTGTCCTCGCTGAACTCGCTGATCGGCTGGGTGAAGTGCTGCCAGATGCCGACGAAGTCGAGGAACTTGTAATCGACCATCTGACAGTTGTTTTCTTTGGCGAACTTGACAACTTCCTGTGGGGTCATTGCACTCTCCTTTGAGGTGGTATGGGGAACTGCCCTGTTGGCTGAATCGTTAGCTTAAACCGCGTCTTCGCCGCGCTCGCCGGTGCGGATGCGCAGCACCTCGTCGACGGGGGTGACGAAGATCTTGCCGTCGCCGATGCGCCCGGTCTTGGCGGCGCCGGCGATGACCTCGACGACCTTGGCGGCCAGTTCGTCGCCGACGATGATCTCCATCTTGATCTTGGGGATGAAGTCGACCACGTACTCGGCGCCGCGGTAGAGCTCGGTATGGCCCTTCTGGCGGCCGAAGCCCTTGACCTCGCTGACCGTGATCCCCTGGATCCCCACTTCGTTCAACGCTTCCTTGACCTCATCCAGCTTGAACGGCTTGATGATCGCCTCGACTTTTTTCATCTCCGCACTCCTTCGTGTTGAGTTGGCATTCCCTCTACAGCAAATTGCTTGCCCAAATCGGCAGCGACTCTGACTGTCAAGATAACCTACTGATTATAAATCACTATTTTTAGAAAACCAGGCGGCGGTGGCAGACTGGCGGACGCCCGGCCCGACGGCCTGCCCAGCAAATAGGCGCCGGCGCGGCGGGTTGCCTCAATCTTGGGCACCAACACTCCCGGACTCCCGGTAGTGGGCCCACTCCTCCTCGAAGTTGGGGGTGAAAACCCCGCTGCCCAGGGCGGCGTCGATCTCACCGGCAGACCACCAGCGCACCGCATCGATCTCCCCGGGCTCGGCATCCACCGGGCCGTCGTGGCGGGTGAGAAAGGTGGCGATGTTCTCGGACTCGACGGTATTGCGAATCTTCGAGCGGTAGAGGAAGGTCAGGGGGAGGCCGGTCAGCCCCAGTTCCTCCCCCATCTCGCGCACCGCCGCCGCCCGGTAGGACTCCCCGGGCGCGAGGTGCCCGCCGACGCTGGTGTCCCACTTCCCCGGCTGGATATCCTTGCGCGCCGAGCGCTTCTGCAGGAGCAGGTCGCCGGCGCCGTTGACGACCAGCACGTGCACGGCGCGGTGCACCAACCCCGGGTTGCCGTGGCAGGCCGAGCGCGGCGCGGCACCGATCACCCGGTCGTCGTCATCGACGATATCGAAGAATTCCATGCTCATCCCCTGCCCGATGCGGCCGCGGGGCGCCGCTTCCCGAAGGGTCGGATTGCGTGGCGCAGGTTACCACGAAACCCACCGCCCGGGAAAAAAACATTCGCCGGCACGGCGCACTTGCGTCCATCGAGGCATACCTACCCAAACGTTGTAATTACGCTCCGGGTGAACAGAAAGACCCCCGCCCCTCTTGTCAACTCAGTTTTAGGTGGTATCCCCTTTGAGTAAGGGCATGAGCATTCAGCGAAAGGCCTACATCACAGCGAGGAGGAGAGCGATGAAAGAGATGATCAAGCGGTTTGTACGGGACGAGGAAGGGGCGAACATGGTCGAGTACGCCCTGCTGGTGGCCCTGATCGGCGTGCTGCTGATCGGGACGATCACAGCCCTCAAGGATGGCATCGACTCGGCATTCACCAAGGCGACTACGGAACTGACCAAGTAGTCGTCGGGCAGGTCATTGCAACTGGCCTCATGGACATGCAGGAGGCAGCGGGGATGGGTGGGGAGCGCCGCAATTCGACTCTGATGGCTAACACGATGACCGCACTGCCGGTCATGGCCCTGGCCGTCTGGGTCGCCTGCCGCCACACTTCCCAAACGGAAGTCCTCGTCGCCTCCGTCTTCTTTCTCTTAGCCTGCACCAGCGACCTGCTGCGGGCAAAGATCCCCAATCTGCTCAACCTGGCCCTTTTGATCGCCGGCTTCGCCTGGAGCGTGGCAAGCGGCGGCGCCCAGGGCGGGCTGAACGCCCTGCTCGGCACCCTGGCCGGGTTCGCCATCTTCCTCCCCCCCTATCTCCTGGGGATGGGGGCCGGCGACGTCAAGGCCATGGCGGCCCTCGGCGCCCTGACCGGACCGGCGGCGATCGTCCAGGTCTTTCTCTACACCGCCATCGCCGGTGGCTTACTGGCCCTGCTCCACTGCGCCCTGGACGCCACCCTGCGCCGCCGCCTGCGCGAGGCGGTCGCGGCCGGCAAACTCTTCCTTTTCACCCGCGACCCCGGCTGTCTCAAGCCGAACCCGGCCCCCGGGCCGCTGCGCTTCCCCTACAGCGCTGCCATCGCCGCGGGTTTTTACGCCTTCGTCAACTGGGGGCCACTGACCGGGCCGCTGGCCTGGTGAGGGCCGGCGGCCGCTACGTCAAGGTTTTCCGGCAAGGGAGAAAATCATGAACAGAAACATGGCAATCATTGTCCTGATCCTTGCCGTGGCCCTCGGCATGACGGCCGTCGTCCTGGTCAACCGCTGGCTCTCCGCCCAGGCCACCCTGGCCGCCGGGGCCGGCGAGGCGGTGCCGATCAAGCGCATCGTCGTCGCGGCCCAGGAGATCTACCCCGGGGCCCGGCTCACCGCGGCCAACCTCGAACTGGCCGACTGGCCGCAGGCCAACGTCCCCAAAGGGGCTTTCGAGAGCGTCGACGCGCTCAAGGAACGCATTGCCGTTTCCCGGGTGGCCGCCGGGCAGCCGCTGCTGGCCGCCGAACTGGCCGCCCCCGGCTCCGGGGCCGGGCTGGTGGCGATCATCGCCCCGGGGATGCGCGCCATGGCGATCAGGGTCGATGAGGTGATCGGGGTCGGCGGCTTCATCCTCCCCAACACCCATGTCGACGTGATCGGTGTCCAGGAACCGGTCAACGGCCGCAAGGAAGTCGAGACGATCCTCAAGCGAATCAAAGTGTTAGCAATCGCCCAGGAGACCCAGACCGAGGAGGGCCAGGCCAGACTGGTGCGCACGGTCACCCTCGAAGTCCGCCCCCGGGACGCCGAGCGGCTGGCCCTGCAGGTCAACCAGGGGCCGATCCACCTGGTCCTGCGCAACCCGCTCGAAGACGAACTGGTTGTGCCGCCGCCCGCGCCGAAACCGGAGGTGAGGAGAGTCGCCATGCGCCAGGCCCCGCCGCCCGCCCCTGCGCCGGCCTTTAGGGTCGAGTTGATCCAGGGCGACCGCGAGGAGAAAACCTATACGTTCCCCGCGCGCTGAGCTGTCGCCGGCCGGGGTCTGCCCGCCGGGCCGCGGGTCCGGCAGCCCTTCATCACGTGAATCAGGAGGCTGGAATGAAAGCGTTTTCTCCCGGTGTGCGGGTCGTCTGGTGCGCCCTGTTCGCCCTGCTGCTGCTCCCCTGCACCGCCGCCCTGGCCCAGCAGGAGATCGAGCGCAGGATTCTCCCCCTCAAGCTGGGCGGCTCGGAAGTCATCGAGATCCAGAAGCCGAGCCTGTACATGAAAGTACTGACCTCCGACGAGGAGATCGTCCACGCCCGGCCCCTGACCGAACGACGGATCTACGTTCGCGGGCAGAAGCTCGGCTACTGCACGATCACCGTCTGGGACGAGCAGCAGAAGGAAACCCGGGCGGTCATCGACGTCACCGTGACCCTCGACCTGACCGGTCTGAAAGAGCAGCTGCGGAGGCTCTTCCCCGCCGAGAACATCGAGGTCCACGGCTCCGAAACCGGGGTGGTGCTGGCCGGAACGGTCTCCGGACCGGAGGTCATGGAGAAGGTCCTGCGCCTGGCCCAGACCTTCCTCCCCCGCCAGGCCGAGGACAAGGGGGCCACCCAGGGGACCGGGCGCTCCGGGCCGGGGCTGACCAACCTCCTGCAGATCGCCGGCGGCCAGCAGGTGATGCTCGAGGTGCGCTTCGCCGAAGTCTCCCGTGACAAGGGGCGGGACTGGCAGGCGGCGCTGGGGCTGGTCAACCAGGGCAAAGACCTGCTGATCGGCGCCGGGGCCGGCCGCCTGACCGGGAAGTTCATCACCGGCTACAACACCGACGGCACCCCGATCTACGGAGTCCGCACCCTCGACGCCGGGGGCGGCGGCATCCCCGACGTGGGAATCGACCCGGGGAGCCTGCTCCTCAACTTCGCCGGCAATGCGGCAAACATCTTCATGTCGATCGACAACCTGACCATGGCCCTGCAGTTCCTCGAGAGCGAGGGGCTGGCCCGGACTCTGGCCGAACCGCGCCTGGTCACCCTCAGCGGCCAGGAGGCGAGCTTCCTGGCCGGCGGCGAGTTCCCCTACCCGGTCCCCGACAACGAGGGGAACCCGGCAATCGAGTTCAAGGAGTTCGGCGTCGGCCTGCGCTTCACGCCGGTGGTCATGGCCGACGGGCGCATCAGCCTGCGCGTGGCGCCGAGCGTCAGCGAAATCTCCGGGACCACGCCGATCCCCACCGGGCTCACCGGGACGATCTTCCCGGTCCCCAACCTGACCACCCGCAAACTGGAGACCACCGTCCACCTCCGCGACGGCCAGACCCTGGCCCTGGCCGGGCTCCTCCAGGACAGCCTGCGCGAGACCTCGTCGAAGGTCCCCGGCCTGGGTGACCTGCCGGTCATCGGCCCGCTCTTCCGCAGCAGCGGCTACCAGCAGCAGAAGACCGACCTGCTGATCGCCGTCACCCCGCGTCTGGTCAAGCCGGTAGCGCCGGAGGAAATGCGCTTCCCAGGGGAATCGATGGTCCCCCCCGACCGGCTCGAATTCTACCTGGAGGGACGCTTCGAGGGGGCACGCGCGGACGACGACGGCCGCGACGGGACCTCCGCCGCCCCGGCGGCAGCAGCCGGCAAAAACGAAACCGGCGGCCTCGAAGGAGCCTTCGGCTTCCAGACCACTGCGCTCACCACAGGAAGGATGACCAGCCATGATTAGGGGACAACTGCTGATCCTTGCCGCTGCGCTGCTGCTCACCGCCTGCGCCCAGGAAACCACCCGGATCGACCGGGAGTGGGGGGAGGCACAGCGCGTCTCCTGGCAGAAGATGCTCGTCAATCCGGAAGGGGCCGGGGGCGCCGCTCCACCGACCGGGCTGGAGGGGATTCACGCCGAGGGGGTGATGGACGCCTACAACCGAAGCTTTGCCCGGGAAACCGAGCCCCTGCCGGTCTTCGAACTCGGCGTCACCGGCAGCAACGGCAACTGAGCCCTCGCCCGGGACGACAGATCCCGGCCCGGGCCGCGGAGAATCCAGGCATGAAATGCACTGACCAAAAGGGCGCAGCCCTGGTCGAATTCGCCCTGGTGCTGCCGGTCCTCCTGCTGATCCTGATGGCGATCCTGGAATTGGGGATCATCCTCTACGACAAAGCGGTGATCACCAGCGCCAGCCGCGAGGCGGCCCACGAGCGGATCCTCTTCAACGCCCAGGGGGAAAGCGCCATCCGCTCCACCATCCTGGCCGGCTACGGCGGGCTGCCGATCACCTTCGGCAGCGACGCCCTGGGCCCGGAGGACATCACCTTCACGGCGGCCAGCGGGACCTCGGGTACCTATTGGACGGCCACGGTGAACTTCCGCTACGACTTTTTGTACCTGCCCTTCGCCGGCCTGGCCCTCTCCAGCTCGACGACCATGCGCGAGGAGTGAGGAGATCATGAAACGCTGCCGCTCTGCCGAGGAAAAGGGTTCGGTGCTGATCCTGGTCGCCGCGCTGCTGCTGGCGCTGCTGGGGATGGCCGCCCTGGCCACCGATATCGGCCATCTGACGGTGGTCAAGGGGGAACTGCAGAACGCCGCCGACGCCGGGGCGCTGGCCGGCGCCTCCCAGCTCTATTACCGCGACAGCGGCCAGCCCGCCCCTCCCGACCCGTCGCTGGCCGGGCACGTCAATCCCGGGTCCAACCAGGCGGCGCAGGAGACGGCAGCCAAGAACACCAGCGTTAAGGTCCCGGTGGAGGTCACCGTCGGCGCCGACAACCAGGGGGATGTCCAGCGCGGCCACTGGTCGGTCAGCGGGCGGACCTTCACCCCCAACGCCAGCCTGACGCCGACGCAGACAGCCGGCAAGAGCGATGCGGAGCTCGACGCCGATACCGGCTTCATCAATGCCGTGCGGGTGCGCGTCCACCGCCGCGACACCCCCGTGCCGACCTTCTTCGCCCAGGTCATGAACTACCTGGGCTTCCAGATGTCCGCCGAGGCGGTGGCCTACCTCGGCTTCCCCCGCTCCTTCAAGGCTTTCGACTTCGACTGGCCGCTGGCCGTCTGCGAAGAGAGCCTGCTCGACAGCTCTGGAAAATACAATTGCGGCCAGGCCCGCCTGATCAACAGCTCGAGTTCTTCGACCGCCAACACCGGCGGCTGGACCAACTACAGCCTGTGCAGCGACACGGCGTCAGGAGACCCGGTGGGAGGCAGTTCGATCAGCGCAATCTTCGAGGCCGGGAAAAACCCGGAGGACTGCGACGGTCGCAACGAGGGCTTCATCGAAGGGGGAATCGAGGTCGGTAACGGCGCACTCGGCGACGAGTTCAACGATACCACCGTCTGCAACTCCTTCCCGGCCACCAAGAACCCGCTCAAGCCGGCCCACGAGCGCGAGGTCCCCTGGGAGATCACCGTGCCGGTGATCGACTGCGACGGCACCCCCGGCCAGGGGACGATGAGCGGCATGCACTCCATCAGCGGCTGCTACCCGGTGGTCAGCGCGGTGACCCTGGAGGTCGTCCACATCACCGACGAATTCTCCCAGGACGTCAAGAAGCGCTACGACGGCCTGCCGGCGCGCATGGCCTACGACGCGGCTGAGAACGACTACTGGGTCAGGGACCCGACCAGGAGCGGAGAGCAGAACTGGGAGAGCTTCGTCGACAAGTTCGGCCTCAAGGTCAACGGGCAGCGGGCCTTCGACGTCGCTGATCATGGCTACTACCAGAACACCATCTACGCGCGCCCCTCCTGCAAGGCCCAGCCGGTGACCGGCAAGACCGGCGGCATCAACACCGGCGTCCTCGCCGCGCTGCCGGTTCTGGTCAAGGGCTCGCGCTAGGCCACGGCGGCGACACTTTCACGTCAACCGGGAGAAGATCCTTCATGGCCAGGCACATCAACATCGCCTTCGAAATTCACGACCTGCATCTGGCCCGCGAGATCTCCGAAGACCTCAGGACAGTGACCGGTGTCAGCATGATTCACAATGTCGGCGCCAGCGGCGACCAGGGGACGGCTGCCTTTCAGACCCCGCCGGAGATCATCCTCCTTGAGGACCGGAGCAACGCAGGGCCGCTGCTGGCCCGCCTGAGGGCCCTGCGCGACGCCTTCCCGCTGGCCACGCTCTTCGTCATCTCTGCCGACCGCCAGCCGGAGCACATCGTCGAGGCGATGCAGGCGGGGGCCGCCGATTACTTCGTCATCCCCGTCGACCCCCTCGCCCTGCAGCGGGCCATCGAGAAGGTTCGCGACCAGCGCACCCTGTCCAACGGCCGGGCCGGCCTGTGCTACAGCTTCATGAGCAGCAAGGGGGGGCTGGGGGCGACGGCGGTGGCGGTCAACGTCGCCGCCCTGCTGGCCGGCCGCCACGAGCATACCGTGGCGCTGTGCGATCTCTGCCTGCAGGCCGGCGACGTCGCGACCATGCTCGACATGCCCCAGGACCGGACCATCGCCGACCTGTGCAGCAACTTCCACCGCCTCGACGGGCACTTCCTCAAGGGGGTGCTGGGGCGCCACGCCAGCGGCATCCGCTTGCTCCCCGCCCCGCGCAACCCGGAAGATGCCGAGATCGTCCGCCCCGAGCATATCGAGAAGATCTGCGCACTGCTCGCCGAGGCCCACAGCCGCGTGATCATCGACTGCCCGTCGATGCTCATCGACGACTGCACCCTGCAGGCCTTCAGCGCCTCGGAGAAAATCTTCGTCATCACCGACCTGTCGGTGCCGGCCCTGCGCAACGCCGCCCGCCTCTTCAACCTGCTCGGCAGACTCGGCACCGCCCACGACAAGATCGAGTTCATCGTCAACCGCTACACGCGGGGAAGCACCCTGTCGCTGGAAGCGGCGGACAAGCTGATCGGCAAGAAGATCTTCTGGGCCCTGCCCAACGATTTCGAGAACGTCTTCTCGTCGATCAACCGCGGGGTGCCGCTGGTCACCGCCACCCCGCGCGCGGCGCTGGCCAAGAGCCTCGCCGAGTTCATTGACAAGCTGCGCACCCCGGACGCCGCCGGCGACTACCGGGGGGTGCGCGGCACATTCGGTAAAGCTGTCTAGGAGGCCGCCGTGTCGCTCAGGGAAATTCTCAGCAGGGAACGCCCGCCAACCATCCTCCAGCCCGCCGGCACGGAAGATTTGCGCGACGAGCGCTTTTACGCGATCAAGCAGCAGGTCCACGGCCGGGTCATCGAGGAGGTCAACCTCAGCGTGCTGCACCAGCTCGATCCGGCCGAGATCCGCCCGGAGATCAGCCAGCTGGTCGAGCGCATCCTCGGCGAGCAGCAGATTCCTTTCAACGAGGTGGAGAAGGTCGCGCTGGTCGACGAAATCATCGACGAACTGATCGGCCTCGGCCCCCTCGAGCCGCTGATGCGCGACCCCGCGGTAACCGACATCCTCTGCAACACCTACCGCCACATCTACGTCGAGCGCCACGGCCGGCTGGAGAAGACCGCCAGCCGCTTCGTCAGCGACAGCCACCTGCTGACGATCATCGACCGCATCGTCTCGCGGGTGGGACGGCGCATCGACGAGTCGACGCCGATGGTCGATGCCCGGCTGGCCGACGGTTCGCGCGTCAACGCGATCATCCCGCCGCTGGCCATCGACGGCCCGGCCCTGTCGATCCGCCGCTTCGCCGTCGAGCCCCTGAAGATGGAGAATCTCCTCGCCCTCAAAAGCCTCACCCCGGAAATCGCCCGCTTCCTCGCCGGCTGTGTCGAGGCCCGGCTCAACGTCATGATCTCCGGCGGGACCGGCACCGGCAAGACCACCCTGCTCAACATTCTCTCGGCCTGCATCCCCGACCGCGAACGGATCGTCACCATCGAAGACGCCGCCGAACTGCAGCTGCAGCAGGAGCACGTCGTCCGCCTCGAGACCCGCCCGGCGAACATCGAGGGCTCCGGCCAGGTCACCCAGCGCGACCTGGTGCGCAACAGCCTGCGCATGCGCCCCGACCGCATCATCATCGGCGAGGTCCGCGGCGCCGAGGCCTTCGACATGCTGCAGGCCATGAACACCGGCCACGAGGGGTCGCTGACCACCATCCACGCCAACTCGCCGCGGGACGCCCTGACCCGCCTCGAATCGATGATCCTGACCACCGGCGTCGATCTCCCCGAGAGCGCCATGCGCTTCATGATTTCCTCGGCCCTCGACCTGATCCTGCAGATCGTGCGCTTCGCCGACGGCACCCGCAAGGTGACCTCGGTCTGCGAAGTGGTCGGCATGGAGGGGAAGGTCATCACCCTGCAGGAGATCTTCACCTTCGAGCGCCGCGGCATCGACCCGGCCGGCAAGATTCTCGGCAGCTTCCGCGCCACCGGCATCCGCCCGAGCTTCTCGGCGCGGCTGGTCACCGCGGGGATCCCCGTCCCGGAGGAATTGTTCGACCCCGATCGCCGCTACGAGTGAGAGGCCGCCATGGAACTGCTCAACCTGACCATCTCGATCACCGTCTTCTTCTTCGTCGCCTCGCTGGTGGCGCTCATCTACCTGGCCTGGGGGGGGCGCTTCGCCGAGCGGCTGTCGCTGCGCAAGCGCCTCCTCTATCTCTCGGCGGGGGGCAATCACGGCCGCGCTCGGCTGGCCGGCGACCATCAGCCCCTGCTGAAAAACGCCACCCCCCTCGACCGTTTCACCCTCGCCCTGCCGCGCCTCGACCGCCTCGACCGCCGGCTGATCAAGAGCGGCCTGCGGCTCAACGCCGCCAGTTTCGTGACGGTCAGCCTGTGCCTCGGCGGCATGGGGGTCCTGGCCGGGCTGTGGCTGCTGCCGCGGCCGGCCCTGGCCCTTCCCGCCGGCCTGCTCGGCGCACTGATTCCCTGGCTCCTGCTGGCCGCCGCCGAGCGGCGCTCCGACCGCCGCTTCGGCGAACAGCTCCCCGCCGCCCTCGACCTGATGGCCCGGGCCCTGCGTTCCGGCCACGCCCTCTCCGCGGCCATGGAAATGGTCGTCGAGGAGACCGAGGAGCCGCTCAGCGGCGAGTTCCGCGCCGCAGTCGACGAGATGAAGCTCGGCCTCACCCTCGCCGACGCCCTCGGCAACATGTGCGGCCGGGTTGCGTGCATGGATCTGAAATTCTTTGCCGTCTCGGTGGTCATCCAGCGGGAGACCGGCGGCAACCTCGCGGAGATCCTCGACCGCATCGGCTCGCTGATCCGCGAACGGATGCAGTTCCACAAGCAGGTCCAGGCCCTGACCGCCGAAGGAAGGCTCTCCGGTAACATCCTCATCGCCCTGCCGGCGGCGATGTTCCTCTACATCTACTTCGTCAACTACGACTACGTCTCCCTGCTGTGGACCGACCGGCTGGGCATCGCCCTGCTGTGCGGCGGTCTGTGCCTGCAGGCCGGGGGCTATCTCCTGATCCGCAGGCTGGTCAGGATCGACATCTAGGCGGCCGCCATGAACATCATTACCGATCTCACGGCGGCCTTCGCCGCCGACTGGCGCTACCCGGCGATCCTCCTCGTCACCTTCCTCGCCGTCTTCCTGCTGGTGACCGGCGCCGCCTGGCTTTTCAACCGCCGCGACTGGCTGGCCGAACGGCTTGCCGCCCTGCTCGGCAGGGAGCAGGCGACGCCGGGACGGGCCGACCGCCCCGCGCTGGTCGATGAGCAGCCGCAGGGACTGGCGGCCAGGCTCTCGCGGCCGCTCACTCACGGCAAGAACGCCGACCCGGCATCCAAAAGCGGCTCGACCCGCCAGCGCCTCCTGCAGGCCGGGCTGCGTTCGCGCAAAGCCTACGTCAACTTCCTCGCCGCCAAGGTCCTCTGCGCCCTGGCGCTGCCGGGGATCGGCCTGATCAACCTGGCCTTTTACACCCCCAACCTGCGCGTGCTGCCGATCATGGCAGCGCTGGCCGCCGCCGGCTTCTTCCTCCCCGACCTGGTGATCCTGATCATGCGCCGCCGCCGCCAGGCCAGTCTCACCCGGGCCCTGCCGGACGCCCTCGACCTGCTGGTGGTCTGCGTCGAGGCGGGGCTGGGGCTGGACATGGCCTTCAAGCGGGTCGGCGAGGAGATCCGTCCTTTAAGCCGCGAGCTCAGCGACGAATTTCTCCTCACCAACCTGGAAGTACGCTCCGGCCAGTCGCGCCAGGAGAGCTACCGCAACATGGCGCTGCGTACCGGCGTCCCCGACATCAGCCAGCTGATGGCCATGCTCAACCAGACCAGCCGTTTCGGCACCAGCCTGGCCAACGCCCTGCGCGTCCACTCCGAGGCGATGCGCGTCAAGCGCCGGCAGACCGCCGAGGAGATTGCCGCCAAGGCCTCGATCAAGCTGCTTTTCCCACTGGTCCTCTTCATCTTCCCGGCACTCTTCGTGGTGCTCCTCGGCCCCAGCGTGATCCAGATCCTGCGTCTGCTGCTGCCCACCGTCCAGGGCGGCTGACCCGCCGCCCGGGGAGGCCCCATGAAGCTCTCCACGCTCCTTCCGCTCATCGCTCTGGTCGCTATCGCCGGCTGCACGCGGCCGGCCGGACCGCAGCCTTTCTCCCGCGCCGCATTCCCCGCCGACAGCCAGGCCCGCGCCGCCGTCGAGCGCGAGGGGCTCGCCGAACTGCCCGCCGCCGAGCTGGTCCGGCGCGGCGACACCCTGCTCGCCGAGGGGAACCCCGCCCTGGCCCGCCTGCACTTCCTGGCGGCGCGCGACAAGGCCCTGGATGACCCGCAGGTTCTTGCCGGGCTCGGCGAGTGCCTGCTGCGCCTGGGGGACAGCGGGGGCGCCCTGGAGGCCTTCGGCCGTGCGGCCGAAATCGCTCCGCAGCAGCCGGTAGTGCTTCTCGGCCTGATGCGCACCCACCTGCGGCGCGGCGAGTACCAGCAGGCCCTGGAATGGGGGAGGAAAATCCTGGAGACGGAACCGCGCAACGTGGCCGTGCTGACGGGCATGGGACTGGCCTACGCCCGGCTGCACAGCGAGCGGATGGCGGAGCTGACCTTCCTCCAGGTCACCAGGCTGGCCCCGGAGCAGGCGGAAGGCTACAACAACCTGGGCTTCGTCCAGCTGCTGCTCGGCGAGTACGCGCGGGCGACAGCCAGCCTGGAGCGGGCCCTGGCCCTGGAGCCCGACAATCGGATGGTGCGCAACAACCTGGCAGCAGCCTGTTTTCTCAATGGGGAGGGGGAACGGGCGAGGGAGCTATTCCGGCAATCGGTGGGAGCGGAGGGGGCGTTGAACAACCTGGGCTATCTGGAACTGAACCGGGGGAACTACGCCGCGGCCCGGCAGGCGCTGCGTCAGGCCATCGAGGCCAACCCGCGCTACTACGTCAGGGCAGCGGAAAACCTGGAGCGGCTGGAGCGGCAGAACCTCGCCCCGGCGCCTTGAAAATCCTCAGGCTTGAGCCGGGGCCGATTTGAGGACCATCATCCGGGCCTCGCCGCGGGCCAGCACGGTCTCCCCGGCGCTCATCATCGCTTCGACAAAGATCGACCGGCGCACTGTCTCGCGGACCCTGGCGCTGACCGTGACCTCCTGGTTGACCGGTACCGGCTTGAGATAGCGGACGTTGAGTTCGGCGGTGACGATCTGTGTCGAGACGGTCATCGCCGCATACGCGGAGACTTCGTCGAGCAGGGCAGCGATCAGCCCGCCGTGCACCACCCCCTCCCAGCCCTGGAAACGCTCGGGGACCACCACCGTCATCCAGGCCGTGCCCTTGCCGGGATCGCGGATCGGCTTGATCTTCAGGCCGATCTGGTTGTCGGTGCCGCAGATGAAACAGTTCTGGTTATCGCTGACCTTCATCCCGTCCTCCTCGCCGCCCCGCTCACACCGACGGGCGACGGCAGCTGCTCCCTGCCGCCCCCCCGACACGCCACGGCCACCTGCGGGGCTCGCGGGTGGCCGTAGAGGATAGACTGCCGGCAGCGCTGGAAAAGCGAACCGCTAAAGGGTGTTGTAGTCGTCCGATTCGACGGCGGCGGTGGTGGCGCTGAGGAACGACCCCCTGTGGGGGTCCTTGATGACCTCCAGCTTGTCGTGGCTCACCGAACAGACCGTCCCGCAGACCACGCACTCGTAGAGTTCCTCGTGGAACTGGAAGGCATCCAGGTCGGTCTCCTTGCTGACCATGTGGTGGCAGGTCGGGCAGACGAAGTCGGTGCATACCGTCTGGGTCTTGCGCACGCGCCCCTTGATAATCTTCAGCTTCTCCCCGGAAAAGGTCCAGACCCCGCCGCATGCCGAACACTCACGGGCATCCTGGGCAAAGCCCTCGGCATGCAGGTCGATCTCGACAATCCTGCACTTGCACAGCGGACATTTCATGACCGGTCTCCTTTGGCTGCCGTTGCCGGGGAGCCTGGGAAAGCTCACACCGCGCACCCCGCAGCGCTTGTTTTGATTATTTTAACAATACTAAAAAAAGCCTGACAAAGCAAATCAAATGAGCTCACAGCTCCGCCTCGCCGTCGCCTCCCCGCCTCCCCGCCGCTCGGCCGCCAGGTCGACGAGCTGGTCGGTGATCTCGGTGAAGGCGACATCGTGACTGATCAGGAAGAGCTGGTCGTACCAGTGCTCGGCGACCTCCTCCCGGCCGACGTCGATGGCCCGGAAAGCCCGGGCGAGGTTCTCGCGGCGGGCGGCGTCGAGGTTCGAGGTCGGCTCGTCGAAGAAGGCGATGCGGGCGCCGATGGTCTGCAGCATGGCCAGGCGCAGGGCGACCACCGCGCTCATGATCTGCCCACCGGAGAGCTGGTCGTCGCTGCGCTCGCGCAGGGTGCCGTCGGCCAGGTCGCGGAGGATGATGCGGTAGTCCTCCCCCCAGTGGAGCTCCTCGTCGCTCTCGGCGATGGTCCGGTAGATGCGGTCGGCCCGGAGGCTGATCTCCTCGCGGAAACGTTCGGAGAGATGGGTTGAAACCTGCTTGAACACCCGGTTGCGCAGGAACTTGACCAGTTCCTCCTTGCGGGCGTACCCCCGGACCCGCTCTTCCTTGTCGGCGATCTCCGCTTCGATCTGCCGCAGCCGCCCGATCTCCCCGGCCAGGCGCGCGGTGTCGGCCCGGTACCGTTCGACCTTCTCCCCCAGCGCCCCTACCGCGGTGCGCAAGGCAGCCTCCTCGCCGCGCAGTGCGCGGTGGCCTTCGCCATCGTAGCCGCTCCCCGCCGCCGCCAGGGCCGCAAGCGTGGCGGCCAGTTCCTCCTCGAGGCTGGCCAGCAGCCCCTCGAAGCGGGCCAGTTCGGCGCGCCGGTCGTCAAGCGTGGCCGCCACCCCGAGCTTCGCCAGGCAGAGCTCGCGGGCCGCGCGGTGTTCGCGCAGGGCTGCCTCGGCAGCCGCGATGGCCGCCGGCAGCCCGGCATGGGCCAGCAACTCCTGCCGCTGGCCGGCCAGCCGGCACTCGACTTCGGCCAGCTCTTTCGCCAGCACCGCCAGTCCGCCGGCACGGGCATCGATCGCCGCCCCCCGGGCAACCAGCCGTTGCTCCTGCTCCGCCAGTTCCGCCCGCTGCACGGCCAGGGCCTTGAGCTGCTCGTCGGCACGCCGGGCCGCCAGCTCCTCCGCTTCGCGGCCGGCCAGCTCCGCGGCCAGGCGCTGCTCCTCGGCCGCCAGCCCGGCGAGCTTCGCGGCGAAGACATCCCCGGGCGGCCGGGCCGACAGGTTCCGGCAGGACTCCTGGAAGAACGGGCAGACTCCGGCGGCGAGCTTCTCACTCCCCTCGACCAGCCCGGCCCGTACCCCCTCGAGCTGCCCGCCCCGCCCGCGCAGTTCGGCAATGGCCGCCCGCAGCCCCGCCAGGGCGGCGGCCGCCTCCTCCACCCGGGGGTCGACCGCCAGGGCCTGGCACCGGGCGCCAAGGGCCGCGAAATCCGCCTGCAGCTCGGCGCGGGCCGCCTCGACACCCCGCTCCTCGGCAGCGTGCTGCCCGCCCAGGCTGCCGGCCTGCGCGGCGAGCCCGGCGGCTTCCTGCTCGAGCCGACGGAGTTCCCTCTCCGCCTCGCGCAACCCGGCGAGCTCCCCTTCGGCACGTTCGTAGGCCGCCTTCCCGGCCGCATTGGCAGCGACCACCCGCGCGGCCTCTTCGGCCTCGGCGATCAGCCCCCGCTGGCTGTCGATCCGCCCCCGGCCGTTGGCGAGCCGCTCACGCAGGCGGTCGATATCGAGCTCGAGCGTCTTGAGGGCCTGCTCCTGCCGGTCGCACTCCGCCAGGGCCGCCTCCAGCCGGCCGAGCTTCTCACGGCCGGCGGCCAGCTCCCTGCCGGCCGTCTCCAGCGCGGCGGCCGCTTCTCCGTGGGCCGTGACCTTCTCCGGCAGGGCGGCGACCTGGTCGCGGAGCGGGCCGAGGGCGGCCTGCAGCGCCTCGCTGCGCGTCTTGAGGGCGGTGCCCAGCGCCTTGGTCTGGTGATAGGTCTGCCGCCAGGTGTCGATGCCGAGGATGGCGTCGAACTCGTCGCGGCGCCTGGCCGCCTGGCGGATCACGAAGGGGCCGAGGAAGTCGTGCTGGAAGGGGCCGATCACCAGGGTGAACTGGTCGGCCAGGGAGCGCCCGCTGTCGAGGCCGAGGAGGTCCTTGAGCCGCGCCTCGGTCTCCTTGCCGTCCTTGTGCTCCTCGACCTCGAAGCTCCCTCCGGACTCCCGGGCGAGGAGCCATTTCGACGGCGTCCCCACCGTGCGCGAGATCCGGAAGAGCTCCCCGTCGGGCTGCGGGCGGAAGGTCACGGCGACCTCCCCGCGCCTGGCGCCGATGGCCAGGAAGCGCTCGGCGTTGCCGACGAAGCTGCTGGCGTCGACGCCGAAGAGGGCGTAGCCGATCGCCTCGAAGACCGTGCTCTTGCCGACGCCGTTGGGGCCGGAGAGGACGTTGATCCCCGGGGCGAAGGTCAGTTCGGTGGCGCGGTGCGACTTGATGTTGACCAGGCGGATGGCGAGGATCTGCATGGCTACCACTCCCCGTCGAGGAGGGCGAGCAGTTCCTCGCCGTCGCTCTCGCCCTGGCGGGCCGTGTCGCGCAGCGCCAGGGCCAGGCGCACCAGCTCCTCCTCGCGCCCCCGCCAGGCGCTGCCGGTCCCGATCAACTCGCGCAGCACCTCCTGCTCGATCTCGGCGAGGCCTTTCTGGACCCCCTCCGCCGCTGCACCGGCGCCGACCAGCGACAGGTGGTTTTTGACCTCGACGTGCAGCGGGTCGGCCAGTTCGCCAAGGAGCAGGCGCAGGCGCTCGCGGCCCAGTTCGAAGGGGTGGAAGGCGACCCGGCCGGTGAGCCTGACCTCGAGGAGCGGGCGGCGTGAATCATCGCCCGCCGGCAGGGCGGCGGCCACCTGTTCGGCACAGCGGCGCAGCGCCTCCTCGGCGGAGTCGGCACCGTCAAGGTCGAGGGTCAGGACGTGCATCGGCCGTGGCGCGGTGGCGCGGAACTCGGCGCTGAAGGCTCCGTTCGCGGCGGTGACCAGGTAGTAGCCCTTGGCGTAGCCCTCCTCGCCGAAGTTGACCCGCTCGGGGGAGCCGGGATTCCAGGCGTAGCGGCGCCCGCCGGGGTCGGCGACCACGTAGGGCTTGTGGCCGTGGCCGAGGGCGACGTAGCCGAAGACCTCCGCCAGGCAGTGGGCCTCCTCGGGCTTGAGGTTGCCGATCTCCACCGGCGAGTAGCTCCACACCCCGAGGTGGCAGAGGAGGAGGTTGTTCTCCGTGGTCACCGCCCGGCAGACCCGCTCCATGTGGCTGCCGGCCTGGGCGCCGATGTAGCCGAGGCCGTAGAGGTTGACCCCGCCGATCTCGAGGCGGCCGCCGATCCCGCTCGCCGGGTCGCAGGGCTCGAAGCGGTAGCCGCCTTCCTCGCTGCGGGCCGGGCGCAGCAGGGTCAGGTAGCCCATCTGCGCCAGGGCCTCCATCCACGACAGGCTGTCGCGGCGGTGGATCCAGTCGTGATTGCCCTCGACGGCCACGCAGGGGATGCCGGCCGCGCGCAGCGGCTCGAGGACCGCGCAGGTGCGCGAGAAGGTGGTCGGCAGGACCTGGCCGACATGGAAGAGGTCGCCGGCGATCAGCAGGGCGTCGACCCGCTCGGCGACGGCGGTGGCGACCAGCCCGGCGAGCGCGGTAAAAAAGTCGGCGCCGCGTTCACCGGCGTCCGGGCTGCCGCGGTAGGTCTTGCCGAGGTGCAGGTCGGCGGTGTGGAGAAAGCGCATCAGGTGGTCCCCCCGGAGGTGATGACGCAAAGAGAAGCAGGACAGATCGCCGGCACGGCGTAAATCACCGCCGGGGCGAGGTGCAGCGGCCGGTCACCCGCTGCGCCGTTACCACCGCGGTCAGGGCCAGCGCCCCGGCGGCGATCCCGGCGGCCAGGTTGACGACTGTCGGGGCCAGGGCCTGGAGCAGGGCGCCCCCCGCCCCGGCCCGGCCGGCGGCAGCGACCGCCGCCTCGACCAGGTGGTGGCCGGCGGGGAAGCCATGGACGAGAATCCCGCCGCCGACCAGGAACATCGCCGCAGTGCCCACCGCGGCCAGTCCCTTCATCAGCCGCGGGGCCAGCAGCAGCAGGGCCCGCCCAACAGCCAGGGAGAGCGCGCCGGCCCTCCGCCCCTGCCGGTCAGCAGCCAGGTACAGGCCGAAGTCGTCGAGCTTGACGATCGCCGCCACCAGGGCGTAGACGCCGACGGTCATCAGCAGGGCGATCCCGCTGACCACCGCGACCCGGGTGGCGAGTGCGGCCCCCTGCACCGTGCCGAGGGCAATGACGATGATCT
>CAYQLP010000034.1:0-20405 GCA_964418505.1 uncultured Geobacteraceae bacterium | reverse complement strand
GTCTGGACCGTGTCTCAGTTCCAGTGTGGCTGATCATCCTCTCAGACCAGCTACCCATCGTCGCCTTGGTAGGCCATTACCCTACCAACTAGCTAATGGGCCGCGGGCCCATCCGGTGACAGGAGCCGAAGCCCCCTTTTCCCGCGTCGTCCGAAGACAACGTGAGCTTATTCGGTATTAGCCCCCCTTTCGAAAGGTTATTCCAAATCACCGGGCAGGTTACCCACGTGTTACTCACCCGTGCGCCACTTTACTCGCGGACCGAAGTCCACTTTCACGTTCGACTTGCATGTGTTAAGCATGCCGCCAGCGTTCGTTCTGAGCCAGGATCAAACTCTCCAGTTTTAAACTGCGAAAGATTGATTCTGTAAGGTTTGACTTTGTTACCCGCAAACCATCTCAAGCGTCTGCTATTTAGTTTTCAAAGACCCGGTTTTTAACCGCCTCCCTTGAGGCGGAACGACAATCTAGCAAAACCCTCACTGATTGTCAACAACTTTTTTTCTGCGTCGTTACTTTTTTTGTTCCCGCCAAGATTCAGCGTTTGAAGCTAAGTTGCCTTGGAGCGAAACGTAACTTTATCACCACGCCCACCGACTGTCAACTTCTTTTTTCATCGTCGGTGTTTTTTCTGTGCTGCCCGCCCGGAATCAACGAGCAACGAGGGCGGAATCTACCGGAGTCGGAGGTGACTGTCAACCAGAAATCTTCGCTGATGACATCTTTTTTGGGGCGCTCCGCTAAGCTCCCGTCAGGGCTGGAAAATAATCCTGGCATAGCGGCGTTTTCCCGCCTGAAGGATCACCTCTCCGGACGCTTCAATCTCCAAGTCTGCAGCCTCGATCTTTTCCCCGTTGACCTTGACCCCCCCCTGCTGGACCAGTCGCCGCGCCTCTCCGTTCGACTCCACCAGGCCGGCTTCGGCCAGCAGGCGACAGATCCACAGCGGATTGCCTGCGGTCATGTGCACGACCGGGATATCGTCGGGCAGCTCTTTCTGGCGGAACTGCTGGATGAAGTCCTCTTCAGCCTTGACTGCGGCCGCTCCGCCATGAAAGCGGGCGACCATTTCGCGTGCTAGCCCTCTCTTGGCCTCCAGGGGGTGCCAACCGCCCTCTTCGCCGGCGACCCCCCGTTTCACCCTGCCCAGCTCCGCCAGGTCGATGTCAGAGAGTAATTCGTAGTAGCGGACCATCAGCGGGTCGGAGATACTCATCAGCTTGCCGTAGATCTCCCTGGGCGACTCGCTGATGCCGACGTAGTTGCCCAGGGACTTGCTCATCTTATTGACCCCGTCAAGTCCCTCGAGCAGGGGCATGGTAAGGACCGACTGAGGTCGCTGGCCCACCTGGCGCTGCAGCTCCCGGCCGACCAGTAGGTTGAACTTCTGGTCGGTGCCACCGAGCTCGACATCCGCCTTCAGGGCCACGGAGTCCCACCCCTGCACCAACGGGTAGAGAAATTCGTGGACGGCGATCGGCTGCTGACCACTGAAGCGCTTGTGGAAGTCGTCGCGCTCAAGCATGCGCGCCACGGTATAGCGCGAGGCCAGGGCGATCAATTCGGCGGCGCTCATCGGCCCCATCCATGTACTGTTGAAGACCACCGTGGTCCGCTCTGGATCGAGGATCTTGAAGACCTGCTCTTTGTAGGTCTCGGCGTTGGCCAGAACCTCCTCGCGGGTCAGCTGTTTACGGGTTTCGCTCTTGCCGGTCGGATCGCCGATCATCCCGGTGAAGTCCCCGATCAGGAAGTTCACCTGGTGGCCGAGCTCCTGGAACTGCTTGAGCTTCTGGATCAGCACCGTGTGGCCGAGATGCAGATCCGGTGCAGTCGGGTCGAATCCGGCCTTGATGGTGAGCGTCCGCCCCTCTTCCGAGGCTTTGATGATCTTTGCCTGGAGTTCACTGTCAACCAGGATCTCCACCGCGCCGCGGCGGATAACTTCCATCTGTTCCGAAACCGGCCTCATGAACTGTCCTTTCCGACGACTTGAACTGCAAAGGCAGCCGGGGAGGCCCCGGCTGCCGACTATTCCCGATCGACGATCTGCACCCGGGCAATGCCGGCGGCGCGACCGCTCGATTCATCTACCTCGACGACTACTCCGCAGAGCATCGGCTCCTTCTTGGCCACCTCGAAGCGAACCGGCAGCGTGGTTAAAAAGCGCTCGACTGAGAGTTCCTTGCGAATGCCGATCACCGAGTCGCGGCTCCCGGTCATGCCGGCATCGCTGATGAAGGCTGTCCCCCCGGGCAGGATCCGCTCGTCTGCGGTCTGCACGTGGGTGTGGGTGCCGAGGACGGCGCTGGCGCGACCATCCAGGTAGACCCCCATTGCCCCCTTCTCGCTGGTCGTTTCAGCGTGGAAATCAACCACCACCACCGGCGTCCGGCGGCTCGCCTCATCAAGAATGGCGTCGGCAGCACGGAAGGGACAGTCGAGGTTGTTCATGAAGACCCGCCCCTCGAGGTTGACCACCGCCACCGGCAGCCCGGCGCTGGTGTGATACAGCCCCCAACCCCTGCCGGGGAGGCCGGGAGGATAGTTGGCAGGGCGCAGCAGGCGCGGTTCCTGGTCGAGCAGCGGCAGCGACTCCTTTTTGTCCCAGACGTGATTGCCGGTCGTCAGCACGTCGACCCCCTGGGCCAGAAGTTCGGCAAGCACGTCGGGGGTAATACCGAAACCGGCCGCTGAGTTCTCCGCATTCGCAATCACCAGGTCGATCAGGTGGTGATCGACCAGCGAGGAGAGGTGGCGGCTGATCATCGTCCGGCCTGGTCGGCCGACGATGTCGCCGATAAAGAGGATTTTCAAGCGCAGGTTCTCCTTGTCATCTGGCGTACTCTACCGCCCGCGTTTCCCTGATGACGTTGACCTTGATCTGCCCCGGATAGGTCATCTGGTTTTCGATCTGCTTGGCGATATCCCGGGCCAGGATGTGCGAGTAGTCGTCCGAGACCTCGTCGCTCGAAACCATCACGCGGATTTCCCGCCCGGCCTGAATCGCATAGCAGGAGGTAACGCCGCCGAAGGAACTGCCGATGCGCTCCAGATCCTGCAGGCGCTTGACGTAGGTCTCGAGCATCTCGCGCCGGGCCCCGGGCCGCGCGCCCGAGAGAGCGTCTGCCGCCTGCACCAGGTTGGCGAGGATGCTGTCCGGCTTCTCATCCTCGTGATGGGCGGCAATTGCATGCACCACCTTGGGATGTTCGCCATACTTGCGGGCCAGGTCGGCACCGATCAGGGCATGGGAGCCCTCGACTTCGTGGTCGACGGCCTTGCCGAGATCGTGCAGCAGCCCGGCGCGCTTGGCCTGTTTGACGTTGAGTCCCAGCTCTTCGGCCATGATCCCGCACAGGAAGGCCACCTCGAGGGAGTGCTGGAGGACGTTCTGCCCATAGGAGGTCCGATACTTGAGCCGCCCGATCAGTTTGACGATTTCGGGATGGATACCATGGACGCCGACGTCGAAGGTCGCCTGCTCGCCAGCCTCACGGATCGAGTTGTCGACATCCTGCTCGGCCTTCTTGACGATCTCCTCGATGCGCGACGGATGGATGCGGCCGTCGGTGATCAGCCGCTCCAGGGAGAGGCGCGCCACCTCGCGGCGCACCGGATTGAATCCGGAGATGATAACGGCTTCCGGGGTATCGTCGATGATCAGGTCGATCCCGGTGGCCGCCTCGATGGCGCGGATGTTGCGCCCCTCGCGGCCGATGATCCGCCCCTTCATCTCATCGTTGGGGAGCGGCACGGTGCTGACGGTCTTCTCGGCCACATAGTCGCCGGCGTAGCGCTGGATGGCCAGGGAGATGATGTTCTTGGCCTTCTTGTCGGCCACTTCGCGGGCCTCGTCCTCGATCTGCCGGATTCGCCTGGCGGCATCGTGGCGGGCTTCGCTCTCCATCGCCGAGACCAGCTGCTGCTTGGCCTCTTCCGCGCTCAGGCCGGCGACCTCTTCGAGCTTGCTGCGCTGTTCGGCAACCAGCCGATCGATTTCGGCGTTGCGCTCCTGGAGCGTTCTCTCGCGCTCGCCGGCCTGCTGCTCGCGGCGCTGCAGCTCCTGATCGCGGGCCTCGACCTGCTCTCCTTTGCGATCGAGGTTCTCCTCCTTCTGCACCAGGCGCTTCTCCTGGTTTTGCAGTTCACGGCGCAGTTCGCGAGCTTCGTTCTCCCACTCGTCCTTGGCCCGGAAGACCACGTCCTTGGCCTCGATTTCGGCCTCTTTGCGAACGGTTTCGGCCTCGCGGCGGGAACTTTCCAGCATCTGGGCAGCCTCCCGCTCGGCATTGGCCAGCTTGTCGGCCGACGATTTACGGTAGAGCTTGACCCCGACCAGATAGCCCAGGCCAGCACCGGCGGCCGCTACGACCACGGCTACCAGTATATTTAGCGTCATTATGTTCAACATCCTGCACCTCCTCGGCGGGAATGGTAGGCCGCTGCACCCGCCCTCTAGGCGAAAAGCAGCTCGGTCTGTTCGGTGACCACCCGGGTCATCCGTATGTCGTGATCGTCGGCTGGCAATTGCTCGACGACCTGGAATTGATAAGCGAAGCCGACCTTTTCGACGTCCGGGCGGCACCTGGACAGGCCCCGGTCATAGTAGCCACGGCCAAAGCCGAGTCGATGCCCAAGCAGATCGAAAGCGACCCCGGGGATGACCAGCAGGTCGATCTCCACCCAGGGCAAGGGGGGGCCGCAACCTGGTTCGAGAATCCCGTAGGCCCCCGGGGAGAGTTCACCCAGGGCCTCGATCACGACAAACTCGAGTTCCTCCCCGTTGACCCGCGGGTAGCACAGGCGCTTTCCGTCAGCCAGGCAGCGCCGGGCCACCATTTCGGTGTGCACCTCATTCTGCAAGGGGCTGTACAGTCCCAGGGTAGCAGCCTGACGGTAGCCAGTGCCGGCCAGGAAGCGCTCCTGGATCAGCAGGCTGTGGTGCAGGCAGACCTCGACCGAACAGTGACGACGCCGGGCGAGCAACCGATCCCGGATGGAACGTTTGGGCATAGAGACCTCGCCGATCGGCGGTCTCCGGGCGGTGGGACAGGTGGCAGGTGGCGGGGCAGAAAGAGTTGGAGGCGCTCAGATCCTCTTCGGGACAGGCCGGGGAGACGGGGCAGCCTTCCCCCCGTACACCCTCGAGGCAACCGGCACCCCGCGTGATGGCCGACCGGAAACGGTCGGGCTCACAAAAATCTGCGCTCTTGCTGTCATCTGCTGCAAAACACCCGGGCGGGCGTTGAGGCCGTCTGCCAATCTATCGTAAAAATCTCCGCGCGGAGATTGATTATCCACCGGGTCACTCCTTTTCGTGGAGAGTCTCCGGGTTATCGCCGAGCACCGCCTCGAGACGGTCGGCCAGGCAGCGCAGGCGGGCTTCAGCGGCGCCGTCGCCGCCCTCCTCGCCGCCAATCGTCTGCAGGTAGCGCGCCGAAACGTTGAGCAGGGCCAGAACCGCAGCCTGCAGGCTGTCGGCGACCCGACCCGAGGCAAGAATATCAGCGATCTGCTTTTCTACAAAATCGGCGACCTGACGAACCTGCTCAGGGGCCGAGTCGCTGCGCAGGTGAAACTGCTGGCCGAGAATCGATACCTGCAGGCTCTGCTTCACCGGACGCCCTCCTCGAGACTGTCGATTCTGGCCAGGACGCCATCAAGTTCACTGCCGACACGCAGCCGCTCCGCCCGCAGACGCTCGCACTCGCCGGCCAGATCCCGGTTACGGCGCAGCAACTGGCCACGCTCGCTCAGCAACCGGTCAATCATCTGCTCCAGACGGGCAATCAGTTCCACATCCACCGGCAAGCCTTTCCGCATACCAGTCAAAATACCCGCAAGCCCAGGAAAAAGTCAAGTAAGTTCACTCGTTGCGCAGGAGGGCAGCAGAGAACTCGACGGCATTGAAAGGCCTCAAGTCATCGATCTGCTCGCCGACCCCGACAAAACGGACCGGCAGGCCGATTTCCGCCGCGATGGCCACAACGATCCCCCCGCGAGCGGTCCCATCGAGTTTGGTCAGGACGATGCCGGTGGCATCGACTGCTTCGCGAAAGGTCCGGGCCTGAGCCAGAGCGTTCTGTCCGGTGGTGGCGTCGAGGACCAGCCAGGTTTCGTGGGGGGCCCCGGGGATTTCGCGACTCAGCACGCGACGGACTTTTTTCAGTTCCTCCATCAGGTTGGCCTTGGTGTGCAGACGCCCGGCCGTATCGAGGAGCAAGACATCGGCATGTCGCGCCACGGCCGCCCGGGCGGCATCGAAGACCACGGCGCCGGGGTCGGCGCCGTCGGCGTGGCGGACCACGTCGACGCCGGCCCGCGCACCCCAGACCTGCAGCTGCTCGGCGGCTGCCGCCCGGAAGGTGTCGCCGGCCCCGACGATCACCCGCTTGCCGTCGGCCGTGAACTGCGCGGCCAGTTTGCCGACCGTAGTGGTCTTTCCGACCCCATTCACCCCGACCAGCATGATGGCGCAGGGACGGGTGTCGGGCAGCCGCCACTCCTGGCCAGCCTGCAGGCGCCGGGAAATCTCCTCGGCGAGGATCTCCCGCAAACGCTCGCTGCCGGCCTCCCGCTCCTGACGCATGCGCCGGCGCAGGTCGGCAACCAGGGACTCGGTCACCGGCATGCCGAAATCCGCCGCGATCAGGATCTCCTCAAGGGACTCCAGAAAGTCCTCGTCAATCTGCGGATGGCCGCGGAAGAGGGCCTCCACCTTGCCGACCAGGGTCTCCCTGGTCTTGGTCAGCCCCTCGCGCAGGCGGCCGAACAAACCTCCGATCATCTTCGCTTCTCCAGACTGCGGGCGGCTAGGCCACCTCGCTCATGCGCACCGACACCAGGCGCGACACCCCCGGCTCTTCCATGGTGATGCCGTACAGGTTGTCGGCAATCTCCATGGTCTGCTTGTTGTGGGTGATAATGATGAATTGGGACAGGCGGCTCATTTCGCGGACCATTTCGTTGAAGCGGCCGATGTTGGCGTCATCGAGCGGGGCATCGACCTCGTCGAGCAGACAGAAGGGCGAGGGCTTGATGAGAAAGATGGCGAAGATCAGGGAGACCGCCGTCAAGGCCTTCTCCCCACCCGAGAGGAGCGTGACATTCTGCAGCTTTTTCCCCGGCGGCTGGGCGACGATCTCGATGCCGGCCTCGAGCAGGTCCTCTTCACCGATCAGCCGCAACTCCGCCTGCCCGCCCTTGAAGAGCCGGGGGAAGACCTCGCGGAAGCGTTGGTTGACCAGGTCGAAGGTCTCGCGAAAACGCTTGCGGGTGGTGCGGTTGATCCGGGTGATGGCGTCCTGCAGTCCCTCCAGGGAGCGCTGCAGATCTTCCTGCTGGCCGACCATGAAGGCCAGACGCTCTTCCAACTCGCGGTGCTCTTCGATGGCGGTCAGGTTGACTTCGCCGAGTTCCTCGACCCGGCGCAGCAGGGTGTCGCGGCGGGCTGCGGCGGCCGTCGCGTCGAAGCCGGGGTCGCGGAGCCCCGCGGTCTGCAGGGGGTCATCGAGGTCGAGGCGGCCGCGCTCGAGAAAGCCACTCCGCAGGTGTTCGCGGGCCAGGGCCAGCTCACGGGCGGCCAGCTGCCGCGCCGACAGTTCATCGCGACAGCGCGCAGCCTGCTGGCGCAGGTCTCGGCAGGCGCTCTCCCCCCCCTCGATAACCAGGCGGGTCTCCTCGAAACTTTCGCGGCGTTCGCGCAGGGCGTTTTCCGCGCCGGCATGCTCGTCAAGCAGCTGGCCCAGGGCCTGGCGCAGCCCCGCTGCCTCGGCCTGCAGCAACGCCTGACGCTCGGCAGTCGCCGACTGTTCACGGAGCAGCCCCTCGCCGCGCACGGCCAGCTCACCGGCAAGCTGCCGCAGACGCTGGGCCTGGCGGCGACTGTTTTCGGCCCGTTCGGTGAGGCCGGCCAGCACCACCTTGCGGCTGGTCACCAGCTGGCGCACCGTCTCCAACTGCTCGCGCAGCCTGCCGACCTCGGCCTGCAGTGCGGCGACCCCGCTCTCGCAGGCCGCCCGTTCACGTTCCCCGGCCTCCAGGCCGGCCGCCCCCTCGCTGAGGGTGCGGCGGAGAGCGACTTCCTCTTCGTGGAGCTGCTTTTCCTCGAAGCTCAGCACCTCGAGGCGTTCCTGCAGCCGCGCCGCTTCCTCTTCGAGGCCGGCCTGGTCGCGACGATGATCGAGAAGTCGGATCTCCTGCTGGTGCAGCGCCCCGGCGGTGCTGCGCAGCCCCTCTTCGGCCGCTGCCGCCTCGCGGCGCAGCTCCTCGCGCCGCGCATTGAGACTCTCGACCGTGGCCGTCAGCCGCCGAACCGCTGCGGCCAGCTCCTTCATCTCGCGCTTTTTGTGCAGTAGCCCCTGGTCCAGGGTCCGCCGTCCACCGCCGGTGTATTCGCCGCGATAAGTCAGCAGATCCCCTTCCGCTGTCACCAGGGTGACCCCGACGGGGAGACCGCCGACGACACCGGCCAGGTCCTCGACCAGGTAGATGCCGGACAGCAGCCGCGAAGCCTGGGCGGCACCGGGCTCACGCAGGGTCACCAGGTCGGCCAGCGGTCGCCCGCCGAGGTAGCCGGGCAGTTCAGCCGGGATAAAATCGGCCGGGAGCAGGGTGCAGCGGCCGTCCCCCTGGCGCAGGGCGGCGAAGGCCGCGGCGACATCCTGCCGGGCCGCAGCGAGCAGGGCCTGGAGGCGTTCGCCGAGGACGGCTTCGACCGCCGCTTCGAGTTCGGCGGGGACCTCCAGGGTGTCGGCCAGCAGGCCGAGCAAACGGCCGCGCTGGGTTTCATCGCCGAGCAGAACACGTACGCCGCGGCCGTAGCCATCAAGATTGCGCTCGAGCTGTTCGAGCGATTCCAGGCGCGAGCGCTGGCCGCTCAGCGCCTCCCTCTCGACCAGCAGCTGCTGTTCGGTCGCTTCGAGTTGGTGGCGCAATCCCTCCAGCAGCTGCTGGAAGCGCAACTGCTCACTCTGCAGGCGCTCGCGGTCATCCTGCAGGCCGAGGAGCCGGGACTGCAGAGCCAGCGCGCGGCTGCGATTGTCTTCTCCCTGGTCGCGGATCGCCACGGCATCCTGGCGGTTGCGCCCAGCCTGGTCAGTCAGCGTTTTCAGCCGGCGGTTGGCCTCGTCCTGCTGGGCGGAAAGCCGGCTCAGGCCGGTCAGCAGCTGATAGAGTCCGCGGCGGGACTCCTCGAGTCGGGCATTGAGAGCGCGTTCCTCATCGGCCAGGGCGGCCAGCGCAGCTTCGGCCTCGGCCAGCTGAGTGCTTTCCCGCTGCAGCTCGACCTGCTGGTTGGCCTCCCCGGCAGTCAGCGAGGCACTCTCTTCGGCGGCACCGGCCAGACGGGCGGCGGTCTCCTCCTGCTCGCGACCGAGGCGCAGGCGATCGCGCTCGAGAGCGGCCTGTTCACGACTGTTCAGTTCGAGCGCAGATTCCAGCTTCTGCACTTCGCCAGTCAGGAGATAAAGCCGCTCCTGGGCCGCATTCGCCTCCTGCTCACGGCGGGCATGCTCGAGGCGGGCATCCTGCTGGGCAAGCTCGGCGCCAGCCAGGCCGTTTTCCGCCGCGGTCAGAGCATCGCCCAGGGCCTGCACCTCCCGAGCAAGGGCGGAGGCCTTCCCGGAGAGCTCGGCGTGCTCGCGCAGGGCCTGCTGCAGATCGATCTCGCGCAACTCGTCACGCAGGGTGCGGAAGCGTTCGGCGCGCTGGGCCTGGCGCTTCAGGCTGCCCATCTGCCGGCGCACTTCGCCGATGATGTCGCCGAGGCGCAGGAGGTTCTGGCGGGTCGCCTCGATCTTGCGCAGCGCGGCCTTGCGGCGGGCCTTGTACTTGGTGACCCCGGCGGCCTCCTCGATGATCGCACGCCGCTCTTCGGGGCGGGCGTTGATGATCTGGCCGATCTTCCCCTGTTCGATGATCGAGTAGGCCCGGGTCCCGACGCCAGTATCCATGAACAGTTCGGTGATATCGAGGAGCCGGCAGGGAGTGCGGTTGAGAAGGTACTCGCTCTCGCCGTTGCGGAAGAGGCGCCGGGTGACCTGGATCTCGGCGTACTCGCGGAAGGCGGCCGGGGCGCTCCCCGCGCTGTTGTCGAGGAGCAGGGAAACCTCGGCCATCCCCAGGGGGCGGCGGCTCTCGCTGCCGCCGAAGATGATATCCTCCATCGCCTTGCCGCGCAGATTGCGGGCATTCTGCTCCCCCATCACCCAGCGGATGGCATCGACCACGTTGCTCTTGCCGCAGCCGTTGGGCCCGACCACCGCGGTAATCCCGCTGTCGAAGCCCAGGGCGGTCGCCTCGTGGAACGATTTAAAGCCGGTGATGTCGATCCGCTTGAGTCTCATGGAATCCAGGGGGGCCGAGCAAGACGATGGCCGGTGCAGAGAGGATAAAATGCCGTGTATGTTAGCAAGCCGGCCCCACTACTGTAAAGCAGTGAATGGCCTGCCTGACGCGCGCCCTTGCAAGCCCCGAAGCAGCGGCAGGCCGTGACGCTCTGGCAATTCTCCCCGGGAAAGACTATGCTGAAAAAATGTGGCAATGGCAGATCAATCACTATGAAAATGGCCGGGCGCTCCGCGAAGCGCTCGGGCTGCGCGTTCCCGCCGCACCGCCGGCCTATCTCCGCCAGCTCATCCGCAAGGGGCGGGTCAGCATCGACGGAGAGGTGGCCGATGAGGCGGCTCGCGCCCGCGACGGCATGCAGGTGGCCATCGGCGACAGCAGCCGCCTGGCCGCCCTGGTCAGGGAAAGCGCTCTCGCCCCCGCGGAACTCCTCTACGAGGACGATCATGCCCTGGTCGTCTTCAAGGCGGCGGGACTGGCGACCCATCGGCATCCCGAGCACGCTGACAGCCTCGCCGGACGGGTTGAACATTTCACTGCCCTGCGCCGGGCGCCCTACCACCCCCTGCCGGTCCACCGCCTCGACCTCGGCACCTCCGGGCCGGTCCTCTTCGCCAAGGGGCGCCGGGCTGCCGGCGCACTCGGCACGCGGATGATGGATCACCTCGTCGCCAAGCGCTACCTGGCCCTGGTGCGCGGTGAAGTCCCCGCACACGGCGAGCTGACTTCCCCTGTCACCGATGGGGGGCGCCAGTTCGCCAGCCAGACCGGCTACCGCCGCCTCGCCAGCGGCGACGGGCTGAGCCTGCTCGAACTTGAGCCAGCGACTGGACGCCGCCACCAGCTGCGCCAGCAGCTGGCCGACGCCGGCTGGCCGATCAGCGGCGACAGCCGTTACGGCGGCAGCGCTCTCCCCGGGCTGGGCCATCTTTTTCTGCACTGTTGTGAGCTGGTCTTCCCGCGCCTCGACGATGACCGCGAGGTGCGGATCGCCTGCCCGCTCCCCGCCGGACTGACCGCCATCCTCGCCGGCCACGGGCTGAGCCTGCCCGTCCCGTCATGACCGGCACAGCGCGTCCTGCCTCCTTCTTCAGCCGCCACCCTCTGCTGAGTCTCGCTGCCGCAGTCACCTTGCTGGCCGCCCTGTGGATCGGCTGGTTCCTGGCCACCTTCGACCTCAATGATTACCGCGACACCCTCGCTGCGGCGCTGGAGCAGCAGCTGCGGCAGCCGGTGCAGTTGGGCGAGGCACGCCTGCAGTTGCGCAAGGGCGGTGTCGCCCTGCGCTTCGCCAGCCTGCAGATCGGCTCGGAGCAGGCAAGTGACGAACTCAAGGCCGACACTCTCTGGCTGCAGCTGGCCTGGCGGGGCCTGCTGCTGGGCCGGCCGGAGTTTGCCGGGATCACCATCGATCGGCCGAGACTGCGCATGGTTCTGCCCACAACGGCAGAGCGGGCGGAATCCGGCGCCGAGCCCGGGCAGACGGTCACCGAGGCCGCCGCCGAGCCCACGGCAAAACCCCTGTGGCAGCAGTTCGGCATGCGCCGGCTGGAAATCCGCGGGGGTGAACTCGACCTGGGCTGGCCGCAGCGCGACGGAACGCTCAAGCGTCTGCAGTTTCACAGCCTGAACGGCAGTCTTGATGATCTCGGGGTGGGCCGCACCGCGACCTTCGCCCTGGCGGGCGAGTTGGGCGGTGACGCCGCGACCGCTGGCCGTTTCCGGCTGGACGGGCGCCTCGATGGGCAGTCTGCCGGGGACTGGAAGGCCCTCGGCTGGGATGTTGTCCTGGAAGGCCGGCAACTCGATGCCGTCGCGCTGGCCGCCCTGCTGCCCGCCCCTGCGGGAGTCACCGCCGTCGGCAGCGCCGACCTGAGGCTGCGGATCACCGGCGTCGTCAAGAGTTCACTCACCGTGGAGATCGACCTGCACGGGCAGAGCCTGGCAATCCGCCCCGGAGAGGTCTATCGTCAGCCGGTGCCCGTTTCCAGGCTTCGGACGAAGGCCATCTGGGAGCCCCGTCCCGCTGGCGGCATCCTCCGCCTCTCGGCCCTGCAGACGGACTCGCTGCAACTCTCCGGGGAGATCGGGCTTTCCGCTGACGAGGGGGGAACCAGCCTCTCCATCGCCCTGAGCGATGTCACCCTGCCGGCCGCCGGCCTGCGCCGCTGGATGCCGCCGACCTTGGCTGAACGCTACCGCCTGCTCGGCGGACTCCAGGACGGGGGGGGCGGATTTCTTCACCGGCTCGACCTTCACGCCCGGCTCCCGGCCGGGGGGGGGGAGGCGGCCCTGTCCGTTGATGCTCTTGAAGGCGACCTGCGTGACTTGCGCTGGGTGCTGACCGGGGGGCACACGGCACAACTCCGGGCCGTCGGCGTTAAACTGGCCGACCGGCGCTGGCACCTCACCGGCGGACAGGCGAGCGTAGCCGACCTGCCGCTGACTTTCAGCGGCAGCCTGCCGGCCGAAAGCACCGGGCAGGTCGATCTGGCCATCGACGCCACCCTCCCCGCCGCACAGGTCGCCGCCTTCTGGGAGAAGCGCCCGGAAGAGCTCGATCTGACGGGGACTCTGGCTGTTCATGGCCGCCTGAGCGGATCTCCCGACGCACCACGGCTCTCCGCCGCCGCCGACCTCTCCGCGCTCGACGTGCGTTACGGCAAGCACCTGCACCTGCCGCCCGCCCCGGGAACCCTGGCCAGCCTCGAGGCTACGCTGTCGCCCACGGCACTGGCCATCGAGCAGGGGAGCTGCACCCTTCCCGGCTTGATCGCCACTGTGCAGGGGGCTGTGGAGTGGAGTGGGGCCCCCTCCCTCCGCCTCTCCGGCAAGCTGCAAGTCGCTGACCTGGCAGCCCTGCGCCCGCTGGCCCCGGCCATCGGGACGCTCCGCCTGGCTGGCGGCATCGAGGGCGAATGGACGCTATCCGGACCGCTGGCTGCGCCACAGGCCGCGGCCAGCCTGAATCTGCGCCAGGTCGCCATTCACGCCCATGGCATCGTTGCCGACGTATCGGCCATCCAGGGCCGTCTCCAGCTCGAGGGCACCCGCCTGCGCAGCGGGCCGCTCACGGCTCGTCTCGGCACTTCGCCGGTCCGGCTGTGGGCCCAGGTGGCCGACCTGGCCAGGCCGCGCCTGGAACTCAAGGTCGAGGCGCCTGCGGTGCGTGCCAACGAGCTGATTTTCCCCTCCGCCAGCAGTATCCTGCGCGACCTGGCCGGGCAGTTGGTGATCGACGGGGAGGGGCTGGACTTCAATGGTATCAACGTGCGCCTCGACGGCGGCACGCGGGCGACAGTCCGCGGCACTCTGCGCAACTTCGCCGAGCCGCACACCGATCTCGACATTCGCGGCCCCTTCGCCAACGTCGAGGAGATCATCGCCCTCTGGCACCATGACCGACCGGCCGGTGGCGCGGCCGGCCCGCCGGCCGGAACCGGCACTGCGCCCCCCCCCGCCGCGCATCGCCATGTGACCCGGATCGTTGCCCGTGCCGAGGCCGGAACCCTCTACGGCATGCATTTCAGCGCGGCTACGGCGACCATCGTCCCCAGCCACGACTTGCTCCTCATCCACCCCCTCGACTTCAAGGCCGGAGAGGGGCACTGCACCGCCCAGGTCCTGGTGGACTACCGCCGCACCGAGCCCGTCCTGCGGATCTCGGGACACACCGAGAACACCGATGCCTACGCGGTCTTCAATCAGCTGCTCGGCCGCAAGAGCATCCTCCGCGGGACTCTGCGCGGCGACTTTCACCTCCAGGGGGAGGTCGGCAGGCGCGGCTTTCTCCCCACATCCTTCGGTCAGTTCAACGCCACGGTCAACGACGGGGTCATGCGTCATTCTCCGGTGCTGAGCACGCTCTTCTCGCTGCTCAACGTCTCCCAGCTGTTCAGCTTCAAGCTGCCGGACATCGACAGCGAGGGGCTCCCCTTCTCCCGCCTAGAGGCACGGGTGGGCCTGGACCGGGGGATCCTCTCCAGCGACCACCTGGTCATCGACAGCGATGCCATGAACATGGCTTACAGTGGCAGCTACAACTTGATCGACAACCGCCTTGACCTGCTGGCGGTCGCCAAGCCGCTGGGAACGGTGGACAAGCTCGTCACCCGCCTGCCGATCGCCGGCTGGATTCTCGGCGGCGAAGAGAAGGCGCTGATCACGGCGCACTTCCGCATCACCGGCCCGGCGGAGAAGCCCGAGGTGGAGGCGATTCCGATCACCGCCATGTCCAAGGGGGTGCTCGGAGTTTTCAAGCGGGCCCTCAGTCTGCCGGTCAAGTTGGTCGAGGACCCGGCGATCCTGTGGGGAGGCGGCGGGGGGGAGAAAGACTAGCGGGGTTTTTCGCCGACGAAGACCGAGGCGATCCCGCCGGTCAGGTCGATGCAGCGGGGGCTGGCAAGCCCGGCGGCATTCATCATGGCCATGAAGGCCTGGCGGTCGGGGAACTCCTGGACCGATTCCGGCAGGTACTGGTAAGCGCTGCGCCGCGACAGCAGCCCGCCCACCCTCGGCAGCAGGCGGTGGAAGTAGAAGTGGTAGACAGTGCGGAAAAGGGGGCTGCGCGGGGTGGAGAACTCCAGGACCACCAGCCGCCCCCCCGGCTTGAGTACCCGGCTCATCTCCCGCAGGCCGGCGGCGCGGTCGACGACATTGCGAATGCCGAAGGCGATGGTCACACCGTCGAAGACGGCTTCGGGATAGGGGAGCGACTCGCAGGGGGCGTTGACCAGTTCGATGCGCCCGGCGTAACGCGAGGCGGCGACTTTCTCCCGGCCGCGCACCAGCATCCCCTGGGTGAAGTCGGTGCCGACGATGCGCACCGTAGGCGCGGTGCGGCGGGCGATCTCGAGGGCCACGTCGCCGGTCCCGGTGGCCACGTCGAGTACCCGGCCCCCGGCGGGAATCGCCAGCTGGCGCACCGCCACCTTCCGCCAGCGGCGATCGATACCGAAGGAGAGCAGGCGGTTGAGCAGGTCGTAGCGGGGGGCGATCTCATCGAACATCTGGCGGATCGCCTGCCCTTTGGCAGTCAGTCTGGTCATTAAGTCTCCCTGTCCGGATCGGCCGGACGCGGGTTTTTTAGCACGGGCCCTGCCGTGCTGTCAGCCAAAAAAAATCCCCCGGAGCCAGAGAGGCCTCATGCCGCCGTTAATCGTCACTGCCGCCATTGTTACCGACCACGGCCGGGTGCTGGCCACCCGGAGACTCCCCGGCAGCCTCCAGGGCGGCCTGTGGGAATTCCCCGGCGGCAAGCTGGAAGAAGAGGAAACTCCGGCAGAGGCCCTGCAGCGGGAACTCCTCGAGGAGTTGGGAGTCCAGGCTGCCGTCGAGGAGATCTTCGCGGTCGTCCACCACCGCTACGACTGGGGCGCAGTCCTGATCCTCGCCTACACCTGCCGTCTGCTCTCCGCAACCATCCGCGACCTGCAGGTGGCCGAGCATCGCTGGTGTACGGTGGAGGAACTCGCCGCCCTCCCCTTCCTGGCCGCCGACCTTCCCCTGATCGAGAAGCTCCAGGCCCTGGCCGACAGCGCGCAGGCCGGCCAACCGCTCACCGCGAGATGAAATCGATCCGATAGCGCTCGCGGAGAATCCGCAGAATCGTGCCCACCCCCCTGAGAGCCTGGCGCAACTGGGTGCGATCCCGCTCGGAGATGGCCAGGGGGTTGAGGTGATTGGAGGGCTTGCGGCCGCTTTCCAGGGCCTTGAGCTGGCGCTCCAGGCGCATCTTCACCAGGTCGGTGTAGGCCTGGATGACGGTCTCGGCATCGGCTTCCGGGAGAAGGCCCCGCTGCCGCAGCTGGTCGAGCTTGGTCCAGGTGCTGCCGCCGGACATCCCATTCTCCAGGGCCAGCAGGCTCGCCGCCGCGGTAATGGCGAAAATCCCCGCCTTCTTGAGATCGAGCTCGCCGCGGTGCTCGCCGCGCCGTTCGACGCGAAAATGCCCGAAGAAGCCAAGCGGCGGCTGAAAACCGCAGATATGCCGGGCCATATAGGGGAAGTACAGGGAATTGCGCTGGAGGGTTGCCGCCAGGCGACCGTGGAGCTCATCAGCCAGCCAGGCATCCCCCCAAATGGTACGGAAGTCCTGGAACATGCCGAAGTTCACCAGGTGCTCGGGCTTGGGAACAGTGATCCACTGGTCGAGAAGCTGCTGCCAGTTGGAGAGGCTGCGCCGCCAGTAGGGGTTGCTGGCCATGCTGTCTCCCGGACAGCGCGGCACGCCGATCGTTTCGAGAGCTTCGGCCAGGCGCACCGCAAAGCGCTCGACCTCGGCCAGCTTCTCCTCCGGCAGCTCATCGGCGTAGACGATGGCACTGTCCTGGTCGGTGCGCAGGGTCTGCTCGCCGCGCCCTTCGCTGCCCATGGCCAGGTAGGCGGCCCCTGGGGGGAGGCGGATATCCTCCATCTGGTCGAGGAGAGCGATGACCCGCACAGTGAAGGCGTCGTTGAGGTGGGAGATGAGTTGCACCAGACTGCGCGTATCGGTGCCGGCCCGCGCGGCGAAGCCGACCATGCCGATCATGCGGCCGCTGACCTTGCCCAGCTCGTCGAGCGAAGCGGCCCGCTCGATGTCCTGACTCAGGTAGAGCGGGGTGCGGGTCTGCAGGCGCAGCAGGTCGTCGTCGTTGATCATCCCCAGCAGCCCGCCGGCCGCATCGAGCACCACCAGCCGGTGGATGTTGTGCTGGGCCATGCGGAAGACTGCTTCGAAGACCAGCTCATCTCCGCGCACGGAGATCACCCCGTCGCTCATGATCTCCCGCAGGGTACTGGCATTCAGTTGCCCGCCGGTATCGGCAATCAGGTTGCGCAGGTCGGTGACCGAGACCACGCCAAGCGGCGTCTCCCCATCGACCACCACCAACCCGCTGGCCTGGCGTTCGCGCATCAGCACGGCCGCCTCGACCACCCCCATGTGCGGCGGGCAGAGCAGCGGCGGGCGCTGGCAGAGACTCTTGATCTGGACGAAGAGAAAACTCTCTTCGCTGAAGAGGGCGGGCACCGGCGCCTCCGGAACTGGGATGATTCGATATTTTCTACGTTTTTTTCTGTTGGCGCAATCTTTCTTTATCATTATTCTTGCGAACTGCACGGCCCTTCCGCCCCGGCTTATCAGCACTCCGGGGAGCCAGACCCGCCGCCGCACGCCGGCAGTTGTCATTCGCAGAACAATCTGCTATCAAACCATGAATCCGCCACCGACAGGAGTACCGATGATCAGCAAGAACTGGATGCGCTATCTCCTCGCCGTGGTTCTCGGCGGCAGTGCCGGCCTGAGCCTGACCGCCACCATCCTCCCGCTGGCCTTCGACCTGGCCGGACTCAAAGAGGACTTCCTGGTCCGATGGGATTTCGGCGGATACGCCGCCCACTGCGTAGTGGCCTTTGCCCTGGCCTGCTGGCTGATCTCCAGAATCGGCCGGAGCGGGCTGGGGGCCCCCCTGCTGGGCGGAGCCGGACTGCTCTGCGGCCTGCTGCTCGGCTACGCGGTCTATGCCGAAAACCTGGAATGGGTGTTCTTCTCGACGGTGGTCGCCACTGCCTACGGAACGATCGGCGGCCTGCTGCTCGGCAAAATCCTGCGCAGACCTGACCAGGAGTAAGCTCGCCGGCCTCCGCCACCTTCCGGAAGCCAGTCGGGCACCGCCATGAGCCCCATCCAACGCCGGGAAACCGAGCCCCGTAACGAACTGCCCGCCGCCGAACTCGCCTCGTTGGTCAGCGAGCAGGACAACTCATGCGCCACGCTGGTGGAAGCCTACCCCTTCCGCAAGCGCCTTGCCGAAGTCATGGAGCCCCCGCCGGCCAGCTGCTCGATTGACACTGAGTGCGCCGAGGCGGCCAGGCTTTTGCTCGATAGCGGCGACGAAGCCCTGCTGGTCATCGCCGAGGGCCGCATGGCCGGGATCCTCACCCCCCGTGAGCTCCTCCGCGCACTTCTGCCAACAGCGGCGGCAACACAGAAAACCGGACAGGTCGGCGAGGTCATGGCCGCCCCCCCTCCGGCCCTCTCCCCCGACAGCTATCTCTACGAAGCCATCGCCCTCATGCAGCGTCGTACCCTGCAGTTCCTGGCCGTCTGCAAGCAGGGCGAGCCGGTGGGACTGATCACCCCCGCCACCCTGATCCGCTATCGCGGTCGACGCGCCATGATGCTCCTCGGCAGCATTGGCGAAGAACAGACCCTCGCCGGCCTGGCCGAAATCCGCCGGGAGGGGCTGGCCGTGGCCCGCAGCCTGCTGGGGATCAACTGCAGCGCTCCGCAGGTGATGGAAAACCTCTCACACATCCACCTCGCCATCATCAAGCGGGTCTTTGAACTCTGTCTCGACAAGCGAGCTTCCGCCAGCCCGCCCCCGGGCGTCCGCTATTGCCTGCTTGCCCTTGGCAGCGGCGGCCGGCGCGAGATGCTGCTGGCTCCGGACCAGGATCACGCCCTGCTCTACGAAGAGCTCTCCGCGGAGCGGTTGGCCGAGGCAGAGGAATTCTTCGCTCCCCTTATGGAGGAATTCGCCGCCGCCCTCGAGGAGGTCGGATATCCTCGCTGCGCCGGCGGGGTCATGGCCGGCAATCCGGACTGGCGCGGCCGGCTCAACGACTGGCGCGGGCGCATCCGCGAGTGGATTGCCGAGGGGAACTCCGCACGGGTCCTCGCCTCATCGATTTTCTTCGATCTGGCGCCGCTGGCCGGAGATCCTGAACTCTGCGCGGAACTGCGCAGCCTGGCCAAAGAGGAGGTCCATGGCCAGTCGACCTTTCTCTACCAGATGATGAGTCTCGACCAGCGCGGCAAGGTTCCGCTCGGCCTGCTCGGCCGCTTTGTCACCGAACGGGGTGGCGATCACGCCGGCCGGCTCTCCCTGAAGCTGGGGGGGATGCTCTATCTTGTCGACTGCATCCGGATGTTCGCCCTCGACAAGGGGCTGACGGAAACCGGCACCCTTGCTCGCCTGCACAGCCTCACTGCGGCTCACGTCTTCGACCGGGAAACCGCCGAGCACCTCGAGGCCGCCTTCAAAGCCCTCTCTTTCCTGCGTCTGCGCCTGGAAATCGACTGCCTGGAAGAGGACCGGCCCGCCGATCACTACATTGATCCGGCGAGTTACAGTAAAAACGAACAGGAACTGCTCAGGGAAGCTTTGCAGGCGGTCAGCCGCCTCCAGGACGCCACGCGCAAGTACTTTGCCCGGACGCCGTTCTGACCGGCAACCAACCCGACAGGAGAGTCAAGTCATGCTGAAATTAATCTTTGGCACACAGAACGACACCACCGGGCTGATCCTGCGCCTGACCCTGGGCGGAGTGATGCTCCCACATGGCCTGCAGAAAGCCTTCGGTCTCTTCGGCGGGGCGGGGCTGCAGACGACGATTGACGCCTTCACGGCGAAAATGGGGATCCCCCTGCCCATCGCCATCCTGGTGGTCCTCGCCGAATCAGCCGGGGCCCTGGGACTGCTGGTCGGCTTCTGCACCCGCCTGTGCGCCCTGGGCATCGCCCTGGTCATGGGTGGGGCGATCTACTTCGTTCATGGCCAACACGGTTTCTTCATGAACTGGTTCGGCCGCCAGGGCGGGGAGGGTTTCGAATATCACCTGCTGGCCATCGGCCTGGCACTGGCGATCTTCCTGCACGGTGCCGGTAAGTGGTCCTTCGATCAGCGGATCGCCCGCTGATGCGGATCGGCGAACGGCGGGTCAGCGACAGCGGGGGCAGACGGCCGGCCGGCCGCTCTGCTCGGCAGGGATAGTGTACTGCCGGCAGGCCGGGCACTGCCGGACCAGGTTGTTGTGGCAGTCGATCAGCCCGTCGAGAACCGGACAATCGTGGCAGGAATAGTCCCTTTCAAGCTCGCAGTAATCCATAGTCAATCCTCCCCCTAGTTCAGGATAACGAACAGACTACCTCTCCGCTCCCCGGCGGAAAATCCGTAAAAACGCGCCGAGTGAAAATACCGGTGGGGATTATTCAGGGTTCCCCTCCCTGCGCACGGTCGGGACGAAAGGCTTCGGGTGACCCTCCACCGGGAGCCCCAGAAGGGTGCGGG
>CAYQLP010000033.1:8653-20760 GCA_964418505.1 uncultured Geobacteraceae bacterium | reverse complement strand
CGCCGGTGAGGATGGCGATGTCTTCGAGCATGGCCTTGCGGCGGTCGCCGAAGCCCGGGGCCTTGACGGCGGCGACGTTGAGGGTGCCGCGCAGGCGGTTGACCACCAAGGTGGCCAGGGCCTCGCCTTCGATGTCCTCGGCGATGATCAGCAGGGGGCGGCCCTGCTTGGCCACCGGCTCGAGAACCGCGAGCAGATCGCGCATGCTGCTGATCTTCTTGTCGTGGATGAGGATCAGGGCGTTCTCCATCACCGCTTCCATACGCTCCGGATCGGTAACGAAGTAGGGGGAGACGTAACCGCGGTCGAACTGCATCCCTTCGACGGTCTCGAGGGTGGTCTCCATCGCCTTGGCTTCCTCGACGGTGATGACCCCTTCCTTGCCGACCTTCTCCATGGCCTCGGCGAGGATGTTGCCGATGGTCTCGTCGGAGTTGGCCGAAATGGTCCCGACCTGGGCGATCTCCTTGTGGTTCTTCACCGGCTTGGAGAGCTTCTTGAGCGAATCGACCGCCGCCTCGACGGCCTTGTCGATGCCGCGCTTGATCTCCATCGGGTTGTGGCCGGCGGTGACCAGCTTAACCCCTTCACGGTAGATCGCCTGGGCGAGGACGGTGGCGGTGGTGGTACCGTCGCCGGCAACGTCGGAGGTCTTCGAGGCGACTTCCTTGACCAGCTGGGCGCCCATGTTCTCGAACTTGTTGTCCAGTTCGATCTCCTTGGCGACGGTGACGCCGTCCTTGGTGATCAGCGGCGCGCCGAAGCTCTTTTCGATAACCACGTTGCGCCCCTTGGGGCCGAGGGTCACCTTGACGGCGTCGGCCAGCACGTTGACCCCCTTGAGGATCTGGGCGCGGGCTTCCTGCCCGAATTTGATTTCCTTGGCTGCCATGTTCTTTTCCTCCTCGGATGTAGGTCGTTAACGGGAATTATTTTTTCTTCTTGTCGCCTTCGATCACGCCGAGAACGTCGTCCTCGCGCATCATCAGGAATTCCTTGCCGTCGATCTTGATCTCGGTACCGGCATACTTGCCGAAGAGGATCTTGTCGCCGACCTTGACGTCCAGCGGCGTGACCTTGCCGTCATCGGCCTTCTTACCCTTGCCGACGGCGATAACCAGCCCCTGCTGGGGCTTTTCCTTGGCGGTATCGGGGATGATCAACCCCCCGGCGGTCCTGGTCTCTTCCTCGAGACGCTCGACAATGATGCGATCGTGCAGCGGTCTGATATTCATGGTGAAACTCCTTTCCTGTCGTTTGCCTGTAAATAGGCAGGTTTGAAGGCATGCGCCTGTTCAGCAGCGGCGGTTAGCACTCAAGATGCGCGAGTGCCAAAGCGAGCCTAAATATAATCAGAGAGTCGCCGATGTCAAGGGGAAAGGAACTTTTTTCGCCAGGAAGGGCTGAAAGCGACGGGGCCCCCGACGGTGTCGGGAGCCCCGAGCGAGGGGTCAGTTCCGGGGAAGGCGGCGAGCGAGAAGTTTTTCCCCGGCGGCGGAGTGGACGACCTCGTCGAGAGCAGTGACCACCTTCTGGTCGTAGGCCGTAGCGGCGCCGCGCAGGATTTTCAGGGCTTCATCGACCGTCCGGGCGCCGCGATAGGCGCGCGGCTGGACCATGGCGCAGAAACTGTTGACTGCGCCGAGGACCCGGGCCGTGAGGACGATCTGCTCCCCCTGCAGCCCCTTGGGATAGCCGCTGCCATCGAGGTTCTCGTTCATCTGCACCACCGCATCGTAGACCGGCAGCCCGAAGTCGATGCCGTGGAGAACCTTGGCGGCGTGGGTGACGTGCTGCTCCATGGCCTGCTTGTCCTCGGCGGTGTAGACGTCGGTCTTGAAGAGCAGGGCACGGTCGACGAAAAGCTTGCCGATGTGCGCCAGGTTGGCCGCCGTCTCGATGGTGGCGGTCTCCAGGTTGCTGGCGTTGAGGGCCTTGCCCACTTCCGCAGCCAGCGCACCCATCAGGCGGGAATGGCCGGCCAGGTAGGGGTCGGTCAGCTCGATGGCCCGCACCAGGGCCTCGACAGTCTTCTGCGTCGCCTGCTCCTGGCGGCGCTGTGTCTCGACCATGGCAGTGATGTCGCGGATCACCGAGACGATCCCGGTAATCCGTCCCTCGGCATCGCGCAGCGGCGATTTGGATACCTGCAGGTGATGCTGGCGCGACTGCAGATAGATCGATTCATTGACCGTGACCAACTCGCTGCCGGCCTGCACCTGCTGGTCGGAGAGTTCGAGACGGCGCGCGGTGTCATAACCGAAGACCGCCTCGTCATCGAGGCCGAGCAGCTCCTCGGCCGAGCGCCCGACGGCCCGGGCAAAGGCCGGGTTGACGTACTGGTAGCGACCGGAGAGATCTTTAAGGCCGATGTAGTCGGCGATCGTGCCGTTGATACGGTCGAGCAGCTGGCGCTGATTCTCGATCCGCGCCGCCATCCCTTCGAAGTACCTGGCCAGGCGACGATCCTGGTTGCCGACCAGGCGGGCCCAGACCGCACTGAAGGTCACTGTGAAGACCAGGATCAGCAACGCGGCGAGGCTGATCATGACCCGCTGCTCACCACGCAGCGCGGTCCGGGCAGTCCCGTAGTCCGCTTCGGCAACGATCCACCAATCGAGGTCATTCACCGGGATCCCCACCGAATAGACCCGGCTCGCATCGGAGAGGGAGGAGCGTTCCGCAAAGCGCAGCTGGCGGCCGCCATCGACATCGAGCGGGACCCCGACAGGCCGGAGCTCGCCGGGGAGCCAGGGGACGATCTCCTCGTAGGCGGCACCAACCCGCTGCACCAGGCGGATGCTCTCCCCCTGCTCGATCAGCCGGCTGCCGCTGCTCAGCTCATTCATGCGGTCGGAAACCGCCTTGCTCAGCACCAGTACGGCCACCGGCCGGGCCTCGCGATTGGCGGCCCCGGGGGGATAGATCGGCAGGAAGGCCTCGAGGACCAGGCCGTGGGCGGTATGCCGGAGCGGGCCGAACTGGGCCTCGTGCTGGTCGAGAACCTGCCTGACCAGGGTGGCCTGGTCAGGGCGCAGCGGCGTGGTGGTGGCATCGGTGGCGATGTAGACCGTGCCGTTGCGGTTGACCACCCGGCCGCTGATGTAGCCGGAGATGCGGGTGAACTCGGTCAGCAGGCTCTGCATCATCGGCAGCTGGGCCGCCAGCTGGACCTGGTCGGGCTTGAGGGCGCGGCCGGGAAGGGGACCGGCGACGAGCAGGGCGACATCATCCTCGATGAGGTCGATCTCGGCAGCGTAGAGGCGGAAGAGTTCTGCGCGGATGACCCGGTTGGCCTGCTGGCGGACCTCCTGGGTCAGCCCTTCGACCAGCTGAACCTGCGCCGAAGCGAGCAGTTCCAGACGCTTCTGGAGGTTGCCGACGTATTGGCGCTCGCGTTCGTGCAGCCCCCAGACGACCCAGAGTACCGCACCGACGGCCACCGCGGCGATCACCGCCATGCCGATCCAGAAAACCCGGCGGCGCTGGTCCGGCTTGTAGGGATGCAGCTCGGCGGGGAGGACATCCGTCTTGCGGCGATTTTCAACCCTCATGGCAACCTCTCTTTCACGTTGGGCGTAACTCGCCCGGCTAGCGCATCAAGCCTGGGGCGACATGTGCCCAGCGATAATGTTCGTTGACCGAATACTGCGGCAGGTAGTGTTCATAGCGGCCGTGCGGCAGCACCATATCGGTCAGGTTGTCGAGTACATAGTTCTCATCTCCCTCACGGACCGCCAGAACGGCATGGGCGACGCCGCGAATCGAGTCGGTGAGCAGGACGATACGCAACCGCGACTCCTCGACGCCGAGAGCTTTGAGTGCATAGTACTTGGTGATGCTGTAGTCTTCACAGTCGCCTGACAGGCGGAGAAACTCCTCGGGGGTCGCCCAGTACTCATCCTCGCCGTAGACATCGATGTCCAACCGGTAGGGCCAGCGGTTGAAGTAGGCATTGACCGCCTTGAGTTGCTCGATCGCGGGGAGACCGCGTGCCTCGCCAAGAATCTTCTGCCAGCTCAGGGCCGCCGCCGAGCATTGCTGGGCGGCGGCGTTGCAGCGGGTCATCTCCTCGACCTGCCCGGCGGCCTGCGTCATCACCCGCGTCCACTGGGGGAGGGCCCGCAAGGTGCTGCGGAATTCATGGCTGCCGAAGAGCCCGCTGCCGCGCGGGATTAGCGGGGCAAACTCCTCTACCGGCGGGGATCCGGCCGGCAGGGGCTCGGCCTTGGCGGCACACCCCCACGAACCCGCCAGCAGCATGATGCCAAGCAGGAGCAGCCCCCCCCGGAGCGGTGGCGGTAGTCTTTCCAAATTAGCGTTCCCGCAGTGCGTTCTGCTGCATCTTGAGGATCGGCTTGACCAGGTAGCTCAAGACCGACTTTTCCCCGGTGAGAATGTCGACGCTGGCGGTCATCCCCGGGATGATCGGCAGGTTCTCTCCGCGATAGCTCAACGTTCCGGCCCGGGTGCGCAGCTTGACCCGGTAGAACTGCTCCCCTTTGGGATCGGCAATGGTATCGGCGCTGATCGCTTCGACCACCCCTTCCAGTCCGCCATAGATGGAAAAATCGTAGGCGGTGATCTTGATCATCGCCTTCTGCCCGGGATGGAGGAAGGCGATGTCGGCGGGACGGATGCGCGCCTCGATCAGCAGGGTGTCATCGAGGGGGACGATCTCCATGATCGGCTCCCCGGGCTTGACCACCCCGCCGAGGGTGTTGAGATTGAGCTGCTTGACCGTGCCACGCACCGGCGAACGCACGTCGGTGCGGCCGACTCGATCGGCCCCCGCCGAAACCATTTCCTGCAGCGACTGCAGCTCGACCCGCCGCTTGTTCAGCTCATCCAGGGACTGCGCCCGGTACTCGGCCTGGCGCTGGGTCATGCGCCGGCGGATCTCTTCGGCGGCGGCGTGGGCTCGCGGGATCCCCAGCCGGAGGGCGTCGATGTCCCCCTTCTGCTTGACCAGTTCCCGCTCGAGGGCCAGGAAGTCGACCTTGGCATAGACCCCCTGTTCGGCCAAGGGCTTGGCGATATCATGCTGCTGCCGGGTCAGGTCATAAGAGCTCTGCAGTTGGGCCTGGCGGCTCTCCATTTCGGAGATTTCCTGGAGCTTCTGCTGCAACTGAGACTGGAGGACGCCAAGCTCCGACTGGATCTGCTGCTGGCGGGCCCGGTAGATGGCCTGCTGCTCGCTGGCGATCCCCGGATCATTCTGCTGCATCCCGGCCGGAAGAGCGAAGCTCCGCCCCGCCCCTTCAGCCTCCAGGCGGGCCACCGAGGCCTGGAATTGACGAGCCTTGCCGGCGGCATCCCGGTACTGGCTGGAGACCACGCTGTTGTCGATGCGGACCAGGATATCCCCTTTATTGACGATCTGGTTCTCTTGCACCATGATCTCCTCGAGGATCCCCCCCTCGAGGTTCTGGATCACCTGGACCCGCTGCGAGGGGATCACCTGACCCATCCCGCGCGTCACTTCATCGACGCTGGTCAGCGCCGACCAGACCAGGAAAATCAGCAGCAGGGCGGCGACGATCACCGTGATCAGGTAGGCAAAGGCGTGGCCGCGGCGATGAATGGCGGCATCGACCTCGCTCATGTAGAGCAGGTCCTCTTCCTCGCTGAAAAAGCGCAGCCAGCCCCGGTAGGAACTTCGTGCCGGAGCCGCGGCCTGTGACTTTTCTTCCATGTTTGAACCCCGCTACCTGGCTGCCGCGACCTGACCGTCGCGCAGCGCCTTGAGAACATCCTGTTTCGGCCCGTCGGCGACCACCCGGCCGCCATCCATGACGATGATGCGGTCGACCAGCTGCAGCATGCTGGTGCGATGGGTGAAGAGCACCAGGGTCTTGCCCGCGGTGAGCGTGGCCAGCCGTTCGCGCAGCTGGGCCTCGGCGGCGTTGTCCATGGCACTGGTCGGTTCATCGAGGATGAGGATATCCGGATCGAGCAGCAGGGCTCTGGCGATGGCCACCGCCTGGCGCTGCCCACCGGAAAGATTGGCCCCCCGCTCGCCGACCTGCCAGTCGAAACCGGCCGGATGGCCGCGCACGAAATCGGCGACCCCGGCCAGGCTGGCGGCGCGCAGGATCGCCTGGCCATCGACGTAGGGGGCGCCAAAAGCGATGTTGTCGCGGATGCTGCCGTAGAAAAGCTGCAGGTCCTGGTTGACGTAGCCGATGCGATGGCGCAGGTCGGCGACGTGCAGCTGGCGCAGATCGATCCCGCCGAGCCGCACGCTTCCCTCCTGCGGCTGGTACAGACCGAGAAAGAGACGCCCCACCGTGCTCTTGCCGGAGCCGGTCCGGCCGATGATGCCGACCCGCTCGCCGGCGGCGATGCGGATCGTCACCCCCTGCAGGCTGGCGACCTGGGCGTTGGGATACTGAAACTGGATCCCCTCCAGTTCCAGGGAGGGAGAGAGCTCCCCGGCACGGATGAACTCCTGGCCGGCCGGCCGCTCATTGGGGAGTTCCATGAGCATCTCGAGGGAGGCCAGCGCGGTCCGCGACTGCTGGAGGCGGGTGAGCATGGCGGCGATCGCCCCGAGGGGCGCCATGGCCCGACCGACCAGGATATTGCAGGCGATCAGCCCGCCCATGGTCAGCTTGCCATCGGCAATCAGGTAGACGCCGCCGACGATAATGATCAGGCCAACCAGCTGCGAGATCGACTGGGAAAAGGCGGTGGAAAAGTTGGAGAGGGCCTTGACCCGCCCGGTGGAGCGCGCATTGAGGCCGACCACCTCCTCCCAGCGCTTCTGCACCTGCCCCTCGGCCGAACTGGTCTTGACGGTCTCCAGCCCGTTGATCACTTCGACGAGCAGGGCGTTCTTTTGCGCCCCCTCGCGGTAAGCGTCCCCGACAACTTTCTGGAAGGATTTCTGCAGCGACATGCCGACAGCAATGGTCAGCGGCACCGCCAGCAGCGGCGCCAGGGCCAGCCATCCGCCGATATAGGCGATCAGGGCAATGAACAGCACCAGGAACGGCAGGTCGACCAGGGCCATCAGGGTGGTTGAACTGAAGAATTCGCGCAGGCTCTCATACTCGCGCAGGTTGTTGGCCAGCGTACCCACCGAGTCCGGGCGACGATCGAAGCGCATACCGGTGAGCTGCTGCATCAGGCGGCTGGCAATCAGCACGTCGGCGTTCTTGCCGGCAACATCAGTGAAATAAGCGCGCAGATTGCGCAGCAGAAAATCGAAGAGGTAGGCAATCAGCACGCCGATGGCCAAAGCCCACAGGGTGTCGAAGGCGTTGTTCGGCACCACCCTGTCGTAGACGTTGAGGACAAAAATCGGGCCGACCAGAGCCAGGATGTTGACGACCACCGTCGCCAGCAGCACATGCTTGTAGATGGGCATGAAACGGAGAATGTTCTCCCAGAACCAGGCCCGGCTGTCGATTTCGCGCTGGTCACCGGCACGCCGGTCGAGCCGCCCCTCGGGGCGGACCAGCAGCGCATAGCCGGCGTACTGCCCGGCCAGGTCGCCAATGGCCAGCGTCCTGGGCGCATCGCCCCATTCGGGGTCGATGATTTCCGCAGCTTCACCGTTCAACGCCGTGACAACGCAGGCATTGTCATTGCCAAGAAGCAGGATGCAGGGCAGGGTCAGCGGCGAGATTCCCTGCAATTGCGGGCGATGGACCACCTTGGCCTGCAGGCCAGCCTGGGCGGCGGCCCGCAGCACCGCGGGGAGGGTGGGGCGCTCCTTGCCGCGCGGCATCCCGGCCCGCAGGGCGACAGTCGAGACCGGGTGGCCAAGCAGCCCGGCGATCAGGGACAGGCAGCGGACCACCGGCGGCTCGTAATCGACCACCCCGGGGGGGATGAAGCTCCCAGCCGGGACCGGTCTGATCTGGTCGGCGGGGGGGGCGCTACCCTCCCGGAGGTGTAGACTTTCTTCTGACATGCGTCCTCCGCATCGAGGTTGAGTATGCTTTCGACATAGACAAGCTGTTCATCATATGCAAGAAATCAGCCGGCCCATGGCAAAAATGCTCATTGTGCCTGGCAGCCGGCCTCCCGGTTGCGGGAGGGCCGCCCTGGTCGCTGATCAGCCCCCGCAGGTTGACAATTTCCGCACACGGGCTGACAGTCTACGCTTATCGTCAGCGGATGTCATCAACTGCCTGTGCGGCAAGATTAGGCCCACAGTCGGAAAAATTTCAATTTCCGCTTGCAAGACCGGCATTTACCGTATAACTTACCAACGAGTAGCCATATACAATTAGTATTATTTATTCAACACCCTAAACGTCTATTTTTGCCGATTCCAGGAGGACTCACCATGACCAAGTCACGTTACAATCACCCCCGGAAGCTGACCGCTGCCCTCGCCGCCGTGCTGGTGCTGACCGGCGTCCAGTCGGTTCAGGCCGCCGAGCCGACTGTGAGCATCAACGACACCGTCTCCACCGCCCTCGGCTACAGCCCGCGACTCAAGGTCCTCAAAGCGAATCATGAGGCGATCGGCTTCGAACTCGACCGGGCCAAGGCCGGCTACCTGCCGAGCCTCGACCTGGCTGCCGGTTACGGCACCGAGAGCCACAGCGATGAAACCACCCGGGATGAAGGCAACGACACCAGCTTCTACTCCCGCGGCGAAGCTTCGCTGCGCCTGACCCAGCTGCTCTATGACGGCAGCGAGACTTCGAGCCAGGTCGGCGTTGAGGCGGCCAAGCTCGACTCGGCCAAGCTGCGCGTCTTCGACAACGCCGAAGCCATCGCTCTCGACGCCATCATCGCCCACATGGAGGTCTACCGCCAGCGCGCCCTCTACGGGCTGGCCGATAAAAACGTCCGTGATCACGAAGAGATCCTCGGCATGCTCAACGAGCGCCAGAAAGCCGGCGCCGGCAGCATCGCCGACGTTTCCCAGACCGAGGGCCGCCTGGCCCGCGCCAGGGCGTCCATGGCCGAAACCCGCAGCACCCTGAAAGGCGCCGAAGCCAACTACCAGCGTGTGGTAGGCAAAGTCGCCGGCAGCCTTGAGAATATCGCCATCCCCGCCGACCAGGCCCCCAAGAGCCTCGACGAGCTGGTCCAGGCCGTGACCGCCAACAACCCCAAGGTCCGGGCCCTCGACTATAACGTCAAGGAAGCGGCCGCGCGCGTCGACCTAAGCAACTCCGGCTTCCTCCCCAAGGTCAACCTGGAGCTGAGCACCAGCTATGATGACCAGGTAGAGAGCAACGACAGCTGGGAACACAACAACCAGGCGATGGTCCGGCTGCGCTGGAACCTCTTCAACGGCCACGCCACGGTTTCCGATCGCAAAGCCGCCATCGCCCGCAAGGAGCAGGCCGCCAGCAGCAAGGATGACCAGTTGGTGCAGGTAATCGAGGAAGCCGCGGCCACCTGGGCCAGGCTGGAGTCGGCCCGCCAGGAGGTCGTCGATTACGGCAAGGCGACCGCCAGCAGCGAGAAGACCCTGGATTACTACATGAAGCAGTTCAACGTCGGCCAGCGGACCCTGCTCGACGTCCTCGACGCCCGCAACGAACTCTTCCAGTCTTCCGGTCTGCTGGTAACGGCGAAGGCCAATGAGGTGATCGCCGTCAAACGCCTTCTGGCCTTGGAAGGAAAGCTCAACGAGAGCCTCCAGGTGGACCGGGCCCTGTACGCGGCCGCGGAATAAACCGGCCTCTTCTTTAAGCAAAAAGCCCGGACCTCGATCGAGGTCCGGGCTTTTTGCTTGCCGGGTTCAAGACTATCGCAGGAGAGCCTCTAGAGCAGCCCCTTTTTCTGGGCATAGAGGGTCAGGTCGACGCGGTTGTTGACGCCGATCTTGGTGTAGATGTTGTGGACGTGGACCTTGACCGTCCCTTCGCCAACCGCCAGCTGCGCGGCGATCTGCCGATTGTTCAGCCCCTTAGCCACCAGGCACATGATCTCGGTTTCGCGCGGGGTGAGAATAGTCGCAATACGCCGGGCCCCCGCCTCGCAGCGCAGCATCCTTTCGAAAGCCTGCCCTAGCGACTGTTTTTCCATCCAGTGTCCGCCGGCATGCACGTTGTGAATGCACTGCACCAGCATGCGCGAGGGCATGCTCTTCAGCAGGACCCCCTGGACGCCGAGGCGCAGGGTCTCGATGGTCTGCTCGTCATCGAGGCCAGCGGTCAAAATGACGATCTTGACCAGCGGGTATTCACGCCGCAACTCGCCGACCATCTCGAGCCCCCGACGGTCACGAAAGCTGATATCGGTGATCAACAGATCGGGTTGATGCAGGGAGACCGTCTCCTGGACTCCCTTGGCGGTATCGCACACAGCCAGCACGTCCAGGTCGGACTCGTCGCCAAGCAAGGCTTCCATGCCGAGCAGGTAGATCGGATGCGGATCGGCGACAACAAGGCGTATGCTCATTCTCTATTCCTCCCAGAAACGCAGATTATCATATATCCAACGTTAAAAAAACCCTCTCTTGCGCAAGACAACCGCTTAGGCGCCCCCCCCCATCTTAACTATCGATATAGAAAACTAAACTGTCGATCGATTGTGCAGTTTTATCCAACTGTTATTGTAAGGCACCTTGAAACCAACGTAGCACCCGAGGCCCTATGAAATCCGAAAAACGCTGCGAAGAACGGATCGCCCTCGAGGCCCCGGTCAACCTCGGCAACACGACCGGAATGACCCGCGACATCAGTCCTTCGGGAATCTATTTCGTGACCGACCAGCAACTGCAGCCGGGAAATGCGATCAACTTTTCCGTGCCGCTGGACTACGTCTGCCCCGGCAAGCCAATCATCCTCGAATGCCAGGGGCTGATCCTGCGCGTCGAGGTTCTCGGCGAGAAAATCGGGGTCGCCGCCCGTATTCAGGAATGCTGGTGCACCCAGGCGGTCCACTAGACCCAGGACTAACGTCATCAATCAGCTGAGGACCACTCAAAAGCTGTCAACTACCAGGAGGTAAGACCATGGCCACCGTTTCCAAGAAAGCCCCGACTCCCACCGAAGGGATTGTCAAGCTGCCGACTCCGGCACCGGGGCAGACCCTTACCGTCAAGGTAATTCCGAGCCAGATGATCGAAGTGCCGTTCAGCATGGATGACGTCACCGTCACCCCGATCGGCAACGACCTGCACATCGCCTTTGCCGGCCAGGCCGGGCTGATCCTCAAGGATTTCGGCACCGTCATCGAGCAGGGCGCCTCGCCGCTGCTGATCTTCGCTGATGGCAGCGTGGTGGCCGGCGACATTCTGCTCACCGCCCTGATGACCGAGATCCTGCAGACTGCCGCCGGGACCGGGGGCTCCAGCGGTGGGGCCGGCGAATACGAAGATGATATGGGCAACCTGGAGGGCGGGATTGACAAACTCGGGATCCTGGATCCCCAGTTGCAGAATGCCCCGGCCGCGCAGGAAGAGGAACCGGAGCAGGATCCGCTGGTGGAGCCGCCGGTGGAGAACAATCCGCCGGATGCGGTGAATGATGCGGTCGCGGTCAAAGAGGACGAGTCGCTCACCATCAAGATACTGGACAATGACCGCGATCCCGACGGCGATCCGCTGACCGTCACCAATTTCACCCCGCCTGCCCACGGGACCATTACCCTCAATCCCGACGGCACCTTCACCTACACCCCGGCCGCCAACTACAACGGCCCGGATAGCTTCACCTACACCATCAGCGACGGCAAGGGCGGCACCGATACCGCCACCGTCAACATCACCGTCACCCCGGTCAACGATCCGCCGGCATTTGATCTGTCAGATCAGGAGCCTGGCGCGACCAAGTACACCTTCGAATACGACGAGAACACTGACGCCGATGTGACGCTGGGGACGGTCAAGGCCACCGACGTCGATGGCGACACCGTTACTTACACCATCAAGACCAACGTCCAGCTCGACGGCCAGGACCTCTTCCAGATCGACCCCGATACCGGCGAGATCAGCCTGACAGAGGCCGGGGTGGCCGCTTTCACCGACGATTTTGAAACCACGGCCAACACCCACTCACTGGTCGTGACTGCCTCCGATGGCACACTGAGCACCGACATCGATGTCACCCTCAATGAGAAGGACCTCAACGAGGCCCCGGCTTTCGTGGACCCGGAGAATCCGACCGAGACCGTGACGAGCTACTCCT
>CAYQLP010000033.1:0-8553 GCA_964418505.1 uncultured Geobacteraceae bacterium | reverse complement strand
CAAAGCCACCGACGTCGATGGCGACACCGTTACTTACACCATCAAGACCAACGTCTACCTGGAGACCGACACCCTCAAAGCCAATCCGCTCTATCAGATTGACCCTGATACCGGCGAGATCAGCCTGACAGAGGCCGGCGTCAAAGCCTTTACCGACGATTTTGAAACTGACGCCAACACCCACTCACTGGTTGTGACTGCCTCCGATGGCACACTGAGCACCGACATCGACGTCACCCTCAATGAGAAGGACGTCAATGAGACGCCCTCCATTACCACCGACACAAACCAGGACGGGACTGCCGACACGCTGCCCGAGACCGTTTACGAGGCCGGCATCACGGGCCCCCCCGCGGGCTCGGCAGCCGGGAACGGCTCTGAAATAGTGACCGGCTTCTTCACCATTAGCGATCCAGACGGCCTCGGTGACATCGCCAAGCTTACTCTCAACGGCACCGATTTTGAGGTCGGCGGAGGTGGCCTGGACGACCTGATCGGCTCCAAGGTCGAGACGACCTATGGGGAAGTGGAGCTGACGGCTTACGAAAACGGCAAGTTCACCTATCAGTACACCTTGCTCAAGCCGTTCGATACCTCCCCTGACGCGAACAACGGTAACAACAAGGTGGTGAGCGGCGACAGCTTTACCGTGGGGATCACGGATAAAGCGGACATATCAGACAGTGCCACCATCACCATCGACATTGTCGACGACGTGCCGAGCGCCGGCGTCAAGGCGGGGAGCAGTGCAGATATCCTGACCCTGGATGAGTCGGCGGTCCCTGCGCCGACAGAAAGCCCGGTCATCAATGACGGTATCAACGACGGGATACGTACAACTACTGCCAGCTTCGCCGACAACTTCGACACGGTTGCCCACGGCGCCGACGGCGCGGGTAGCGTCAGCTATGCGCTGTCGTTGAGTTCCGGCAGCGTCGGCTCCGGCCTCTATGCGCTCGACCCGACGGATACCAGCCCCACCGGCGGCCTGGGCAAGGGCGCGCAGATCATGCTGAGCATGAGTGATGGCGACATCCTCGGCAAGGTGGGGAGCACCACCTACTTCACCATCAGCGTCAACAACGACTCCTCCTCCGCGGACTTCGGCAAGGTCACCTTCTCCCAGCAGGCCAACATCTGGCACGATGGCACCGGCGGCGATGCGGCCGCGACCCTGACCACGACCAGCGCCAACGCCATTATGATCACCCAGACCGTCACCGACGCCGACGGCGACCAGGCCTCGGCCAGCATCAACCTGGGCCAGGGGGTCTTCAAGATTGAGGATGACGGGCCTATGGCTGTCAACGACAGCGCCTCGGCAACCGAGGGCGAACCCCGCCCCAACAACATCATGATCGTCCTCGACGTATCGAAAAGCATGGACGACACGGTCACCTATGACGGCCAGTCGATGAGCCGCCTGGACGCCAGCAAGCTGGCGATTGCCCACCTGCTGGAGACTTACCAGGAAACCAGCGATGTCCGGGTGAACCTGGTGACCTTCAGCACTGCTGCCAGCGACGTCAGCAAAGGCTGGGTGACGGTAGGCGAAGCAGTCGGCCTGCTGAATGACATAAGCAGTGACATGTACACCAACTACGACGCCGGGCTCTCTACGGCCATGAGTGCCTTCACCAACGCCGGCAAGCTTGCCGGGGCGCAGAACCTGCTGTACTTCTTCTCCGACGGTGTTCCGAATTACGCGTTAGGCACTGAGAGTACTCTGAGCGGTACTCTTCATGGCAATACCTCGGGCACCGATCCCGACGCAGGGATTCAGTCCGGAGAGGAAGCGCTCTGGAAAACTTTCCTCAATAGCAATGACATCATCGCCCAGGCCATCGGCATCGGTTCGGGCGTCACCCAGACCCCGCTGAACCCGGTGGCCTGGGACGGCGCGGCCGAGACCGGTCTAGACGGCATCGCGGTGACCACCGAGAGCCAGTTGAACACCGTGCTGGATGGAACCATCAAGTTCGACGTGACGCCGGTCACCGGCAACATCCTGACCAACGATGCCGCCGGCACCGACGGCTGGACGACGCAGAAACTGGTCTCGGCCAGCTACGGTACAGACAGCCACACCTTCACCAGCCTGACCGATAGCCACACATACGATCTTGGCAACGTCGGTACGGTGGTCCTCAAGGGAGATGGCAGCTATACCTTCACCCCCGGGACCGGTGTCGATGTGAATGACCCGCTGACCAAAGCGCTGAATTATACCGTCCAGGACGCCGACGGTTCGACGGCCTCGGCGACCTTTAGCCTGTCGATCACCGACAGCAGCGAGGTCCTCGCCTACGACAACTACAACCAGACCGCGCCGAACGACAGCGTCCAGAACAATACCCAGGTCATGCTGGCCGATTTCAGCAGCACCAGCAACCCGGCCAGCAGCGGTTCCGGCTACAACCCCTGGATCTTCGACAGCACTGACAGTTCGTCCCCAAGTGGCGACGAGCGGACGACTGTAGACGGCAACACCAACGTCCTCAGCTTCCTGACCACCACCAACAAGTGGATCGTCAGTTCCCTCAGCTATTCGACCCTGGATGCGTCGATCAGCAATGGGGCGCTGGTCATCGAGGACAATAACGATTCCTCTTCAGGTGCGGCGCAGTTGCTGACCCCGCAGTTCACGGTCGGCGCCACCGGCTCGACCACCCTGAGCTTCAGTTATGCGAGAGCGAATACCGCCAGCACCGATACGGTCACCTGGACCCTCTACAAACTGGTCGGCAGCACCTGGACCGCCCAGACAGGGACCGGCAATACGGGAACCTTCCCTGACAGCAACACCTCCGGGACCATCACCACCGGCGCGCTAACCGCCGGGGCCAGCTACCGGATCTACTTTTCTGTCAGTGACGGTTACGGCAGCGATGATTCGCGTCTGACCATCGACAACATCCACCTCGACGTCACCACCTCCGGCAACAACGCGACCGGTAACGTGCTGACCGATCCCAATAACTACGCTGACAGTTCCGACCCGTGGGCAGCGGTGGACGACGGTGGCTCGGAGGGCATCGCCAGCCTGTCGGTCTGGAACGGTTCGTCCTACGTGGCCGCCACCAGCGGCGGGACGACGGTGACCGGCACTTACGGCTCGCTGGTCATGTACGCCGATGGCGCCTACATCTACACCCCGACCAACGCCATCACCTCAAACGGTCAGATCGAGACCTTCACTTACAAGCTGGCCCAGGCCGACGGCGATTCCGACACCGCCAGCCTGGTAATCAAGATCAGCAACACGGCCATCGATGGAACCGATGCCGCCAACACTCTCTCCGGCACGGAGGGCGATGACCTGATCCGCGGCTTCGGCGACGACGACGTGCTCTCCGGCCTCGGCGGCAACGATCGCATCGAGGGCGGCACCGGTGATGACCTCCTCCGCGGCGGCGACGGCCACGACCTGATGCGCGGGGAGGACGGCAATGACCTGCTGATCGGCGGCAAAGGCAATGACATCCTCTCCGGCGGCGAAGGGCTCTTCGTCGCCGGCCAGGGGCAGGTCACCAAGGTGACCTTCGCCTCCGGCTACGATGCCGGCGACGTGGTGTCACTCACGGTCGACGGCGTTACCTACAGCCACACGGTGGTGGCCGGGGCGCTGACCGCCGAGAACGTCTATGACGCGCTGAAAGACGTCAGCGTCGACGGCGTCGTAACCCTGGCTGCCAGCCTCATTGCCAAGGGGGTCACCTGGGCCGACAACCTGACCAGTAACGCGGTCACCCTGACCGGCAATGCCGGCACCGCCAATGCCTTTGAGGTGACAGCGGCCGTGGACAATAGCAACGATGTCAGCGCTCCCTACATTTACAAAGTAGATTTTAATTCTTCGAGCAATTTCGACTCTAACGATACGGTTAGCATCAGGATAGGTAGTACCACTTACACAAGTGACGGGTTAAACTCAGGATCTAGCGACTCAGCCCGGTTTGATGATGCGCAGTCGTCATTGAAGTCCGTTCTCACAAACGCCGCCTATGATGTCAAAAATGATCCCAGTAGCGATTCTTTTACCATTACTCATGCGACCTCACTGTCCATCAGCGGCACGGTCAGAGTGGATGGGTCCAACGTCCAGTCCGTTAATGCTACAACAGAACAGACCGGCACCACCCCCACCAATCAGGCCGCGCCGTCGGTGACGACCTCCCAGACCGCCACCGACGACATCGGCGGCGACATCTTCGGCTACAGCGCGAATGGCGGCGAGGGGCATGACCACATCATGGACTTCAAGGCCGGAATCGGGGGGACCGCAGACACTATCAAGTTCTACGATGTTCTCGACAACAACGGCGACTCGAGCTATACGCTCGACGACCTGCTCAATCCGGCAAAGGCACAACATGTGGAGTTCAATAAAATCGACGGTTCTACGATTGAGCTTACGGTCCACGGTGCGGCCGCGGAAGCGACGACCGTCACCCTGCATGCGGAATCGGCCGGTGACTTCAGCAGCATCAACAGCGTGAGTGACCTCACCAGCCACATACAGATCCAGGTCGATCACAACCCGCACACGATCTGATCTCTTTTGGAGTTCTCCCGCAACCTGCGGGGCCGGCATGCCGGCCCCGCTTTTTTTTACCCTTCCTGATACTCCCCCGCGTCACTCCCTTCCCGAAACCTCCAACACCGAAAAGTTTCACCCTATATCACCTAAATGTTTGATTTTACAGGATTCACATAAACCAAGGAGATAGAAACCTTTTACTCCGGTTTTATTGCGGGCCGGCTTTCCCCTGCTAAAAGTAGGCAAAGAATGGCAAACAGGTCTGCGACCGAGGGGGTACTGCGATGACGATGGAACGAAGGCAGGAAGAGCGAATCCCTCTCGAGGCGCCGGTCAGAATGGTCAACGGCAGCGGTCTTTCGCGGGATATCAGCAAATCCGGGATTTACTTCGTAACCGGGGAGGATCTCGAAGCGGGACGCCGCATCGACTTCTCGGTGCCGCTTGACTACGCCTGCCCCGGCAGGGTCCTGCGGCTCGAATGCAGGGGGGAGGTGCTGCGCGTGGAAAGCGTCGGGGAGCGGCGCGGCGTGGCGGCCAGGATTAACGAGTGCTGGTGCAGCAATAGCGTGAACTAGATCGAGGGGGTCAAACCCGCAGAGCGCAAGAAGGGAGGCCCGAACCATGGCAAGCACAGGTGGCAGCAGTCTCATGAAAGGTGAACAGTCGATCGTCCTGGCCGCACCGCCGCCGGGACAGACTGTGAGAGTTCAACTGGAACCGCAGCAGGTGATCGAGGTGCCCTTCAGCCTGGACGACGTCACCGTGACGGTGGTCGGGGATGATTTGCAGATGGACTTCCCTGGTGGTGCGGTACTGGTTCTCGGTGATTTTGCCGCGATGATCGCCGAGGGGGTGTCGCCGCTGCTGATCTTTGCCAACGGCAGCGTGGTGGCCGGGGATATCCTGTTGACCGCGCTCTCGGTGGAGATTCCGGTGGTTGCCGCCGGGGTGTCGGCGGCGAGCGGCGGGGTCGGTGAGTATGACGATGACATGGGCAGCGTGATCGACGGGCTTGACAAGCTCGGCACGCAGGATCCCGATGCCCCGGGCGTTCGGCTTGTCACCGAACTGGCGAGTGACGAGGCCGCGGTGACCGCGCCGCCAGCCCCGGATATCGACCAAGACATCACCTTCGCCATCAGCGCCGATGTCGAGGCCATCAGCGAGGAGCTCGCCCAGGCCGCCACCTTCACCATCTCCCGCTCCGGCGGCACCCTCAACGACGGCAACCTCGCCAGCGTCACCATCGCCGCCAGCGGCTCCGCCACCGGCGGCACCGACTACGACCCGGCGCTGGCCGCCGCCATCGCCACCGCTGCCGCGGCCACCGAAGGGGTGACCTTCGACAGCGCCACCGGCAGGCTCACCTTCTCCGGAGCGGCCGACACCCTGACCTTTACGCTGACCGCCGTCGATGACGACGCCATCGAGGGGCCCGAGACCATCGTCGCCACTCTCAGCGACGCCGCTATCACCTTCGGCACCGCCTCCATCGTCACCCCCAGCGACGCGGTCACCCTCACCGAGAGCGACCAGGCCGTGACCTTCGCCATCGGTGTGACCTCCAAGCTGACCGCGAACGACGCCCCCACCCAGCAGGCCACCCTCTCCGAGTTCGGCACCAGCGACGATACGGCAACCTTTACGATTACCAGAGACGGAGGGGCGCTGACTTCCGGCAACACCGCCTCGGTGATGATCACCATCGGCGGCAGCGCCCGCGACGGCGACTTCACCGGCATGAGCGGCAGCGATTACGGTGACATTCTCCTCGCCATCAAGAGTGCCGCCGAATCTGCCGGCCTGACCGTCGACGCCGTCACCGCCACCAGCCTCCAGGTAACCTGGGCGGCTGGCGACCCCGCATCGTTCGACGTCAGCCTGAGCACCTTCTTCGACAGCCTGCCGGAAGGTGCTGAAAATCTCAGCCTGTCGCTGAGCGGGGCAGCCATCGGTTATGGAAGCGCAACCCTGGTTGCCGGCCAGGAAACGGCCACCATCAACATCGACGACTACGAACCGCGCATCCTCAACGGCATCATGACCACCAACTCCAACACCCAGCAGCAGTTCGTCACCCTGACCTTCGCGGAAACCGATGAGCCGCTGCACGCCGCGGCCAAGGTCTACACTCTTTATGAGCAGGGACAGCAGGACCACGTCGTCCAGGATGTCGGCTTCAATATCGACCCCGCCAAACACTATGCCCTGTCCATCGAAGCGGCGGGAGTCGGCAAAGCGATCATCACCGATCTCACCCTGGAGGGGGTGGTTATCCAGGGGAGCGGCAACACGGCGCTCGAACTCAACAACACGGCGAGTACGAACTCGACCTCGACCGCCATCACCACGGTCATCGATCCGGGGGACCCGCCGCCGGTTCAGGCCAAGACCCTGTCGATCGACGGTGATGACGATGACAACCCCCTGACCGATACAACCACGGGCACCTTCACCTACCTCTATGGCGCCGACGGGCAGGACAGCCTGAACGGCAGCGACGGGCAGGACGTGCTCAACGGCGGCGCCGGGCACGACATCCTGCATGGCGGCGGGGGCAATGACTTCCTGGTTTACGACTCCCTCAACAACGACCACCTCGACGGCGGTGCCGGCTTCGACCTGCTGCGGGTCGACCAGGGGGCATTGGCGCTGTCACAGCTCGGTTCGGCGCAAGAGAGCAATACCCTCGGTCCGGGAAACAACGTCCTGGTCGACCTGACCGGCAAGGACATCCACGGCATCGAAGGGGTCCTCATCACCGAGGAGGCGGGAACCTCAACCACGGCAATCGACCCGAATGACGACGTCGGCACGACGGTCAGGCTCAACGCCCAGGATGTCCTCGACTCTTCGGACACCGATACGCTCTACATCCTCGGCAGCCCGGGCGACGTCGTCGAACTCGGCGGCGGGGCCTGGAACTCCGCCGGGCCCACGCCACCCAGCTCTTCGGGGCAGCAGTTTGAACTCTATACCGCCGACCTGGGGGGTGGACAGATCGCCAGTGTCTTCGTCGAAACCGAAGTCCAGGTCCATACCATTTGAGTTTCGGCGGGCTTTATCGCACAAAGAGCAGAAGGGCCGGCGATTGCCGGCCCTTCTGCTTAATTTCTCATCTCTGACTTGCTGCTGCTCTGCTCAATAATTCACTTCCACCCGGTAGCGCAGCAGCGTCTCGCCTTTGGCCGGCACGGCGACCTCCCAAACGGCGGCGTTGGCTGCTCCCTTGCGGTGCGGTTGGCTCTCCTCGAGAATCTTCCAGTCGCCGGGGACCGGTTCGGCCACTGTCACCGTCACCGCTTCGTCTTTGGCATTTTTCAGGAGGAGCTGGTAGGCGCTCTCGAAGCGGTAGTTATAGCGTCCGTCACCGCCGAGCTTGCGGAAGTCGGTCTGCTTGCGATTGGCGCTAACGTCGAACGCCTCGCCGAGCTTGAGGCGGACGGTTTCATTCTCGGCGGTGTGGTCGATGCGGTCCTCACCGATGAACTGCGGCCGGCCGGCGCGGTCCTGCCGGTAGACGCGGACCACGCCCCGGGGGAGGGGCAGGCCGAGCCGGGCCGCCTTGCGGTTGGCGAACTCGAGGAACACCCCGACCTTCAGTTTCTCGCCGAGATCGCCGGCACGGCCCTGGTAGTAGTGGGGGGCGCCGTCGAGGCGGTACTCCTTGCGCACCGGCACACCGGCGGCCTCGAGGAGCGCGACCTGCTTGGTCTGGTTCTCCTTGAGGGTGGTGGGACGCTGCAGGGTGTAGAGGTGATAGTCGAAGAGCCTCTCCTCGCTCATCGCCGGGACCGCCTTGGCCATCCCGCCCTCGAGGAGCATGGCCCGCGGGGCGAGCAGATCCTCCCGGACCCGGTGCACGTCGCCGGCAACCAGCTGCAGCAGGGCGTTGCGGTAGGCGGTGCCGCTGCGGTTGGTCAGGGTCACCCAGCCGGAGAGGTCGAGCTGTTTCTCATCGGCGCGCAGCGCCGCCACGTAATCGGCCTGCCAGCTCAAGCCCCCGGTCA
>CAYQLP010000032.1:0-20997 GCA_964418505.1 uncultured Geobacteraceae bacterium | reverse complement strand
CGCTTCAGGCTGTCGTGGGTGTCCATGCAGTAGGCGAAGAAGGGCAGGGGAGAGGATGGTCGGGACTTTCAGGGCCAGTTGCTCAAGAGTCATGATCGAAGCCTCGACAGGGGTGGCAGACAGGGCGCCAAGATACTCCTTTTGGCGCCCCCTGCCAAGTATGCGTGAGGTGTGATTTTGCCCGCCATTGGGCCGGCTAGAGGGTTTTCCCCGCGACCGCCAGGAACTCGCGCAGCTTGGCCATCATCTGCGCAAACTGGGCCGGGCGCAGCGACTGCGGGCCATCGCTGGCGGCAGTTTCCGGATGCGGGTGGACTTCGACGATCAGGCCGTCGGCGCCGGCGGCCGCGGCGGCGAAGCACATGCTCGGCACCAGGCTGGCATGGCCGGTGGCGTGGGAGGGGTCGATGACCACCGGCAGATGGGTCTGCTCCTTGAGGACCGGCACCGCGGAGATGTCCAGAGTGTTGCGGGTGGCGGTCTCGAAGGTGCGGATGCCGCGCTCGCAGAGGATCACCCGGCGGTTCCCCTCGGCGAGGATGTACTCGGCGCTCATCAGGTATTCCTGGATGGTGGTGGCCATGCCGCGCTTGAGCAGGATTGGCTTGTCGAGCTGGCCGAGCATCTTGAGGAGGGCGAAGTTCTGCACGTTGCGCGCCCCGACCTGCAGGATGTCGGAGTAGCGGGACACCAGCTCGACGTCCCGGGGGTTGACCACCTCGGTGACGATCGGCAGGCCGGTGGCGGCCCGGGCGGTGGCGAGGAGCTTGAGGCCGTCCTCCTCCATCCCCTGGAAGGAATAGGGGCTGGTGCGCGGCTTGAAGGCCCCGCCGCGCAGGACCTGGGCCCCGGCGGCCTTGACGGCATGGGCGCACTCGAGGATCTGCGCTTCGCTCTCCACCGAGCAGGGCCCGGCCATGACGACGAAGGAGCCGCCGCCCACCATCAGGCCGGGGGCGATCTCCACGGCGGTCGGCTCGGGCTTGACCTCGCGGCTGGCCAGCTTGTAGGGCTTGAGGATCGGCACCACGCTCTCCACCCCGGAAAGCGATTCGAGGGCCTGCAGCACGGTCTTGCCGCGCTCATCGCCGACCGCGCCGATGACGTTGCGGGTTTCGCCGTGGATGACGTGGGGCTTGTAGCCCAGGTCCTTGATGCGCTTTTTGACTTCGGCCAGTTCGTCGCGGCTGGCGCCCTGTTTCATGACGATGATCATTGCCCTGTCTCCTGTCCTGCTAGGGGGGACCGCCGTCGCGGTCCGTAAACGAAAACGCTGCGCCAGGCAAGCAGCTTGGGAAGCCGGACCGCCTTTTCGCTTGACAAGCGGCGGAGCTTTCCGCTAATAAGTCACTTCCTGCCCAGGTAGCTCAGTCGGTAGAGCAGTGGACTGAAAATCCACGTGTCGGCGGTTCAACTCCGTCCCTGGGCACCATCAGCAATTGCGGGGCTGCGCCATCGGTGCGGCCCCGTTTTCTTTCTCTCGCCCCGCCCGTCCGATCGACCCTCCCTTGCTCAGCGCGTCAGGCGCCCGATCTGTTCCCGGCATTCCGGATAGAGGGCGGAGAGCCCTTCGCAATCGGCCAGTTCGAAATCGCTGAAATCGAAGCCCGGAGCCACGGTGCAGCCGGCCAGGGTGAAGCTTCCGCGGGGCTCGGCGGCGAACCAGCTCCCCGCCGGGACCATGACCTGAAAGGCCTCGCCGGCGGCCGGGTCGGGCCCGAGGAGGAGTTCCCGGCAGAGCCCATCGGGGCTGATGACATGGATCACCAGCCGCTCGCCGGCGTAGAAATGCCACAGCTCATCGGAGTGGATGCGGTGAAAAGCGGCAAAATCCCCGGCCTCGAGGAGGAAGTAGATGGCGGTGGAGAAGGCCCGCTCGCCGCCGTAGCGCCCGGGGAGGGCCGCCGAGGCAAGCTGTTCGTGGGCGCGGTAGGTCTCGCGGTACCACCCCCCCTCGGGGTGACGGAGGAGCTCCAGCCTCTCGATCAGCTCACGGGCGCGCACTAGAAGGAGTTGAGGCGGCGCAGGAAGGCCTCGAGCAGCCCGTAGTTGCGCTGATTGAAATCGAAGGCCAGGCGCGGCAGATCAAGGAGGTCGGGCTGGTCGTACTCGACTTCCAGCGGCGGCGACATGGCCAGACGACTTCCCGGCTCGACGATCTCGCTGAACTCCTGCTGGAGAGTCTCGATCTGCTCGCCGCTGAGCGGCTTGTTGAGGCGGATGACCAGCGTTTTGCCGACGAAACGCGAGGAGTGGTAGATACGGTAGAAATCGTTGATCACCTGGGCCGCCTCGAAGGGGTCGCGGGTGATGGTGAAGAGCCCGAAGTCCTCCCCCGAGATCAGCCCGCGGGTCAGCAGGGTGTCGCGCATGAACTCGAACCAGGGCTCCCAGTAGCCCCCCTCATCATCATCGATCAGCACCAGGGGGATCGGCGGGTTCTTGCCGGTCTGCACCAGGGTCAGGGTCTCCATCGCCTCGTCGAGGGTGCCGAAGCCGCCGGGAAAGAGGGCCACGGCATGAGCCTCCTTGAGGAAGGCCACCTTGCGGTTGAAGAAATACTTGTAGGTGATGACGTTGCGGCTGTTGCCCATCACCGGGTTGGTTTCCTGCTCGAAGGGGAGCCGGATGTTGACGGCGAAGGAGTTGTCGGCGCCGGCCCCCTCGTTGCCGGCCTGCATGATCCCCGGCCCGCCGCCGGTGATCACCATGTAGCCGAGTCGGTTGAGCTGTCGGGCGAAAGTCACACACTTGCGGTAGATCGGCTCCTCGCGGGCGGTGCGCGCCGAGCCGAAGATGGTCACCTTCTTGCGGCCGCGGTGGGCGCCGAAGAGCAGGGTGGTATCGCGCATCTCGCGCAGAGTGGTGCGCATCATCTTGAGGTCGGCCAAATAGTCGATCTGCTGTCCGGCCTTGAGCGCGGTGAGGAGGATCTCGCGGATCATCCCGGGGTGATAGACCTCGGCAAGCTGGAGTACCTCGTCGAGCAGTTCATCGATCCGGCCGTTGGTACGGCTGAGACTGATCTCCATCGCGTTTCTCCTTTACCTGGCGCAGCTCTGCAGCAGCGTCGCATCACCAACCCGCTCCGCGCCGATCAGCAACCCGCGCAGGGAGGCCCCCGGGCAGCGTTCGGCGATCGACTGGTAAATCCGGCGCAGCTGGGCCTCGATCCCCTCCAGCACCCGGCGCTGCTCGCCGTTCAGCTGCCGGTCAAGCTCTTCGCAGAAAAAGATGATGCAATTGAAGGGCCGGCGTGCCGGCGGAAACAGGCAGCCCGTGGCCCCCAGGAATGGGCAGGGGAGAGAGTAGTCCGGCAGGGGAGGTTCCTCCCCGGCGAGCAGAAAAGCCAGCAGATTGGTCAGGGTGACGTGATGCTTCGCCCGGCTGCAGCAGCCGCCCCGGCAGTCGGTGCAGATGCGCACCCCGTCGATGGCCCGGAACCAGCCGTCGAGCTCCTCCTGGAGGCTGCCGATCAGTGCGACCTGCGCCTGCAGCCACTCACGCTCCGCGGCGGGGAGCGCCGCCAGCTCGCCGCGCGCCCGCGCCACCGTCCCCCGCCAGAGGGCGAGATCGGCTTCAACGGTCGGCGATGGAGGTTGGACTGCTTTATTCATTTGCATTGCCTTGAGGAAAAACGTCTCGAGGAAGGTTAAGTTTGATGGCCTCCGCAGAAGTTTTTCAAGTGGTTGGAGAGAGCGATAAGCCGGGTTCTGTTCCCTGTGGCAGTTACCCGCCGCGGGGTGGCGATCATTCCTCTAGGACCGCCGTTGCCGACGGCCTCAAGCAACCTAACCCGGGAGCTTCGGGCGGGCCGCCCTCGAACGCTCCTCTATTCGGTCTTGCTCCGGATGGGGTTTACCGAGCTGCCGGCGTCACCGTCGGCACTGGTGAGCTCTTACCTCACCCTTTCACCCTTACCTGCCGGCACCGAAGCGCCGACCGGCGGTCTGCTCTCTGTGGCACTGTCCCTGGGGTCGCCCCCGGTCCCCGTTAGGGACCATCCTGCCCTGCGGAGCCCGGACTTTCCTCCCGCCCGCCGAGGCGGGCCGGCGATCGCCTGCTCTCTCCAACCACACTTTCAGCCTGTTTTACTGCCGGAGGCCGGCAGTCGGTTCCTCCGTCTGCTGCCCTACCCTTCGCCCAGGTAGAGCAGCCGGTTGCAGTGCGGGCAGTTCAGCACTTCCTTCGCCGTGTACAGGCGGTTGAAAAGCTGCGGCGGAAGGTGCATGTGACAGCCCAGGCAGGCGCCGTTGCGGGCCTCGACCACCGCCAGGCCGGCGCGGCGCTCCATGAGCAGTTCGTAGCGCTTGCGCAGGGGGGTCGGCAGCCCGGCCGTCAGCGCCTCGCGGCGTTGCTCGCGTTCGCCGAGGCTGCCATCCAACTCGGCCACAGCCGCTTCGATCTCGCTGCGGCGCTGGGCGGTCTGCTCATTGACGGCGGCAATCTCGCCATCCTTCTCGGCCCGGTCGCCATCCAGCCCGGCGATCTCGCCATCAACCGCGGTCAGCTGGTCGGTCAGCTCCTTGATCTGCTTCTTGGCACCGTCGACCTCCTTAAGCACCGCCAGGTACTCGCGCTGGGTCTTGATCTGCGGCAGGCGGGCTTCGGCCCGGCTGGCCAGGCCACGCTCATGCTCCAGCCTGCCGACCAGCTCACGGCGCTGCTCCTGGCGCGCCTCCAGGTCGGCGGCGAGGATATCGATCATTCCCTGCAGGCGATCGACTTCACCCTGCAGCCCCTGGGCTTCCTTGTCGAGCTGCTCGCGCTGCTGCAGCAGATCGCGCCGCTCGCGGTCCAGGGTCTGCAAGGCCTTTAAAGTCTGCAACTGTTCCGGCACGTTATTTCTCCCTCTCGGTTGGCGATCCGCTGCGCTTGCCGTGGCAAGGAGCGGGTCAGCGGATAGTGAACGGATCCTGCTCCCCGTCAAAGACGGTAATTTCCAGCGGCCAGCCCCGCCCGGCGGCGACCTGGCCGAGGCGAGCCGCCAACTCCCCGGCGGCGAGCCGCTCGGTGGCAAAATGGCCGGCATCGATCAAAGCCAGGCCCAGATCCTCGGCCTGGCGGGCTTCATGGTATTTGACATCACCGGTCAGCAGCACATCGGCGCCCCGCCGGCGGGCTTCACCGATCAGGCTGGCGCCACTGCCGCCGCACAGGGCAACTTTGGCCACCGGACCTTCGAGCGCCCCGACCACCCGCACCGGACCGCAGCCCAAGGCGTTCCGGACCCGTCCGGCGAAATCGACCAGCGACTCCGGCGCAGAGAGCCGGCCGATCCGCCCCAACCCCACCCCGGGGAGCTGGTTGGCAAGCGGCAGCAGATCGTAGGCGATTTCTTCGTAGGGATGAGCCTTGGTCAGCCGTTCGAGGACCCGGCTCAGGCGGCGGCGCGGGACGACGGTCTCCAGACGCAGTTCCTCGACCTCCTCGCGCCGACCGGCAGTGCCGATGAAGGGCTGCGTCCCGGGACCGGGACGGAAGGTGCCGAGCCCGGCGGAGCGGAAGGAGCACTGGTCGTAATTGCCGATCTGCCCTGCCCCGCCGGCAAAGAGCGCCTCGGCGACCGCCTCGGCATGGCCGGCCGGCACGTAGACCACCAGTTTGAGCAGCTGCCCGGCCACCGGCTGCAGCGGCTCGACGGCAGTCAGCCCCAGGCGCTCGGCCAGCCAGCAGTTGAGGCCGTCGGCGGCCGTGTCCAGGTTGGTATGCGCGGAAATGATTGCTACGCCGCCGCGCACCGCCTGCCAGACGACCCGCCCGGTGGGGTCCTCCGGGGTGAGCCGGCGCAGCGGTTTGAAGAGCAGCGGGTGGTGGGTGATCAGCAGCTCAGCCCCGGCGGCACGGGCGGCCTCGACGGCGGCGGCGCCGGGGTCGAGGGCCACCAGGATTCTCTCGACGCGGGCGGTCGGGTCACCGACCTGCAGGCCGACGTTGTCCCACTCGGCCGCCAGTTCCGGAGGGTAAAGGGTGTGGATGAGCCCGAGCAGATCCTGGACCCGCACCGCCTGGCCGCTCATTGCCGCCCCCTGGAAAGACCAAGAGTGCAACTCGAGGGTCGAATTGCACTCCTGGGAATCAACGGTTGGCAATGAAAGGCGGTCGGCATGCGTCACACGATCTTTTCCGGCAAAGGATGGTGGGCCTTGTAGGACTCGAACCTACGACCAGACCGTTATGAGCGGCCGGCTCTAACCAACTGAGCTAAAGGCCCGTTGCAGGAATCAAGTCTACGGCCGTCCAAAACGGCCTGTCAAACAATTTACGACCGAGACCCCGACTGCGGTCAGGTGGTCTCGATGAAGCTCTTGAGGCGCTTGGCGCGGCTCGGGTGGCGGAGCTTGCGCAGGGCCTTGGCTTCGATCTGGCGAATGCGTTCGCGGGTCACGGCGAAATCCTGGCCGACCTCCTCGAGGGTATGATCGGACTTCTCGCCGATGCCGAAGCGCATGCGCAGGACCTTCTCTTCGCGCGGCGTCAGGGTGGCCAGCACCCGGGCGGTCTGGTCGGAGAGATTGCTCTTGATCACCGCCTCGAGGGGGGAGACCACCCCCTTGTCCTCGATGAAATCCCCCAGCGAGGAATCCTCCTCTTCGCCGATCGGCGTCTCCAGGGAGATCGGCTCCTTGGCGATCTTCAGCACCCGGCGCACCTTCTCCAGGGGCAGTTCCATCCGCTCGGCGATCTCCTCGGGGGTCGGTTCGCGACCGATCTCCTGGACCAGCTGGCGGCTGGTGCGGATCAGCTTGTTGATGGTTTCGATCATGTGTACCGGGATGCGGATGGTGCGCGCCTGGTCGGCAATCGCCCGGGTGATCGCCTGGCGGATCCACCAGGTGGCATAGGTCGAGAACTTGTAGCCGCGCTGGTACTCGAACTTGTCGACCGCTTTCATCAGGCCGATGTTCCCCTCCTGGATCAGGTCGAGGAACTGCAGACCGCGGTTGGTGTATTTCTTGGCGATGGAGACCACCAGGCGCAGGTTGGCTTCGACCAGCTCGGTCTTGGCCTGCTTGGCCCGCCACTCCCCCTGGTTGACCTCTTTGAGGGACTCGAGCAGTTCCTCGGGGGCGAAGCCCGACTCCTCCTCGACCTTGGCGAACTTGCGCTCGGCGCTCTTCAGGCGCTTCTCCACCACCAGCAGGGTGTCCATCGGCTTGCCCAGCTCGGTGGCCACCTTGAGAGCCTCATCCTCGCTCTTGCGCATGCGCTTGAGGAGCTTGCGCAGATCGGCAAAGGGGCGTCCGGCTTCGTCTTCGCAGGCCTTGACTTCGGCCTTGGCCTTCTTGACCTGCTCGGCCAGCTCCTTGAGGCGGTCGAGGATCTTGGCGATCTGGTGGTCCTTGAGGCGGACCTGCGCCATCAGCTCGCCGATCTCCGCCTTGAGGGCCTTGATCTCCCGCTCGGTGGGCCGGCGGCTCTTCACCGGCAGGGCCGCGGCTTCCTCGCGCAGAGCCATGAAGCGCTCGTAGCTCTCGCGGACCCGCTGGATCAACTCGACGACCCGCACCAGGTGGCGCTCTTCGGCCTCGGCGCCCTCTTCCTCATCGTAGTCGCGGGTAATCTCGGCGACGCTGATCAGCCCCTTGTTGAGGCGGTCGCCGAGGCTCACCACCTCCTTGAAGGCGATCGGGGTCTTGACGATCACCCGCGCCACCAGGGCTTCCCCCTCTTCGATGCGCTTGGCGATCTCCACCTCCCCCTCGCGGGTCAGCAGGGAGACCTGGCCCATCTCGCGCAGGTACATGCGCACCGGGTCGCTGGTCCGGCCCATGACGTCGGCGTCGAACTCGGCCTCCTCCCCCTCCTCGCCGATCGGCTCGCCGTCGCGTTCCTGGGGGAGAGAGATCTTCTGATCGGCGTCGACGACCTCGATGTCCATGTCGCCGAACATCCCCATGACATCGTCGAGGTGTTCGGAGGAGATCATGTCCGGGGGGAGAATGTCGTTGACTTCCTCGTAGGTGAGGAAACCCTTTTCCTTGCCGAGCTGCATCAGCTGCTGGACTTCGTCGCCGCCGTTCTTCTTGCTCATCGTCACATCCTTCTGACTGCCAGCCTGAAGAGGAGTAAGGCCCTCTTTAAACGATTGATTATAGACAAAAAGGCCACAAACTCAAAGCGTTTTTTTAATCTCGACCAATTCTCGCGCGTAACGGCCGAGGGCTTCGGCGTCGCCGGCACGTTCGGCAGCGTGCAGCAGCTGCTGCAGTTCGGCCAGGCGCCGGCGCCGGGCAGCGGTCGCCACCGCCTGCCGGCAGTCGGCGAAAAGCCGCTCCGGCTCCGTCGCCCAGCCTTTGCGCTCTTCGGCGAGCAGCAGCCCGCTGAGCAGCGCCTGGCCTTCGGCGTCCGCCAGGCTGTCGAGGACTTCGGCGGGAAGTTGGCCGTCTGCGTCCTCGCAGGCCAGCAGGTGCTCGGCCACCAGGCGGTGGGAGGGTGCGGCAAAGAGCCCGCCGACCCCCTCATCCCGGACCTGGCGACGCGCCCGCTCATCGGCCAGCATCAGCCGCAGCAGAAAGGTCTGGGTGCGCTCGGCGGCGTCGGCCGGCGGCCGTGCGGCGGCCCGGGGAGCGGGGCGGGCGGTGACCGGGGGCGCTTCGCTGCGGGCACTGCGCCCCTGGAGCAGCCGCAGGTCGAGACCGGTACGGGTGGACAGCTGCTTGAGGTAGAGGTCACGCTCGAGATCGCTGGGGAGACGGCGAACCCGGGCCACGACCTCCTCGGCGGCGCGCGCCCGCCCTTCGATGCTCTCCCCCTGGCGCTGCAGCTGCTCGTCGAGAAAGACCTCGAGGACCGACCGGGCCTTGTCCAGGCAGGGCGGGAAGGCGGCGGCGCCGTAACGGGCCAGGAAGGAGTCGGGGTCCTCGCCGTCGGCCAGGTCGACCGCCTTGACCGCCAGCCCTTCGGGGAGAAGGGCGTCCATGGCCCGGAAGGTCGCCTGCCGACCGGCCTTGTCGGCGTCGAAGAGGAGCAGGACCTCCCCGGCGTAGCGCTTGAGCAGCCGGGCGTGTTCGGGGGTCAGCGCCGTGCCGCAGGTGGCCACCGCGTTGGCGAAGCCGGCCCGGTGCAGGGCCAGCAGGTCGAAGTAGCCCTCGACCACCAGCACGGCTCTGGCCTGGCGGATCGCCTCGCGCGCCTGGTAGAGGCCGTAGAGGGTGCGGCTCTTCTGGTAGATCGGGGTCTCCGGCGAGTTGAGGTACTTGGGGAGGCCGTCATCCAGGACCCGGCCGCCGAAGGCCGCCACCCGACCCTCGGGATCAAGGATCGGAAAGAGCAGCCGGTTGTGGAAGAGATCCCGCTCGCCGCGCCCCTCGCGCCCTTCGCGGACCAGGCCGGCGGCCCGCAGGTCTTCGCTGCTCACCCCCTGGGCCTTGAGGTGGCCGGTCAGCGCCTCCCACTGGTCGGGGGCGTAGCCGAGCCGGAAGGCCCGCACCGTCTCGGCCTCGTAGCCGCGCTGGCGCAGGTAGCGGCGCCCCGGGGCCCCGGCGGCATCATCGAGGAGCAGCTGGTGGTAGAAGGCGCAGGCCGCCTCGTTGATCCGGTAGAGCCGCTCGCGCTGGTCGCGCCGCTGGCGGTCCGCCGGGGTGACTTCGGTCTCCTCGACGGTGATGCCGGCCTTTTCGCCGAGGCGCTTGACCGCCTCGGGGAAGCTCAGGCCCTCCATGCGCATCAGGAAGGAGAAGACGTTCCCGCCGACGCCGCAGCCGAAGCAGTGGAAGATCTGGCGCGGGGCGTTGACGTTGAAGGAGGGGGTCTTCTCCTGGTGGAAGGGGCAGACGCCGAGGTAGTTGGCACCGGAGCGGCGCAGCGGCAGGTAGCTGCCGATCACCTCGACGATGTCGCTGCGCTCGCGGATGGAGCGGACGGTTTCTTCATCGATGCGGCTCATTTCAGCTCCACCACGGTTACGTTATCCCCCCCGTCGGCCACCTCGGCCGCCGCGAAGGAGGCCACTTCACTGCGCCCGGCGAGAAACTCGCGAATCAGGCGACGCAGGACGCCCTCGCCGCTGCCGTGGACGATCTCAAGGCGGCGCTCGCCATGCAGCAGGGCCTGGTCGAGAAATTCGGCGGCCAGTTCCAGGGCCTCGTCGCCGCGCTTGCCGACCAGCAGCAGGCGCGGACGAAAAGCGCGCCGCTCGACCTTGTCGCGGACTTTGACCGCTGTCTCCGGAGCCGGGGCGAAGCGCGGCGGCTGGTACTGGCGCAGGGCCGACAGGGGCTGGCGCAGGCGCTTGCCGCCGATTTCCAGCTCGACGCTGCCGCGCTCGCTGCCGATCACCCGGGCATCGATCCCCAGGGCGGTGACGAAGAGCAGCTCATTGGCGGCCACGGCCACCGGGACGACTCCTCGCGGCATGACCGCCGGCTGCGGCAGGCGGCCGCGCAGGGCGCGCAGTTCGCCGCTCAGGCGGGCCCGCTCCTGGACCGGCGGCAGGGCTTCGCCGCGGACGCCGCGGAAGAGCTCGCGGAGCTGCTGCTCGGCCTCGCCGAGGAGGCGGCTGCCGCGCTGGCGGACATCTTCGAGGATGGCCCGCTGGCGGCTTTCCAGCTCTTCGCGCAGCCGGCGCTGGCGATCCTGCTCGGCCTCGGCCTGGCGGCGCAGCGTCCCGGCGGTCTGGAGCTCCTCGTCGAGGGCCGCGCGCAGGGCCTGGAGGCGCTCGAGGACCGCCAGCCCCTGGCGCTCGCCGTGGCCGAGATAGCTCTCCGCCCCGGCGAGCAACTCCTCCGGCAGACCGAGCCGGCGGGCGATGGTGAAAGCGTGGCTGGCCCCGGGGATGCCGTAATGCAGCCGGTAGCTGGGGAGCAGGGTCTCGGCGTCGAACTCCACCGCAGCGTTGGCTACTCCGTCTTCGAGGTGGGCGTAGCCCTTGATCAGGTGCAGGTGGGTGGTCGCCATGACCCGGGCGCCGGCCTTGCGCAGCAGGTCGAGGAGCGCCAGGGCCAGCGCGCCCCCCTCGGCAGGGTCGGTGCCGGTGCCGAGTTCGTCGAGAAGCACCAGGGTGCGCTCATCGGCGGCGGCGAGGATGGCGCGGATCCGGCAGAGGTGCCCGGAGAAGGTGGACAGGCTGGCGGCGATGCTCTGCTCGTCACCGATGTCGGCGAGGACCGGGGCGAAGGGGTAGAGCCGGCTCCCCGGCGCGCAGGGGAGCGGCAGCCCGGCGCGGGCCATCAGCACCAGCAGCCCGGCGCTCTTCAGGGCTACGGTCTTGCCGCCGGTGTTGGGGCCGCTGATCACCAGGGCCCGGGTCTCTTCATCGAGGCGCAGGTCGATCGGCACCACCCCGGCGGCACCTTTGAGGGTCAGCAGCGGGTGACGGGCGGAAAAGAGCTCGAGGAGCGGTCGCCCGGCAAGCTCAGGGATGACCGCCTCGCTGGCGGCGGCGTAGCGGGCCACGGCCTGGCGCAGATCGAGGTGGGCGAGGATCGCCTGGTTGGCGGCCAGGGCCGCGCAGGCGCCCCGAACCAGCGCCGACAGCTCGAGGAGGATGCGCTCCTCCTCGCGGCGGGTCTCGCGCAGCAGGGTCTGCAGGCGGTTGTTCCCCTCCAGCGCCGCCACCGGCTCGACGAAGAGGGTCTGGCCGCTGGCCGAGACGTCGTGGACGAAACCGCGCAGCCGCCCGGCGTAATCAGTGCGCACCGGCAGTACGTAGCGGCCGTTGCGGTCGGTGATCAGCTGTTCCTGGAAGACCCCGGCGTAGCGCTCATCGGCGAGGACCGTCTCCAGCTGGCGCCTGATGCGGGCTCGGGCCGCCAGGGCCTCACGGCGCAGGCGGGCGAGTTCGGCGGAAGCGCTGTCGAGCAGCTCGCCGTGGCCGCCGATGGCGCGGCGGATGGCGGCGACCAGTTCCGGCAGGAGGACCAGCGCCGCAGCCCGCTCGCGCAGGCGCGGCCAGTCGCCGCCGGCGCGGCCGAGTAGGGCGCGGCAGGCGGCCGCCGCCTCGGCGGCGTAGCGCACGGCAACCAGTTCGCCGGCGTCGAGGAGCGTCCCCTCGACCTGGACCCGCACATAGAGTTCCCCGAGATCGTCGCCATCGCCGATCGGCAGCGGGCCGGCCTCGGCGAGCAGGCGCATGGCCTCACCGGCTTCGGCGAGCGCGGCGGCGACCTCTTGCGCCTCGGCCAGGGGTCGCAGGGCCAGCGCCAGGGCCCGCCCGGGAGTCGTCTGGGTGTAACCGGCGAGATGGGCGGCAACCGCCGGAAACTCGAGCAGTTCGAGGCTGTCGGGAGTCAGGGTCACCACCTTGGAGCAGATTGCCGGCTCAGTGCAGCAGCCGCTGGCCGCCGGCCAGCAGGCGCTCGCCGAAGGTCACGAAGGGTGGAGCCAGGCGCGACTGCTGGCGGGACTCGGCAAACCAGGCGGTGCTGAACAGGCCGTAGAGGAGAAGGCTGAGGAACAGCGCCCCCTTGGCCAGGCCGGAGAGGCCGCCGAGGACCCGGTTCAGCCCGCCGAGCAACACGGCCTGGCAGACTCGGGAGAGAATTGTGCCGAGGATGCCGAAGAAAAGCAGGGTGGCCAGGAGGAGGACGACGAAGCAGGCCCCCTGCACCTGCCCGGGGGGAATCCAGCTCCAGGCCGGCAGTTGGGCGGCCAGCGGCTCATCGTAGCGCGCCGCCAGCGCGGCGCCGACCCACAGCCCGGCAATTCCGCAGACTTCACGAATCAGTCCGGCCCACAGCCCGCGGGCCAGCATCAGGGCCAGAACCACGATGATCAGTGAATCGAAGACATTCATCGCACCCTCCCCCCCCGCCGGGAGCCTGGATCAGCCGGCCAGGCGGGCCTTGACCAGTTCGCTGACCAGGCGGCCGTCGGCACGCCCGGTGGTCTGCGGCGTAACCACTTTCATAACCGCGCCCATATCCCGCGGCCCGCTGGCGCCGACCGCCGCCACGGCGGCCTCGATCAACGCCTTCAGTTCCGACTCGTCGAGCTGGGAGGGGAGAAATTCCTGGAGGATGGCCAGTTCCTGCTCCTCCTTGGCGGCCAGCTCCGGGCGCACTCCGCGGTAGGCCTCGGCGGATTCGCGGCGCTGCTTGACCAGGGTGGAGAGGACCCGGATCACCGCCGCCTCGTCAAGGGCCCCGCGGGCTTCGATCTCGGCGTTCTTGATGGCGGTGCGGGCCATGCGGATGGCGTTGAGGCGCAAGCTGTCCTGGGCCTTCATGGCGGTTTTCATCGCGTCGGCGAGTTGTTCCTGGATGGTCATGGCTTTTTCCCCTGAGAGTCTTTTTTTCATCACCAAGGCAAGGTTTCAATCCCTGCTGCGTGAGGCTTTCTCCTCGAGGCCGGAGGTGCCGAAACGCCGGCGCAGCTCGGCATAGACCCGCTCCGGCGGCAGGTCGTAGTAAGCGAGCAGGACCAGCAGGTGGAAGAGCAGGTCGGCGGACTCGCAGATGACCTGACCGGGATCCCCACCCTTGCCGGCGACGGCTACCTCGGTGGCCTCCTCGCCGATCTTGCCGAGGATCTTGTCGAGCCCCTTGGCGTAGAGGGAGGCGGTGTAGGACTGGGCCCCCGGGTTGTTCTTGCGCTCGAGGATCACCTGGTAGAGCGCGTCGAGAATGTCGTTGTGTTCGGTCATGGAAACCTCATTCATCCCCCCCGGAGTGTGTCTGCGACCCCTCGCCCCGGCCCTCCCCCACAAGGGGAGAGGGAGCGTTCATCGGTCCTACAGCCTTACCGGGACGCCGTGCTCGCGCAGGTATTCTTTGCACTCTTGAATAGTATATTCGCGAAAATGGAAGATGCTCGCCGCCAGGGCCGCGCTGGCGCCCCCCTCGACCAACCCGGCGCGGATGTGCTCGAGGTTGCCGACTCCGCCGGAGGCCACCACCGGGATGCCCACCCGGTCGCTGACCGCCCGGGTCAGGGCGATGTCGTAGCCGGCCTTGGTGCCGTCGCAGTCCATGGAGGTGAGGAGAATCTCCCCGGCCCCGTAGCTCTGCATACGCTCCGCCCAGGCCAGCGCATCGATGCCGGTCGATTTGCGCCCGCCGTGGGTGTAGACCTCCCAGCGCTGCGGATCGCTCCCCGGCACGCGACGGGCGTCGATGGCCACGACGATGCACTGCGAGCCGAAGCGCTCGGCGGCCTCGCGGACGAATTCGGGGCGATGGACCGCCGCGGTGTTGATCGAGACCTTGTCGGCGCCGGCGTTGAGGAGGTTGCGGATGTCGGCGATCTCGCGCACTCCGCCGCCGACGGTCAGCGGCATGAAGACCCGCTCGGCGGTGCGCGCCACCACGTCGAGGATGATGCCGCGCTTCTCGTGGCTGGCGGTGATGTCGAGGAAGGTCAGCTCATCGGCCCCCTGGCGGTCGTAGGCCTCGGCGGCCTCCACCGGGTCGCCGGCGTCGCGCAACTCGACGAACTGCACCCCCTTGACCACCCGGCCGTCCTTGACATCCAGGCAGGGGATGATGCGGCGGGTCAGCATGCGCCCCTCTTGGCCAGCGTCACTGCCGCGCGCAGGTCCAGCGAGCCCGAGTAGATCGCCTTGCCGGTGATCACCCCGCTGACGCCGTAGCGCTCGATGGCCAGCAGGTTCTCGATGTCCTTGAGGCTCGACACGCCGCCCGAGGCGATCACCGGGATGCCGGCGGCCTCGGCCAGGGCCCGGGTGGCTTCGAGGTTGGGCCCCTGGAGCATGCCGTCGCGGGCGATGTCGGTGTAGATGATCGCCGCCACGCCGTCGCCGGCGAAGCGTTTGGCCAGTTCGACGGCGGTGACCCCGGTGACCTCGGCCCAGCCCTGCACCGCCACCAGGCCGTTTTTCGCGTCGATGCCGACGACGATCCGCCCGGGGAAGCGGCGGCAGGCTTCGGTGACCAGTTCGGGGGTCCTCTGGGCGGCGGTGCCGATGATCACCCGCGACAGCCCCAGGGCCAGGTAGGCCTCGATGGTGGCCAGGTCGCGAATCCCCCCGCCGAGCTGGGCGGGGATGTCGATGGCGGCGACAATTGATTCGATGGCGGCGCGATTCTTCGGCACCCCGGCAAAGGCCCCGTCGAGGTCGACGATGTGCAGCAGCTCCCCGCCCTCCTCCTGCCAGCGGCGGGCGGTGGCGGCGGGGTCGCTGGAGTAGACCGTGTCGCGCTCCATCAGCCCCTGCTCGAGGCGCACGCACTGGCCGTTCTTCAAATCAATGGCGGGGATGACAAGCATTTAAAAACCTTTCAATGCGAATTCAGAATTCTGGCTCCTGGATTCGCCTTTAGATTTTAGCGAAATTCTCCAACATCTTCAGCCCCACCGCCTGACTCTTCTCGGGGTGGAACTGGGTGGCCATGACGTTGTCGCGCCAGACGGCGGCACAGAAGGGCTGGCCGTAGACGGTGGTGGCGGCAGTGACCGCCGGATCATCGGGGACCACGTGATAGGAGTGGACGAAGTAGACGAAGCTCCCCTCCTCGACTCCGGCGAAGAGCGGCGCCGGCCGCTCGATGGCGATGCGGTTCCAGCCCATGTGCGGCACCTTGAGAAGCTCGCCGCCCTCGCTCAGCCCCTCGGGGAAGCGCACCACCCGGCCGGGGATGATCCCCAGGCCGCGGTGGGTGCCGAACTCCTCGCTGATGGTGAAGAGCAGTTGCAGCCCCAGGCAGATGCCGAGGAAGGGGCGGCCGGCGGCGACGTGGGCGAGGAGCGGCTCAACGAAGCCCCCGGCCTCGAGGTTGTGCATGCAGTCGCGGAAGGCGCCGACCCCGGGGAGAACCAGGCGGTCGGCGGATGCAACGGCAGCCGGATCGGCGGTGACCGTCGCCTGGCAGCCAACCTGCTCGAAGGCTTTCTGCACGCTGCGCAGGTTGCCCATGCCGTAATCGATAATGGTGACGGAGGTCACTCCAGCGACCCTTTCGAGGAGAGCACCCCCTGGATCCGCGGATCGATCTGCGTCGCCTCGTCCAGCGCCTTGGCCAAAGCCTTGAAGATCGCCTCGACGATGTGGTGGAGGTTGTCGCCGTAGGCGAGGTTGACGTGGAGATTGGCCCCGGAGTGATTGCAGAAGGCGGTGAAGAACTCCTGGACCAGTTCGAGGTCGAAATTGCCGACCTGCACCTTGGGGAGATTGACGTGCCAGACCAGGTAGGGGCGGCCGGAGAAGTCGAGGACCACCGAAGCCAGCGCCTCGTGCATCGGCATCGTCCCGCGCCCGTAGCGGCGGATCCCCTGCTTGTCGCCGAGCGCCTTCTTGAAGGCCTCGCCAAGGCATATGCCGACATCCTCGACGGTATGGTGGGCATCGATCTCCAGGTCGCCATGGGCGCTGACGGTCAGGTCGAAGAAGCCGTGGCGGGCGATCTGGGTGAGCATGTGGTCGAAGAAGGGGACACCGCTGACGATCTCGTGGCGTCCACTGCCGTCGAGGGCCAGTTCGACCCTGATGGCGGTTTCCTTAGTGCTGCGCTCGATGGTGGCTTTGCGGGTCATGGTGCCTCCTCCAATCTGATACTCACCGACTTCGCATGCGCTTCCAGCCCCTCGAGTTCGGCGATGCGCACCACCGGCGGGCCAAGACGCTGCAAACCCTCGCGGCTGATGCTGATCAGGCTCGATTTCTTGACGAAATCGTCGACCGACAGGGGCGAGAAGAAGCGCGCCGTGCCGCCAGTCGGCAGGGTATGATTAGGCCCGGCGAGGTAGTCGCCGGCGGCCTCGGGGGTGTAGTGGCCGAGGAAGATCGCCCCGGCGTGGCGGATGCGCGGCAGCAGGGCGAAGGGCTCGGCGACCGCCAGTTCGAGGTGCTCGGGGGCCAGGCGGTTGGAGAAGGCGGCGGCCTCGTCGAGATCGCGGGCGACGATGATCGCCCCGTAGTCGGCCAGGGAGCGACGGGCGATGGCGGCGCGGCTGAGCTCCTCCAGCTGCCCGGCCAGGGCGGTTTCCACCCGGGCGGCGAAGCTCGCGTCGGTTGTGATCAGGATCGACGAGGCCAGTTCGTCGTGCTCGGCCTGGGAGAGGAGGTCGGCGGCGATATGCCGCGGATCTCCGCTGCCGTCGTTGATGACCAGGATCTCGCTCGGCCCGGCGATCATGTCGATATCGACCTGTCCGAAGACCAGGCGCTTGGCGGTGGCCACGTAGATGTTGCCGGGGCCGGTGATCTTGTCGACCCGCGGGATGGTCGCGGTGCCGTAGGCCAGGGCGGCCACCGCCTGGGCGCCGCCGACCCGGAAGATGCGGTCGACGCCGGCGATCTTCGCCGCGGCCAGCACCACCGGATTGGCCTCCCCCCCGGGCATGGGCACCACCATGACGACCTCGCCGACCCCGGCGACCTTGGCCGGGACAGCGTTCATCAGCACCGAGGAGGGGTAGGCGGCCTTGCCGCCGGGGACGTAGATGCCGACCCGGTCGAGGGGGCGGACCATCTGCCCGACCATGACGTCGTCCTCATCGGTGGAGAGCCAGGTCTCGGTCTTCTGCTTGCGGTGAAAGGCAGCGATGCGTTCGGCGGCCAGTTCCAGGTCGGCCAGCGTCTGCGCCGACACCGCGGCCAGCGCCGCGTCAAGCTCCGCCGCCGTCACCTCGAGGGTCCCGGGGGTCAGCGCCTGGCGGTCGAAGCGGGCGGTGTACTCGCATACCGCCTGGTCGCCGCGCTCGCGTACGTCGGCGACGATCGCCTTGACCGCCGCTTCCACCTCGGCGGAGACCTCGTCGCCGCGCCCGACGATGCGGGCGAAGGCCGCGGCGAAGCCGGGGTCGTCGTAGCGCAGCTGCTGGATGATTTTCATCGCGTTCTCCCCCGCTTTCAGGTCGAAATGCGCGCCGCCGGCTCGATGACCCGCTCGAGGCCGTCGATGATCGCCGTCACGCGGCGGTGCTTGGTCTTGAGGCTGGCGCGGTTGACGATCAGCCGGCTGGTCACTTCGCAGATCGTCTCGACCTCGGCCAGGCCGTTGTCGCGCAGGGTGCCGCCGGTGGAGACCAGGTCGACGATGCGCTCCGCCAGGCCGACCAGCGGCGCCAGCTCGATGGAACCGTAGAGTTTGATCAGCTCGACCTGCACTCCCTTGCCGGCAAAGTAGCGCTCGGTGATGTTGGGGTACTTGGTGGCCACGCGGATGTTCGACCAGCCGGCCGGGTCGTCGCCGTCGCGCAGCATCTTCGGCTCGGCGACCACCAGCCGGCAATAGCCGAAGCGCAGGTCGAGGGGTTCGTAGAGATCCCCGCCCTGCTCGAGGAGGGTGTCCTTGCCGACCACGCCGAGGTCGGCGCAGCCGTATTCGACGTAGGTCGGCACGTCCTGGGCGCGCACCGCCATGAAGCGGTAGCGGCTCTCGCGGTTCTCGAAGACCAGCTTGCGGCTGTCCTCGGCCATCTCCGGGCAGGTGATGCCGATTTTGGCAAAGAGCGCCATGGCATCCTGCATGATGCGCCCCTTGGGCAGGGCGAAGGTAATCCAGTCGGACATTTGTATCCCCAGTGACCTCTGATTCTCCTACATCGGCTCGTGGACGCGCTCGATCTCCGCGCCCAGCCCTTTGAGCTTCTCCTCGAGACGCTCGTAACCGCGATCGAGGTGATAAATACGCGAAACTTCCGTGGTGTTGTCGGCGGCCAGGCCGGCGAGGACCAGCGAGGCACTGGCGCGCAGGTCGGTGGCCATCACCGGTGCCCCGGAGAGCTGACGGACACCCTTGACGGTCGCCGCGTTCCCCTCGACCAGAATATCGGCGCCGAAACGCAGCAGTTCGGCAACGTGCATGAAGCGGTTCTCGAAGATGTTCTCGCTGATCACGCTGGCCCCGTCGGCCAGGCACATCAGGGTCATGAACTGCGCCTGCATGTCGGTGGGGAAGCCGGGATAGGGGCGGGTCTTGATATTGACCGGGCGGATCTTCTCCGGGCCGCGCACCAGCACCATGTCGTCGCGGCTGCTCACCTCCACCCCGGCGTCCTGGAGCTTGAAGGTCAGGGCGTCGAGATGCTCCAGGCGCATGTTGCGGATCTTCACCTCGCCGCCGGTGATCGCCGCGGCGATCATGAAGGTCCCGGCCTCGATGCGATCGGGCATCACAGCGTGGTTCATCGGCTCGAGCTGCTCGACGCCGCGGATGCGGATGGTGTCGGTCCCCGCCCCCTCGATGCGCGCCCCCATGCCGTTGAGGACCTCGGCCAGTTCGATGATCTCCGGCTCGCGGGCGGCATTTTCCAGAACCGTCTCCCCCTTGGCGAGGGCGGCGGTCATCAGCAGGTGCTCGGTGCCGCCGACGGTGGAGATGTCGAAGTAGATGCGCGCGCCGCGCAGCTGGCGGGCCTCGGCCTCGACGTAGCCGTGGGAGAGGCGGATCTCGGCGCCCAGCGCCGCCAGCCCCTTGAGGTGCTGGTCGATGGGGCGGGCACCGATGGCGCAGCCGCCGGGGAGGGAAACCCGCGAGCGGCCGAAGCGGGCCAGCAGCGGACCGAGGACCAGCACCGAGGCGCGCATGGTTTTGACCAGGTCGTAAGTCGCTTCGACCTGGTCGATGCCGGCGCTGTCGATGCGCAGCGTGCCGCTGCGCCCCTCGACCCGGGCGCCGAGGCTTTCGAGGAGGCGGATCGTCGTGTTGATGTCGCGCAGGGCCGGGACGTTGCGGATTTCGTGCACCCCCGCCGCCAGGATGGTGGCGCAGAGGATCGGCAGGGCGGCGTTCTTCGAGCCGCTTACCGTGACCTCGCCATGCAGCCGGCGCCCGCCCTTGATGATCAGTTTGTCCAAGGAAAACCTCTGTTCGTCACGATGTAGGGGCGTGTTTCATCACGTCCCGGGCGCACTGAATTGCGCCCCTATGACCGACGGCCGCCCACCACCCGCTCGATGCCGGCCAGGTCGCAGGCCACCAGCAGCTCCTGCAGGCCGGCGGCGGCGAAAAGTTCGCGGACTGCCGGGGCCTGTCCGGCACCGACCTCGACCAGCAGCCAGCCGCCGGGGGCCAGCAGCGCGCCGGCTTGACCGGCCAGGGACCGATAGGCGTCCAGCCCGTCGGCACCGCCGTCCAGGGCCAGGTGCGGTTCGTAGTCGCGCACCTCGGGCATCAGCGTCGCCAGTTCCCCGGCCGGAATGTAAGGAGGGTTGGAGACCATCAGCTCCCAGGGACCGGCCGGCAGCCGGTTCAGGTCACCGGCCAGGCATTCCACCCGCTCGCCGACGCCGTTGGCCGCCGCGTTCTCCGCCGCTATCGCCAGGGCCTCGGGGGAAATGTCGATGGCTGACACCCGCAGGTCGGGGCGCTCGGCGGTCAGGGCGATGGCCAGCGCCCCGCTGCCGGTGCCGACGTCGAGAACCCGACTGCCTTCGGGCAGGCGCTGCAGCGCCAGTTCGACCAGCAGTTCGGTGTCGGGGCGGGGGATGAGCACCGCCGGGGTCACCTTGAGGGGCCGCGACCAGAACTCGCTTCGGCCGAGGATGTAGGCCAGCGGCTCGCGGGCGGCCCGGCGCCGGACCTGTTCACGGTAGGCGGCCAGCTCCTCCGCCTGCAGCGGCCGCTCGAAATTGAGGTAGAGCCCGACCCGGTTCAGCCCCAGGGTCTCGGCGAGCAGCAGCTCGGCATCGAGGCGCGGCGCATCGATACCCCGGGCGGCAAAGTAGTCGGCGGTCCAGCGCAGCAGCCTGAGGACCGTCCAGTTCTCCGCCAAGCTCAGTTCTCCTGGCCGGCGAGGAGGTCGGCCTGGGCGTGGGTGGCCAGCGAATCGACCAGTTCGCCGAGATCCATGATCGCCTCGAGGCGGTAGAGAGTCAGGTTGATGCGGTGGTCGGTGCAGCGCCCCTGCGGATAGTTATAAGTGCGGATCCGCTCGGAACGATCGCCGCTGCCGACCTGGCTCTTGCGATCGGCCGCCGTCTTGGCGTCCTGTTCGGCGCGCATGGCGTCGAGCAGGCGGGCCTGCAGGACCTTCATGGCCTTGGCGCGGTTCTTGTGCTGCGACTTCTCATCCTGGCAGCTGACCACCAGGCCGGTGGGCAGGTGGGTGATGCGCACCGCCGACTCGGTCTTGTTGACGTGCTGGCCGCCGGCC
>CAYQLP010000031.1:0-22329 GCA_964418505.1 uncultured Geobacteraceae bacterium | reverse complement strand
CTGGTTGCGCACCACGCGCATGCCGCGCCCGCCGCCGCCGGCCGAAGCCTTGACGATGATCGGGTAGCCGGCCGCCTTGGCGAAGAGCAGCGCCTCCTCCTCGGTACGGATCGGGTTCTCGGTGCCGGGCACCACCGGCACGCCGGCCTCGATGGCCACCTTGCGGCCGGAAACCTTGTCGCCGACGCGACGCTGAATGTCCGAGGTCGGGCCGATGAAGACGATCCCGGCCCGTTCGCAGGCCGCCGAGAAGTCCGGATTCTCGGAGAGGAAGCCGTAGCCGGGGTGGATCGCATCGACCTCCTTGCGCCGCGCCAGGTCGATGATCTCGTCGATGGCCAGGTAGGCGTCGATCGGTCCCTTGCCCTTGCCGACCAGATAGGCCTCGTCAGCCTTGTAGCGGTGCAGGGCGAGCTTGTCCTGCTCGGAATAGATCGCCACCGTGCCGATCCCCAGTTCGGTGCAGGCGCGGAAGATGCGGATGGCGATCTCGCCGCGGTTGGCGGCCATGACTTTGCGGAACGGACGGACGGACATGCTTCTCTCCTTAAGGACGAAATCAGACGCCGGGGTGAACAGGGAGGTGAAAAAAGCCTGACGCTTTTTTTAGCTAAAGTAAATTTTAACAATGAAATCAGATATTTAGGATCAGCTGACAATCTATACAAATGGGCACGATACGTGTCAAGCGCAAAAGCACCCGAGGCAGGGGAGAAAGGGCTGCCCCTTGAACTGGGGCAGCCCGCGGAAAAGTGCTCTTACTTGCGGTCGAGGAAAGGTTTGATCAGGTCGATGGGGATGGGGAAGATAATCGTCGAATTCTTCTCGGTGGCCACCTCGGTGAGGGTCTGCAGGAAGCGCAGCTGCAACGCCCCCGCCTCCGAGGAGATGACGCTGGCCGCCTCGGCGAGCTTCTGGCTGGCCTGGAACTCTCCCTCGGCATGGATGATCTTCGAGCGGCGCTCGCGCTCGGCTTCGGCCTGGCGAGCCATGGCGCGCTGCATCTCGGCGGGGAGGTCGACGTGCTTGATCTCGACGTTGGAGACCTTGACGCCCCAGGGGTCGGTCTGACGGTCGAGAATCTCCTGCAGTTGCAGGTTGATCTTTTCGCGGTGGGAGAGCAGTTCGTCAAGTTCAGCCTGCCCGAGCACGCTGCGCAGGGAGGTCTGGGCCAGCTGGCTGGTGGCGTAGAGATAGTTTTCCACCTCGATCAGGGCCTTCTCGGGCTTGAGGACACGGAAGTAAAGCACCGCGTTGACCTTGACCGAGACGTTGTCCTTGGTGATGACGTCCTGGGGAGGAACATCCATGGCCACAGTGCGCAGGCTGATCTTCACCAGTCGGTCGATGCCGGGGATGATGAAGCGCAGTCCCGGTCCCTTGACGCCGGCGAAACGGCCGAGGCGGAAAACCACCCCGCGCTCGTATTCGAGCAGGACGCGAACGGCGCTGGCGACGGCAAAAACCAGCAGGGCAAGCGGAATGGCATAAGCAATCAGCATGTCTACCTCCGTAAAGTTATATGCGAACATGGTTACTCCTTCTCTGCCGGAAACTCTCCGAGCGCCGGACGCACGCGCAGACGCAGGCGATCGACGATCGCCACGATTTCGATCTCGCTCCCGGCGGCAATCGCCTCGCCGGCGGTGGCCTCCCAGTATTCGCCGTGGACGAAAACTTTGCCCTCCCGGTGTACGGCCGTAACCGTTACTCCGCGCTCGCCGAGGAGCCCCTCCTCGCCGCAGACAATATGGCGGCGTTGGGAGCGACTCACCAGCCACAGGCAAAAAAGCGTGAAAACGACGCAGGAAGCGAGCGCCAGCAGGATTACCACAGGGGAGATCTCCTCGGGCGGAGGGAGGAAGTCGACTAGCGCCGGGGAAGCAATCGGCTGCGAGGCGCAGGCCAGAGGGGGAAACACGAGCGCCACGGGAAGCGCAATCAGGAAACGAATCAACATCTTCATGCGAGAATTCTATCAGCCCTGCCGGCGGGGTCAATCGAATCCGTACGCCGCCGCGGTTGCCGACACGGGACGACTCATGCTACTGTTGCTGTCAAGAAACTGACGCTCGCAGGGGAAGTCATGGACGACACCAGCAGAATCCTTCTCATCGATGACGATTCCGGCAGTCGGGACTCACTCGGCCTGCTGCTCCGTCGTGACGGCTACCTGGTCACATGCGTGTCGAGTGCCGAGGAGGCCCTGGTCGCCCTCGCCAAAGACGGCTTCGAGGTGATCATCACCGATCTTTTCCTCCCCGGGCTGAGCGGACTTGACCTTCTCAGGCAGGTCAAGGAAGCCGCCCTGGCGGCCAACGTCATCATGATCACCGGCCAGGGTTCGGCGGAGACTGCGGTCGCGGCGATGAAGGAAGGGGCCTTCGATTACGTCACCAAACCGATCGACTTCGAAAAACTCAGGGTAGTGGTGGCCAAAGCCCTGGAAAAGAGCCGGCTGGTCAGCGAGAACCGCTTCCTGCGCCAGCAATTGCGCGGCAAATACAAGTTCGAGGGGATCATCGGCAGCAGCCCGGCGATGCAGCAGGTCTTCGCCCGCATGGAGAAGATTCTCCCCACCGACTCGACGGTGCTGATCCGCGGCGCCTCGGGGACCGGCAAGGAACTGGTGGCCCGCGCCATACACTTCAATGGGCCGCGCAAGGACAAACCTTTCATCGCCATCAACTGCGGGGCGATCCCCGCCGACCTGCTGGAAAGCGAACTTTTCGGCCATGTCCGCGGGGCCTTCACCGGAGCCATCGCCGACAAGCCCGGCAAGTTCGAGATGGCCAGCGGCGGCACCCTCTTTCTCGACGAGATCGGCACCATGGCGCCGCACCTGCAGGTGAAACTGCTGCGCGTCCTTCAAGAGCATGAGATCGAAAGAGTCGGCGGAACCCGGACGATCAGCCTCGACGTGCGAGTCATTTCGGCCACCAACGCCGACCTCGAGGAGCTGGTTCGCCAGGGGCTCTTTCGCGAGGATCTCTACTACCGCCTCAACGTCATCCCGATCCAGCTCCCGCCGCTGAGCGCCCGACCCGACGACATCGCCCTCCTGGCCCGGCATTTCCTGCAGAGGATCTGCGCGGAGATGAAGCGCCCGCCGATGGCCTTGAGCCGCACGGCAATCCGCGCCCTGGAAGGGTATGCGTGGCCCGGCAACGTTCGTGAAATGGAAAATGTCATCGAGCGCACCGTCGCCTTGAGCGAGGGCGAGGAGATCGATCGCAGCCACCTGCCGGCCCGCTTGAGGGACAATGACTTGCAGGAGCCCCCCCTGCCGGTGCCCCTGGTGACCACGCAGGGGATCGACCTCCAGGCGACCCTCGAGACGATCGAGCGGCAGATCATCGACCAGGCCCTGCAGTTGAGCGCCGGGGTCAAGAGCCGCGCCGCCAGCCTGCTCGGGCTGAACCGCACCACCCTGGTCGAAAAACTCAAGCGTTTCCCTGTCGCGGCTGACAGCCAGGCACAGGGGGGCAACACTCCCCGGCCGCGGGGAGCTGAGCCTCGGGCAGACGCTTAGACGGCTGGAGTTTCAGCCCTGGCGCAGGCGCTCCAGGACCTTCTGCATGTCGTTCCACAGCTCGCGCTTGGCGTGGGGATTGCGCAGCAGGTAGGCAGGGTGATAGGTGGGCATCAGCGGGATCCCCCGGTACTCCTGCCAGGTGCCGCGCAGCCGGCTGATCGGCGTCTTGGTCTGCAGCAGAGTCTGGATGGCGAAGCGGCCCAGGGCGATGATCAGCGCCGGGCGGATGGCCTCGAGCTGACGGATCAGGAAGGGCTCGCAGGTGGCCACTTCGAGGGGCTCCGGGTCGCGGTTCTCGGGGGGGCGGCACTTGAGGACGTTGCAGATGTAAACCTCGGCGCGCTGCAGTCCCATGGCGAAGAGGATGCGATCGAGGAGGCGGCCGGCCTCCCCGACGAAGGGCTCGCCGCGTTCATCCTCTTCCCGTCCCGGCGCTTCGCCGACCAGCACCACCCGCGCAGCGGGATCGCCGACCCCGAAGACCAGCTGGCGGCGGGTTTCCCCCAGCTGGCAGCGCCGGCAGTCGCCGAGATCGGCACGGATTGCCGCCAGCGCTTCGGCCGCGTCACCCTGCACAGGCAGGGGGGGGGCGCCCGGCGCCGCGGCTGGGATTTCGCTGAAACCGAGATCGCGCAGCCCCTCGAGGCAGCTGCGCGAAGCCGCCAGAGCGGCACGGACCTCCTGCATCAACTGGTCAGCCATGACAAACTTCAACCCCCTGGGGATATTCGCGAAAATGACTCGACAACCCGTCCGCCTGCTGCTTCTGCTCTCTCCCCTGCTGCTGGTCCCGCAGGACGCCTGGGCCTGGGGGGTGGGCATGCACCTGCAGGTCGGCTCCTGGCTTCTCGACCATCTCGCCCTGCTCCCGGCCCACCTGCAGACCCTGCTGGCCGCCTGGCCGCGCGACTACCTCTACGGCTGCATCAGTGCGGATATCACCATCGGCAAGAAGTACACCCATCATCTGCGCCACTGCCATTCCTGGCGGGTCGGCAGGCAGGTGCTGGCAGCCGCCGGCGACGATGCCCAGCGGGCCTGCGCCTACGGTTATCTCAGTCACCTGGCCGCGGACAGCGTAGCCCACGGCTACTACGTCCCCTTCAAGATGATGCGCTGCTACAACACCGCCCTGCTTCAACATGCCTACTGGGAGATGCGCTTCGAGGCCGATGTCGATTCGCAGGCCTGGGCGACGGCCCGGGAACTGGCGACATACGACTTCTCTGCCAACGACCGCATGCTGCGCAGCGTGATCGCCGATACCATCTTCTCTTTCGGCGTCAACAAGCGCATCTTCGATTCGATGCTGCTGGTCAACCGTCTCAAGCGCTGGCAGCAGGCGCTGGCCTCGCTGGAACGAAGCAGCCGCTGGCCGCTGCACGACAGCGATCGGCAGGAGTACTACGCGCTGGCCTGCAGCGCCACCCTGGAACTGCTGCAGGACGAGGACGGCAGCCGTTGGCTGAAGGCCGACCCCACCGGGGAGCGGGCCTTGAGCGCAGCGGCGAAAATCCGCCGCAACCTGCACGTCCTGTGGCTCGACGGCAAGCTCTCCGATGCCGAGGCCGGGCGGGTCCTGCAGGAGCTCAGGCAGACCCTTCGTGACGGGATCCTCGATCCGGACCGCCTGCTGCGGCTGACGGTCTCCTGAGTTAAGCCCCCCGACCGGCGAGCAGCGTCTGCACCCGGTCGAGGATGCGCGCCGCCACAGCCTCCTTGGCCAGACAGGGGAGTTCCTCGACGAAGCCGTGGCGGTCGAGGAGGCAGACGACATTGGTGTCGCTGCCGAAGCCGGCGCCAGCGGCGGTGACGTCGTTGGCTACCAGCAGGTCGACCCGCTTGGCGGCCAGCTTGGCCCGGGCGTGTTCAAGGAGACTGCCGGTCTCGGCGGCGAAGCCGACCAGGACCGCCCGCCCCTCCCCGCCACCCAGTTCGGCAAGGATATCCGGATTGCGCACCATTTCGATCGTCAGCCCCTCCTCGCTCCCCTTTTTGAGTTTCTCGCCGCTGCGTCTCACCGGCCGGTAGTCGGCCACGGCCGCCGCCTTGATGATCACATCGGCACTGTCGCGCCAGGCCATGACCGCCGCGTGCATCTCCTGCGCGGTGGTAACCGGCACCAGCTCGACCTTCTGCGGAGCGGGGAGCTCGACCGGACCGCTGACCAGGATCACCCGCGCACCGCGGTTGCGGGCGGCCCGCGCCAGGGCGTAGCCCATCTTCCCGGAGGAATGGTTGGAGAGGTAGCGCACCGGGTCGAGCTCTTCGCGGGTCGGCCCGGCGGTGACCAGCACGGTGCGCCCGGCCAGTTCGCGGCTGCCGACCAGGTTGGCGGCGTAGTCATAGATCGCCGCCGGCTCGGGGAGTTTCCCCTGCCCCTGCCAGCCACAGGCGAGGTCGCCGCAGGCTGGGGCCATGAAGTGGTAGCCGAGGGCCGCGAGCTTGGCCTGGTTCCCCTGGTAGATCGGGTTCTCCCACATGTTGACGTTCATCGCCGGGACGAAGAGTACCGGCGCCCTGGTGGCCATGATCGTGGTGGTCAACAGGTCGTCGGCAATTCCGCCGGCCACCTTGCCGATCACATTGGCGGTGGCCGGGGCGACGATGAACAGATCAGCCCGGTCGGCCAGGGCGATGTGGCCGATCTCCCGCTCCTGGATCAGGTTGAAGAGTTCGCCGTGCACGGGATTGCCGGAGAGGGTCTGGAAGGTCAGCGGGGCGACGAATTCGCGAGCGCTGGCGGTCATCACCACCTGGACATCGGCGCCGCCCTTGACCAGCAGGCGCAGCAACTCAACCGCCTTGTAGGCGGCGATCCCCCCGCACACCCCCAGCACCACCTGTTTGCCCTGATACATAGTCAGTTCCCTGTCAGTCTTTGAGGCCGCCCACGTAGGGGTTGTCGCGCCGCTCGCGGCCGATGCTGGTATCCGGACCGTGCCCGGGGTGGACGATGGTTGCGGCCGGCAGGGGCCACAGGCGGCTGCGGATGCCGGCGACCAGCTGCTGGTGGTTGCCGCCGGGGAGGTCGGTGCGGCCGATCGAGTCGGCGAAGAGGATGTCGCCGACGAAGAGGTGGCTGCCGATGCGCAGGGCGATTCCTCCCGGCGAGTGCCCGGGGACATGGATGACCTCGGCCTCGAGGGTGCCGCAGGCGATGCGCTCGCCGTCCTCGAGCAGGCGGGTCGGCGGCGGCGCGGGGGTGGTCTGCAGGCCATAGATCTGGGCGTGCGTGGCGGCGCGCTCAAGGAAGGGCAGATCATCGCCGTGAATCAGCAGCTGGCAGCCGGTGGCGGCATGCACGGCGCGGTTGGCGCCGACGTGATCAAAGTGCCCATGGGTGTTGACCACCGCCTCGACTTGCCAGCCCTGCTGACGGACGGCGGCCAGAATCTTCTCCCCCTCTTCGCCCGGATCGATGACCAGAGCCTTGAGAGTCTGCGGACAGGCGACGATGTAGCAATTGACCTGCAGGGGGCCGACAACCTCGGTGGTCAGCAGCAGCTCTTCAGACATCAATTTTTCTCCTCCGGGGCGGCGAACAGGTTAGGGGTCAGGCCGCGCAGCTTTTCCTGCAGCGGGTTGTTGAACGGAGTCCCGCGCCGGGCAGCTTCAACTGGCGGCGGCACCAGGGCCGGTGCCGCGGGTTCCGCCCTTAGGGCAGGCTCATCGGCGGGTGCAGTCTCCCCGCCGTTCGAACCCTTGTAAAAATAACGATCGTACTGGCGGTGGTACTGGCTCCAGGACGACTCGTTGTCGGGGTCGCGGTCAAGGTGGCTGCGCACCCCGTTAATCTTCGAATCGAGATCGTCGATGAAGTTGAGGATTACCGCCTCCAGCGTCTTGGGCCGCTTGGGCGAGCCGTACTCGTACTGGCCGTGGTGGGAAAGGAGCAGGTGCTTGAGGAGCACCGACGTCTCGACAGGGAAATCGGGGAGGCCGCGGAGCTTCTCCTCGACCAGCTCGACGCCGATGACGATGTGGCCGATCAACTTGCCGATGTCGGTGTACTCGAAGGATCTGGCGTAACGCAGCTCGCTGATCTTGCCGACATCGTGGAGCAGCGCGCCGACCACCAGCAGGTCGCGGTCGAGCCCGGGATAGCGAAGCGAGATGTCCTCGGCGAGGGTCGCCACCGCCAGGGAGTGCTCGAGGAGGCCGCCAAGGTAGACATGGTGCATGGCCTTGGCCGCCGGCGCCCGGCTGTAGTCGGCCAGGAAGGCTTCATCGGCGAGGAAGGCCTCCATCAGCGCCCGCAGGTGCGGATCGGCCAGGGAGGCCACCCGGCGGCGCAGGTCGGCAACCATCTCCGTCACCGGCCGGGAAGAGACCGGCAGGAAGTCGGCGGGGTCGATGGCGCTGTCGGCCAGGCGCTCGAGCTCCTGGACAACCAGCTGCATCTTGCCGAGATAGACGCTGGCCCGGGCGCCGACACGGACGAAATCGTCGCGTTCGAAACGCGTTGAAAACTCCTCGACCCGGTCCCAGATGCGCCCTTCCACTTCGCCGCCGCGATCCATCAGCTTGAGGGTCAGGTAAGGCTTGCCGTTCTTGGCCGTCCCCACCACCTTGTCGCGGACGAGGAACACCTCATCGACCCAGTCGCGTTCGCGGATCTGGTTGACATACAATTTTTTCACAGCTGACTCCCGTTGTTGATGCGTTGCAGGATTGCTTCCGCGGCCTTGAGCCCGTCGAGGGCGGCACTCATGATTCCGCCGGCATACCCGGCCCCTTCCCCGGCCGGGTAGAGCCCCGGATGGGAAAGCGACTCGCCGCGCTCGTCCCTGAGAATGCGCAGGGGCGCCGAGGTGCGGGTCTCGACCCCGACGAGCATCGCCTCGCCGGAAACAAAACCGCGCATCTGGCGGTCGAAATGGGGCAGCGCCCGGCGCAGCGGCCCGGTGACGAAGGCGGGGAGCAGTTGCGACAGGTCCGCATCAGTCGTCCCCGGCCGGCAGGTCGTGACCCCGGCGTTGCGGCGCTGGAGAGCGGCGAAAGCCAGCAGGTTCTGGGCCGGGGCCAGCCAACCGCCGCCGCCGGCTACGAAAGCCGCGCGCTCGAGTTCGGCCTGCAGCCGCATGCCGCCGAAGAGCGGGTCGTCGGCCCAGTCGCTGCGCCGCACCGAGGTCACCAGGGCACTGTTGGAGTAGCGGCCGTCGCGGCGCGCTGCACTCATCCCGTTGACCACCAGTTCGCCGGGGGCGGACGATGAATTGACTACCTCGCCGCCGGGACACATGCAAAAGGAGTAGACCCCGCGGCCGCTGTCGGGATCGTTCCAACGCAGCGCGTACTCGGCCGCCGGCAGGTCCGCCGGATGGTTCCGGCCGTACTGAATCTCGTCGATCAGGGCGCGGGGATGCTCGATGCGCACACCCACGGCGAAGTCCTTGGCCTCCAAGGCCACCCCCCGCCCCTCCAGCATCCGATAGGTATCGCGGGCACTGTGGCCGGGAGCAAGAACCAGGGAATCACAGGGGATCTGCTCGAACTGGTTGACGATCCCGCCCCGGATCCGGCCGCCCCCGACAGCGAAGTCGGTGAGCCGGGTGGTGTAACGGAGGTCAACGCCGAGACCCAGCAGGCGCTGACGGAAGCGAATCAGCACCAGGCGCAGGCGATCGCTGCCGATGTGCGGCCTGGCCGTGACCAGCAGTTCGTCGCGCGCCCCACAGGCGACCAGCGTCTCCAGCACGTAGCGCAGCCACGGGTGATTGAGACGGGTGCTCAGCTTGCCGTCGGAAAAGGTCCCCGCCCCCCCCTCGCCGAACTGGACGTTGCTCTCACCGTCGAGGACCCCGTCGCGCCAGAAGCATTCGACATCGCGGACACGTCCCTCAACTGGCCGCCCGCGCTCGGCGAGAGTGACCCGGACGCCGCACTCGGCGAGGCGCAGCGCGGCGAAGAGGCCGGCCGGCCCCATGCCGACCACCAGCGCGCGGTGCGCTACGCGCAGCGCCGAGACCGCCGGGCGCTGAACGGACTGGGCCGGCTGCAGCCGCGGGTTGGCTGCGTGCCGGCGGAGCAGCGCGGCCTCGTCGTCGGCGGTGAATTCGATGGTCAGGATAGTGAGTTGGCGACCCTTGCGGCGGGCATCCAGGGAGCGGCGAATCACCCGCGGCGAAGAGATCCGGGACGGGTCGATACCAAGCTCTGCGGCGAGAATGGCGGGCAGGGCCTCCTCGTTGTCACCCCAGGGGATGGCGATGTCGCGCAGCCAGAGGGCCATGAAGCCTTCAGCCGACCGGCAGGCTGACCACGAAGCGGCTGCCGACCCCGGGTTTGCTGTCGACCTGGATGCTGCCCCCGTGAGACTTGACGATTCTCAAGACCACGGAGAGGCCGAAACCGGTCCCCTTGTCCTTGGTGGTAAAGAAGGGGTCGAAAATCTTGCCGAGATCTTCGGCGGGGATTCCTTTGCCGGTATCGCTGATCGACACCAGGAGATTGGTGGAGTCATAAGCGATGCTGACCCCCAGGCGGCCCCCACCGGACATTTCGAACAGGGCATTGGCGATCAGGTTGGAAAAGACCTGGGCGATTTCATCGGCGTCCCCCTGGATGCACGGCACCCCGGCGGCGATGTCGCTCACTACCTCGACCCCTTGGGCCGAGGCCTGCTCGGCGAAGGTGGCGAGGACGGTGGCCAGCACGCGATCGACGGCCACCGGACCAAGGTGACAGAGCGGACGATTGCCGGCGTCGAGCAGGCGGATGAGAATCGAATCGATCCTCTCAACGTCCTGGAGGATCCGCTCGACGCAAGAGGACAGCTCCGCATCGTCTTGAAGACCGTTTCGCAGCAGTTGACTGAAAAGGCTGATCGAATTGAGCGGATTGCGGATCTCGTGGACCATTCCCGCCGAGATGTGGCCCAGAGTCACCAGCTTTTCGCCGAGCAGCAGGTCATGGTGGGCCCGCTCGAGTTCGGCGGTCTTCTCGGTGACCCGCTGCTCGAGCACGGTGTTCCAGCGGGCGATCTCGCCGAGCAGCTGTTCGCGCTCGGCCAGCAGCTGCTTGTTGTGCAGTTCGATGCTGCGCAGGCGCAGGACCGCCTCGATGCGTTCGATCAGGTTGGCATTGCTGAAGGGCTTGAGGATGTAGTCGGCGGCTCCGGCCTTCATCATCTCGACAGCCAGCTCTTCGCTCCCCTTGCCGGTGAAGACGATCACGTAGATGTCGACGAAGCGCCGGTGAATTTCCCGCAGGGCGGTGAGGCCGTTCATCTGCGGCATCATGTAATCGAGGAGGACCAGAGCGGGGGACTCGCGCTCGATCAGTTCGAGACCTTCTGCCGCGCTGGTGGCGGTGTAGACAGCAAAGCCACGGTGCTGGAGCACCATGGCGGTCAGATCGAGGATCATCTGTTCGTCGTCGATGACGACAATTTTATCTTTCATTGCTGTGACTCCCGGATGCTCTGCATGATACGCTCACCCGGTATTTTTGACAAGGGTCCGACTTGCCGCCGAAAAATCGAAAGGCAGCGTTATAACGCTGCCTTTCGATGGTCGAGGAGGGGGAGTTTTCAGGCGCGGGTACGGATGGTCATGACCGGGACCGGCGACTTGCGCACCACCTTTTCGGCAGTGCTGCCGAAGAGGACGTGGTCGAGGCCGGTGCGGCCGTGGGTGCCGACGACGATCAGGTCGGCGCTGAGCTCTTCAGCCTGCTTGATGATCTCGTCGTAGGGGATGCCGGGAACCACGCAGCTCTTCACCTCGAGGGAAGCGGGGACATGCTCCTGGCAGAACTTCTCCATCAGCTTGGCCGCACCCTGCTCGATCTCCTCTTCGAGTTTGTCGAAGGAGATGTGCGGCACATAGAAGCCGCGGAGATCGACGGGTTCGTTGATCACGTGGACGATGGCCAGGCAGGCCTCGAACTTCTGCGCCAGCGACAGCGCATAGTTATAGGCCTGCAGGGAGTTGTCGGAAAAATCGGTGGCAAACAGGATCGTCTTGAACATCACAACCTCCAGGTCAGGACAGCACGGCTTCGCCGCGGTCGAATACCTTCTTCATTACGGTGCGCAGGTCATCGTAACGCAAAGGCTTGTGCAGATACTCAATGGCCCCCAGGTCCATCGCCTCCATGTAGGACTCGACACCGCCAAAGGCCGTGATCATGATGACACCCACACTTGGATAGACGCGATGCAGCTCACGCAGGAAAGACATGCCGTTCATGTCCGGCATATTGATGTCGGTAATCACCAGGCTGATGCGCTGGCGCTTGAGGACCTCGAGGGCTTCCAGGCCGTTGCCGGCCAGCTCGACGATAAAGCCCTCCTGGCGAAGCAGGCGGCTCAGGCCGATGCGGGTATTTTCCTCATCGTCGACGACCAGAATATGTTTAGGCAGTCCAGACACAGGGGCTCCAGGGAAATTATTCCGGATTCTAACATCCTCACGAGGGATGTCAAGACGCGGGCCCTGTGGTCCGCTCATTGCGCACCAGGATAAAGACCGACAGCTCACCGATGGTCAGCTCCGTGTCTCCGACCCACAGACGGACCGACCCGGGCAATGACAGTTCGCAAGAGAGCGAAGTGCTGACTTTCCACAACAGGGGCTGCTCCGCCTCGAGGGGATAGTCACGTGGCTCCTGCCCATCGAGAACAACTTTGAGCTGCCCCTGGGCGACGGGCACGATGCGGACGATTGCGCCGGACGCAGGGAGGACCTGCAGGACGACAGGCTCGACCGGCGGCTGTTCCCTGCCAGCGGAGGCAGGGCCGGATTGGCGAACTGCTTCCGGAGGGGGCGGCGGAGGTATGACAGCCTCCTGTACGGGAGAAACGGGCTCGTGCTGGGGAGTGATCACTTCGCGGTGCTTCCTCTGCCAGGTGACGATGCCGAAGACCGCGGCGCTCATCACCAGCAGCACGAGCAGGCCGAATGCAGCAAAGCGCAGGGTAAAGCGTTTCCCTCCCCCCAGGGCCGGCAGCCGGATGCGCCGCCGGCCACCGGCAGCCGGCGCGGGGAGGCCGAGGAGTGACTCGATCGGCAGGCCGAGGTCGCGCGCGTAGATGCGCAGGAAACCGATGCCATAGGCGCCGCCGGGGAGGACCTGGAAGTTTTCCTCTTCGAGTGCCACCAGGTAAATCCTGTGAATCCGCGTAGCGGCAGCCATCTCCGCCAGGGTCAGGCCGAGTTCTTCGCGGCGCTCGCGCAGGGCAGCGCCGACGCCTGGTGGAATGGTCGACTTCATCACGTGCGTCAGGGGAGATATTTAAGGTAGCTGCGCGCCTGGCGGGCCTGCTCGCTGTCGGGGGCCAGCTTGAGGACCTCCTCGAATTCGCGCCGGGCCTGAGCGTGATCGTTCCCCTTGAGGAGCTGTACGGCCAACTGGAAGCGGGCGTCGACCAGGCGCGGATTCAGTTCCAGTGACCGGTTGTAGGCGACAATGGCTTCCGCGGGGCGGTCGGTGCCGGCATAGAGTTCACCGAGGCGCAGGTAGGCCTGGGCGTAGCGGGGATTGTGCTCGAGAGCGGAGCGGAAGCTGCGCTCGGCGGCAGGATAGTCACGGAGTCTGAAACTGGCGACCCCCATGCCGGTCAGGGCGATTTCCGGGGTGGCGAAAAGGAGGTCGTCGGCGGCGTGACGGAAGGCGGCGACCGCCTCGTCATAACGCTCCATGGTCAGGTAGAGAGCGCCGAGGTTGTTGTAGTTCTGGGCCTTGCCGCCACTCAGTTCGACCGCCTTGAGGAAATGCCGCTCGGCCAGAGGGTAGGCACGTTTCTGCATGTAAGCCTGGCCCAGCCCGGCCTGCACCTCGGCGTCCTCCGGCTTGAGCTTCTCGGCGGCGAGGAACTCCTGGAGCGCCATGGTCGGGTTGCCTTCGCTGAGCGCCGAGACGCCGAGCAGGTAGCGGGCCCGGCCCTCCTGACGCGGCGGAGAGGCCGACGTGCAGGCGGTCAGCAGCACAAGGCTGAACAGGATGATCAAACGCACAGGCATATTTAACCCTTCCCTGCCGGACTGCGCCGGCTCACTCGAGACCGGCGAAAGAGGTCAGGGCCTGGAACTTCCGGTAGCGGCTCTCGATTTCCGGCCACTCCAGGCGCTGCAGGCGGCCGAGGCTGAAATCCTCGACGGTGAAAGACGCCATCACGCTGCCGAAGACCGTCGCCTTGCGCACCGCGGCTTCGCTGAAATCGGCGGTGGCGGCGAGATAGCCGATGAAACCGCCGGCAAAGGTGTCGCCGGCGCCGGTCGGATCGTAGACCTCTTCGAGCGGGTAGGCCGGCGCCGCGAAGATGCCGTGATTGCTGAAGACCAGCGCGCCGTACTCGCCGCGCTTGATCACCAGGGTCTTGGGGCCAGCGGCCAGGATCGCCCGGGCGGCCTTGACCAGGTTGGCCTCTTCGGCCAGCTGCCGGACCTCGCCTTCGTTGATCAGCAGGATGTCGACGTGGCGCAGCGTTTCCAGCAGTGCCGCACGCTTGCCGGCGATCCAGAAATTCATGGTGTCGCAGGCGATCAGGCGCGGCCGGCGGACCTGCCTGACCACCTCGAGCTGGAGCTCGGGATCGATGTTGCCGAGAAACAGGATCTCGCTGTCGCGGAAATGCTCGGGGAGCTCAGGGCGGAAATCCTGGAAGACGTTGAGGTGGGTTTCCAGGGTCTGCGCCTCGTTGAGGTCGAAGCCGTAGCGCCCCGACCAGCGGAAGGTTTCTCCGGGGGCCACCTGCAGCCCGGCCAGGTCGATGTTGCGGGAGGCGAGGAAGTCGCGGTGGGCGGCGGGAAAATCCTCGCCGACCACCGCCACCAGGCGCACGCCGGTGAAGAAGCTTGCCGACGTCGAGAAATAGGTGGCCGAGCCGCCGAGAACCTCGTCGCCGCGCCCGAAGGGGGTTTCAACCGTGTCGAAAGCAACGGAACCGACGACCAGGATATCCATGTTCACTCCAGCTTCAGGGTTTTACAGCTTAGCAGAGCGTCGCACCCGGCGCCAGCTAGCTGGACTTGAGGTAGCGGCCGATGAGCGGCTCGAGATCGCGCCGGGTATTGGCGGGGATGACCGCCGGATCGGTGATGACCGCGAACTTGAGCGCCTCTCCGCAGGAACATGCCGGGGGCTTGGCCAGGTTGAGCACGGCCTCGCGGATAATGGCCCGGGCCGTGGCGACGTTATTCCTGATGATTTCCAGGATCGCGTCGATGGAGACGTCATCGTGGGTCTGGTGCCAGCAGTCGTAGTCGGTGGCCAGGGCGATGGTGCTGTAGCAGATCTCTGCCTCGCGGGCCAGGCGCGCTTCGGGGAGATTGGTCATGCCGATGACGTCGACCCCCCAGCTGCGGTAGAGGTTCGATTCGGCCCGGGTCGAGAAGTTCGGTCCCTCGATGCAGATGTAGGTGCCGCCGGGGTGGACCACCGCGCCGACCTTACGGGCCGCATCGCCGAGGATTCGGCACAGGTCGTGGCAGACCGGGTCGGCGAACTGCACGTGGCCGACCACTCCGTTGCCGAAGAAGGTCGAGGAGCGCATGCCGAGGGTGTGATCGATGAACTGATCGGGGATGACGATGTGCCCGGGCTCGATGGCCTCCTTCATGCTGCCGACCGCAGAGACCGAGATGATCCGCTGCACACCGAGTTTTTTCATCCCGTAGATGTTGGCCCGATAAGGGAGCTCGGAGGGGAGCAGGCGATGGCCGCGGCCGTGACGGGGGAGGAAGACCAGCCTGACGTCGCCGAGGCGCCCGGTGACGAAGCTGTCGCTCGGCGCGCCGAAGGGGGTGTAAAAGCTGACCTCCTCGATATCGGTCAGCCCCTCGATCTCGTAGAGGCCGCTGCCGCCGATGATGCCGATGGTAATTTCAGACATGTATGACTCCTTGTTCTAGCCGCCCCTTGAGCTGCCCGCAGGCGGCGGAGATATCCTGCCCCTTGCTGGCCCGGCGGATGGCGACCAGGCCGCGATCGAGGAGGAGACGCTGGAAAGCCTCGACATCCCGCTCCTGCGGAGCGCGGTACGACGAGCCGGGATGTTCGTTGTAAGGGATCAGGTTGACCTTGGCCTTGATGCCGTGAAGCAGCTTGACCAGCCGGCGTGCATCGTCGAGGATATCGTTGACGCCGCCGATGAGAATGTACTCGAAGGTGATGCGCTGCCGCGGCGCGAGGGGGAACTCGCGGCAGGCCTGCAGCAGCTCCCTGAGCGGGTAGCGCCGGTTGACCGGCATGAGGACGTCGCGGACGGCATCGGTGGTGGCGTTGAGGGAGACCGCCAGGTTGACGCGGATCCGCTGACCCAGCTCGCGCAGTTGCGGGACCAGCCCGCAGGTGGAGAGCGTTATCTTGCGCGGACTGTAGTCAAAGCCGGCCTCGCAGTAGAGGATCTCCAGGGCCCTGACCACGTTGTCGAGATTGTGCAGCGGCTCACCCATCCCCATCAGAACGATATTGTCGACAGAGAAGCGCTCCCGTGCCGCGCAGACCTGGTTGACGATCTCGCCGGCGGTCAGGTTGCGGGCCAGTCCGAAGACCCCGGTCAGGCAGAAGGCGCACTGCATGGCGCAGCCGACCTGGGTGGAGATGCACAGGGTCGCCCGTCCCTCGTCCATGGGGATGAGGACACTTTCAACGCTGGCGCCGTCGGCGAGGCGGAAGAGGAACTTGCGGGTGCCGTCGCGGCTGACCTCTTCGGCCTCCAAGGCCAGGGTTGAAACCACGGCGCGCGCGGCCAGTTCCTCCCGGAAGCCCTTGGCCAGGTCGGTCATCGCCGCGAAGTCGACAACGCTGCGCTGGTAGATCCAGCGCAGCAGCTGTCCGGCACGGAAGCGCTCCTTGCCGAGCCCGGCGAGGAAACCCTCGAGTTCGGCAGGCGTCAGTTCCTTGAGATCGACGACGGGTTGGCTCATGACCTGGAAACGGGCTCGATTCGATAGGGCGACATAGAAGGTAACCGGCAGTAAACAAAGGGCCCGGCGATTTTACCCGCCGGGCCGCTCGGACTCAACCGAAAAGGTCAGGCTTAGAGCAGTTCCAGCCCGGAGAAGAAGTAGGGGATTTCGAAGGCGGCGGTCTCCGGGGCGTCGGAGCCGTGGGTGGCGTTCTCGCCGATCGAGGCGCCGAATTCCTTGCGCAGCGTCCCCTCGGCGGCCTGGGCGGGGTTGGTGGCGCCCATCAGGTCGCGCCACTTCTTGATCGCTCCTTCGGCCTCGAGAACCATGACGATGCACGGGCCACTGCTCATGAAGTCGGTGAGCTCGCCGAAGAAGGGGCGCTCTTTGTGCACATAGTAGAAGCCCTCGGCCTCCACCTTGCTCATGTAGAGTTTCTTCAGGCCGACGACCTTGAAACCTTCGGCGTAGATGCGGGCCAGGATGCGGCCGGCATAACCGGCGGCGAAGGCATCGGGCTTGATGATGGCGAATGTCTGTTCCATGTCAATCCTCCAGGAAATTAGTCAAAGCTGACGGGCGCTTGTAGCACCGCGACGGTTGAAAGTCAATAAACCGTTTACCTGACAGCCCCACCCTCACCGTTGACATTTCAGGCAGTAGTAGCTCGAGCGCTGACCGAGGCGGACCTGGCGGATCGGCGTGGCGCAGGTCAGGCAGGGCTGGCCGGCGCGATCGTAGACGCGCAGGCAGATACTGAAATAGCCGGGTTGGCCATGGCTGTCGGCAAAGTCGCGGATGGTCGTGCCGCCGGCGGCGATCGCCTCGGCCAGGACCTCGCGCACCGCGGCCGCCAGGCGCCGCCAGCGCGGCAGCGTCAGCTCCCCGGCCGGCCGGCGGGGATCGATCCCGGCGCGAAAGAGGGCCTCGCTGGCGTAGATGTTGCCGACCCCGACCACTGTGGCGTTGTCCATCAGGAAGGGTTTGACCGCGACCCGCCGCCCCTGGGCCCGGCGCTTGAGCCAGGCTGCATCAAAGAGCGGATCGAAGGGTTCCGGGCCAAGTTCCGCGAGCTGCGGGTGGTCGAGCGGGTCGCCCTCCGCCCAGAGCAGCAGGCCGAAGCGGCGCGCGTCGTTGAACCGCCAGCTGCGCCCGTCGTCGAGGAGGAATTCGACGTGATCGTGCTTGCGCCGCGGCTCGCCGGCAGGGGCCACCCGCAGGTGGCCGGTCATCCCCAGGTGGAGGATCAGCGTCCCGCGATCCAGGCGCACCAGGAGGTACTTGGCGCGGCGCTCCACCGCCGTGATCCGTGCCCCGGCGACCCTGCCCTCGAGGCCGCGCGGCACCGGCTGGCGCAGGGCGCAGTTGTGCACGGCTGCCGAGCGGATGGTCCGCCCGACCAGGAGTGGCTCGATGCCGCGGCGGGTGGTTTCGACTTCGGGAAGTTCAGGCATGCCGGTTCAGTAGAGAATTTTTTCAGTGACTGCTTCGAAGTGGGTGAAATCGAGTTGCGGGCCGGGGACCGGCCAGTCATCGGCGGAGAGTTTCTGTCCGCAGCGGTACAGCCAGCCCTCCCCTCCCCGCTCCAGCCAGGCCAGTTCGGCGTAAAGCTGCCGCTCGCCGTGCAGGGCAAAGTCCATCAAGAAGATGACCCGCGCCTCGCCCGGCTCTTCGGCAACGCGGACGATGGTGCAGGCGCGCACCTTGAAATCCTTGCCGAGGTGATTCCACCCGTAGCGGACGTACTCCTCGCGGTCGGGGAACTGGCGGCGGAAATTCGACTCGGGGTGATAGGAATCCCAGACCGCGCCATAGTCGCAACTGCGCAGCGCCTCGGCACGGGCGAGAATCAAACTTTCAGGCCTGGAGGTTGTGGACTGGGGACTAATCATTTGCTCTTTTTACTTAGATTCTGAATTCTGGATTCTGAATTCTGGATTCTGAATTCTGGATTCTGAATTCTGGATTCGCAGTTCCCTAGTCCCTGATTCTCGGGTCGAGCGCATCGCGAATCCCTTCGCCGAGGAGGTTGTAGCCCAGCACCGTCACCAGGATCGCCAGGCCGGGGAAGAGCGACAGCCACCAGGCCGTCCCCAGGGTCTGCTTGCCGACGATCAGCATATTCCCCCAGGAAGGGGTGGGCGGCTGCACGCCGATGCCCAGGAATGAGAGCGCGCTTTCGGTGAGGATCGCCCCGGCGATGCCCAGGGTGGCGGAGACCAGCACCGGCGAGAGAGCGTTGGGGAGGATATGGCGGAAGATGATCCGCCCGTCGGAGGCGCCGATGACCCGGGCCGCCTGGACGAAATCGCGCTCGCGCAGGGCGAGGAATTCGGCGCGCACCAGACGCGCCACCCCCATCCAGCCGGTCAGGCCGATGATGATCATGATGTTCCAGATCGACGGGTCGAGGAAGGCGATCACGGCGAGGATCAGGAAGAAGGTCGGAAAGCAGAGCATTATGTCGACGAAGCGCATCAGCAGCGCATCCACCCAGCGCCCGTAGTAGCCGGCCAGGGCGCCGAGGATGATGCCGATCAGGGTGGCGATGCCGACGGCGACGAAGCCCACCAGCAGGGAGATGCGCGCGCCGTAAAGAATCCGGGTCAGCACGTCGCGGCCGAGGTCATCGGTCCCCAGGGGATGCTGCCAGTGCGGCGCCTGCAGGCGGGCGGCGATATCGATCGCCCCGGGATCGCGGCCGAGCAGCGGGGCGGCGACCGCAAGGAGGAACATGACCAGGACGATGGCGGCCCCGGCCATGGCCATGCGGTTGCGGCGCAGGCGCGGCCAGAGGACCTGGTGGAAGAAAGGGAAAACTCTCACGGCGGCAAGCGCTGTCCGACTCCGCGGCTAGAAGAGCCCGAGCTGGGTATCGTCGCTCAAGCGCGGAAACTTGACCGGGTAGTCGCCGCTGAAGCAGGCGTCGCAGAAACCGCAGGTGCTGGTGTCAATGCGCACTCCGGCGGCGGCCAGCATCCCCGCGCGGCTCAGGTAGCCCAGGGTGTCGGCGGTAATGTAGCGGTTGATCTCCTCGACGGTGTGCGAGGAGGAAATCAGTTCCTTGCGGGTCGGCGTATCGATCCCGTAGAAGCAGGGAAAGCTGGTCGGCGGGCTGGAGATGCGCACGTGAACCTCGCGGGCTCCGGCATTGCGAATCATCTTGATGATCTTGCGCGCGGTGGTGCCGCGGACGATGGAGTCGTCGACCACCACCACCCGTTTCCCTTCGATGATCGAGCGGATCGGGTTGAGCTTGAGCTTGACGCCGAAGTGGCGGATCGACTGCTGCGGTTCGATGAAGGTCCGGCCGACATAGTGGTTGCGGATCAGCCCGAGTTCGAAGGGGATCCCCGCCTGCTCGGCGTAGCCGATCGCCGCCGGCATCCCCGAGTCGGGAACCGCCACCACCAGGTCGGCCTCCACCGGGTGCTCGATGGCCAGCTGGCGGCCGAACTGCTTGCGTACCTGGTAGACCTGGCGGCCGAAGATGGTGCTGTCCGGGCGGGCGAAGTAGATGAACTCGAAGATGCACGGGGTCGGCACGGCGGGGGCAAAGGGGCGGTAGGACTTCATGCCGTCCTTGTTGATGACGATCATCTCCCCCGGCTCGATCTCGCGGATGAACTCCGCCTCGATGAGGTCGAAGGCGCAGGTCTCCGAGGCGACCACGTAGCCCTCGTTGAGGCGCCCGAGGACCAGCGGGCGGAAGCCGTTGGGATCGCGCACCGCGACCATCCGGGTCTCGGTGAGGAAAATGGCGCTGTAGGCCCCCTTGACCTGCGAGAGGGCCTCGGTGAGGCGATCGTGCAGCAGGTCGGACTGGCTGCGGGCCAGCAGGTGAACAATCACCTCGGTGTCCGAGGTCGTCGAAAAAATCGAGCCGCTCAGCTCCAGGTCGTTGCGCAGCTCGCGGGCATTGACCAGGTTGCCGTTGTGGGCCACGGCGATGCTGCCGCGATGATAGTCGACCATGATCGGCTGGACGTTCTTGATGTCGTTGCCGCCGGCGGTGGAGTAGCGCACGTGGCCGATGGCGCTGCGCCCGGGGAGGCGCCCGAAGACGCTGTCGTCGCGGAAGACGTCGGCGACCAGCCCCATCCCCCGCCAGGCCGACAGCTGCTGGCCGTCGGAGGAGACGATCCCGCACCCTTCCTGGCCGCGGTGCTGCAGGGCATAGAGACCGAGATAGGTCAGGTTGGCCGCCTCGGGGTGGCCGAAGATGCCGAAGACGCCACACTCTTCTTTGAGCTTGTCGAACATTGGGTTCCCGTCTCCGTGGACGATGATCTGGTTCAGAATTCCGCGCGGATGAAATCGACCGCGTTGCGATAGACCCACAGCCCCATCCCCTCCTCGGGGAGGCCGGACTCGCGGGTCCAGCGCGGGTGATGGGTGCGCGCGACGTAGGCCTCGGGGTGCGGCATCAGGCCGAAGAGCCGGCCGCTCGGGTCGCACAGCCCGGCAATCGCCGCCGTCGAGCCGTTGGGGTTGGCCGGGTAGCTCATGGTCGGCTCGCCGTCAGCGTCACAGTAGCGCAGGACGCCCAGATGAGCGGCTTCGATCGCCGCCAGGACACCGGCGTCGGCGGGGACGAATTTCCCTTCGCCGTGGCGCACCGGCAGGTAGAGGCGCTCCATCCCCCGGGTAAAAACGCAGGGCGAGGCCGGATCGACGCTCAGCTCGCACCAGCGGTCTTCGAAACGACCGCCGTCGTTATGGGTCAGGGTGGCGCTCTGGACGAAGAGTCCCCCGTCCAGCGCCGGCAACAGCCCCATCTTGACCATCAGCTGGAAGCCGTTGCAGACCCCCATGACCAGCTTGCCGTCGGCGACGAAGCGGCTCAGCTGGTCGGCGAGGGTTTCGGTGCTGCCGGCCACCTTGGCATGCTGCAGGCGGTTGGCCCCGGCCTTGGCGCTCCCCAGGTCGTCGCCGTCGAGGAAGCCGCCGGCCAGGTTGAGGAGCTGGTAGTCGTCGAGGCGGCGGCGCCCGGCGAGCAGCTCGGCGACGTGGACGATATCGCAGTCGGCCCCGGCCAGGCGGCAGGCGGCGGCGACCTCCCGTTCACAATTGGTGCCGTTGCCGGCGATGACGATGGCGCGTACGCTTTTCATCTCACATCTCCCGCAGCGGGCTCTGCCACGCTTCCTTGAGGTCGTCGATGCTGCTGTCCAGCAGGTTTTCCCCGGCCAGCCCGGTGATGCTCAGCCGGCGCCCGGCGCTGACGCTGCCGAGCAGGGCGCAGGACTGGCCGTCGAAGAGCGCCTCGAAGCGCTCGCAGTGCTCCGGCCGCACCGTCACCAGCAGGCGGCTGGCCGACTCGCTGAAGAGGATGGCGTCGGCACGCGGATTCCCCTCGACCGCCACCTGGCGCAGGTCGATATGCAAGCCGAGGCCGCCGGCGAAAGCGGTTTCGGCCAGGGCCACCCCCAGGCCGCCGTCAGAGAGGTCGTGACAGGAAGCCAGCAGCCCTTCGGCCTGGGCGGCGTTGACGGCGCGGTAGCGGGCCAGCGCCGCCGCCGCGTCGACCTGCGGGACGTTGCGGCCGAGGACCCCGTGCATGGCGTAGTACTCGGAGCCGCCCAGTTCGTCGCGGGTCACGCCGAGGAGGTAGACCAGGTCGCCGGGGCGCTTGGCGTCCATGGTCACCGCCTTGCGTACGTCGGCGGTCCTGCCGATCACCGCGAAGAGCAGCGTCGGCGGAATGGAGATCTTGGTGTCGCCGACCTGGTAGTCGTTTTTCATCGAGTCCTTGCCGGAGATCAGCGGCACGCCGAAGGCCAGGCAGTAATCGTAGAGGGCCTGGTTGGAGCGCACCAGCTGGGCGGCCTTGTAGGCCCCGTCGGGAGTCTTCTCGCTCTGCACCGGATCGCACCAGCAGAAGTTGTCGAGACCGGCGACGTGGTCGATGTCGCCGCCCACCGCCACGTAGTTGCG
>CAYQLP010000030.1:0-24384 GCA_964418505.1 uncultured Geobacteraceae bacterium | reverse complement strand
GGACCGAGCCGAGGGAGATGTAGCGGGTCAGGGCGACGACCACCAGGAAGAGCAGGGCGCCGCCGAGCAGGGCCAGGGGGTCGAGGACCAGGAAGATGCCGAGGGCGGTGGCCACCCCCTTCCCCCCCTTGAACCTGAGGTAGACCGGATAGCAGTGGCCGACGATGGCGACCACCCCGGCAAGGCCGAGCTGCAGCGGGTCGGGGGCCAGCCACAGCTTGACGGCCAGCAGCGGCAGGAACCCCTTGAGGAGGTCGCCGACCAGGGTCAGGATACCGGGGAGCTTGCCGGCCACCCGGTAGACGTTGGTAGCCCCGATGTTGCCGCTCCCCTTGGTGCGCACGTCATCGAGACCGAGGAGGCGGGTCAACACCACGCCGGTGGGAATGGCGGCAAGCAGGTAGATCAGCAGCAGGACAGGGATCAAAGTGTTTGTGGTCACGGTCGCTTCCGGGTAAGTGGCTGGGGAGTCAGGCCACTCTAGCAAAGGGCCGCCCCGCCGTCAAAGGGGCGTTGCTTCCTGCCCGGTGCAACAGCAGCAGCCGCCCTCGCCCCGCTCCGGGCGCATCGCCTCCTGCAGGTAGTCGAGAGCCGCCTCGAGGCGACCGAGGCTGCCGCCGTAAGCGCCCTGAAAACGCCGGGCCATCTCCTCATCCTCGAAAGTCAGCATCGACGGCCGGCAGCACGGGACAACCATGCTGCCGAGGACAAACCAGCTCTGCTGGGCCGGGTGCGGACGCCCGGTCAGAAAATCGGTGGCCAGGGCCATCACCACCTGCCCGGGGTAGGCCATGTGGCCGGAGATCCCGCAGTGCGGACAGCAGTACTGGAGCTGGCCGCTGCCGGAGAGAGTCAGGCTGTACAGCAGATGGGCACCCACCGGGCGCTGGCAGATGGTGCAGTCGCGGCCCCCCTGGCGCGGGCTGCCCGACGGCGCCGCAACCGGCCTGCCATTGCGCTCCATAGCCAGGACCCCGCCGTGAACCCGCTTGAGCAGCTGGCGCTGCTCGAGCTGCTCGAGGTCGCGATGGACGGTCATTTTCGAGACGCTGAAGCGCTCGACGATTTCAATCACCGAAAGATGTCCCCGCTCATTCAGCCAGCCGAGCAGTTCACGCCGACGTCCCAGGCCCTTCATAGCCGCTCCAATGTTTAGATATTACCAATAATATTCAGGGAAAACCGCCTGAATAGTTGACAATATTAAAACTCTCCCGATACTCATCTCAACTTAATTTCACATTTTACGTTATTTTTTTCACACAAGGGCGCCGGATGACTCTCCCCTCCTGCCATGGGCACAACGCCGCGAGCGGACGCATCTCCTGGCTGGCGGCGGCCGTGGGGACCAGCCTGTGCCTCCATGGTCTGGTCGTGGCCCTCCTGTTGGGGGTCTCCACCGCCGGGCGGACTCCGCAGGTCACCTGGGTGACGCTTCTCGAGCACAGCCGGCCGGCCCCGGCCAGCCCCCGGCCCGCACCGGTGCCGTCTCTCCCGCACCCGGCCGCCCCTCGCGCTCCCACCCGGGCCGTAGTCGGGGTGCCTGCGCCCGACAACGCCCTCACGGGTCAGCCGGTCGCGGCCGCCTCCCGGGAGAATGCCGCCGCACCCGGAGAAGCCCCCGCCCTGCTCCTTGCCGCCCCGCCGGTCGCCGCTGCGGACATCTCCCCGGCCGCTGCGGACATCTCCCCGGCCGCTGCCGACATCTCCCCGACCGCGGCGGAACTCTACCACTTCAACCGCATCCGCGACCTGGTCCTTGCCCGGCTGAGCTACCCATTGGCGGCGCGCCGCCAGGGCTGGCAGGGGACGGTGACCATCGCCTTCACGGTCTACGCCGATGGCGCCGTCGGCGAACTGCGCGTCACCGCCTCCTCCGGCTACCCCATGCTCGACGGCCACGCCCTGGAGGCGGTCCGCCGGGCTGCCCCGCTCCCCCCGCCCGGAAAACCCCTGGCAATTGTCCTCCCGGTGGCCTTTGCCCTCTCGCCCGGGCACAGCTGACCCCGGGCGCCATTCCATACTGCTTATGCGCTGCCGACAAAGGAGGCTTCAGCAATGACGTTTCATCCCGCGGTAAAATGCAGTCCGGCGCTGCTTTTGCTCTTCGCCTGCCTCACCCTCCCCGGTCCGGCCCGCGCCGACGCACAACTCCTCGAGGAGATCCGCGTCGTCGATGAAAAGGTCGACGGGGCCGCGGCCCTCGAGCAGGCCGCCATTGCGCCGCTGGCCTCGCGAGTCAGCGACACCGCCGAACTGCTGCGCAATATCCCGGGCGCGGCGGCCTACAGCGCCGGGGGGGTCTCCGCCCTGCCGGTGATCCACGGGCTGGCCGATGACCGGCTGCGCACCAGGGTCGACGGCATGGACCTGATCGCCTCCTGCCCGAATCACATGAACTCGCCGCTCTCCTACATCGCCCCGTCGATGGTGGAAAATCTCACCGTCTACACCGGGACCGCCCCGGTCAGTCTCGGCGGCGACAGCATCGGGGCGACGATCATCGCCGACACCACGGCACCCCGCTTTGCCGCGCCCGGCCAGACCCTGCTGACCTCCGGGGAACTCGGCGGCTACTACCGCAGCAACGGCGACGCCACCGGCGTCTACGGCGGCGCGGCGGCGGCGTCGGAAAACTTCAGCATCAGCTACGACGGCTCCTACGCGAAATCTGACAATTACCAGGCCGGCGGTGATTTCAAAGACGATACCTGGACCGGCCGGACGGGCCATGAACTACCCCGCGACGAGGTCGGCTCAACCGCCTATGAAGTACAGAATCATGCTCTCGGCCTGGCATTGAAACAGGGCGCCAACCTCTTTGAGGCCAAGCTCGGCTACCAGGATATCCCCGAGGAACTTTATCCAAACCAGCGCATGGACCTGCTTGACAACGAACAGAAACGGGCCGGCCTCCGCTACCTCGGCCAGTTCGGCTGGGGGAGCCTCGAGGCCCGCGGCTACTATGAAAAAGTCGAGCATTTCATGGACTTCGGCGCCGACAAGAAGCTCATCTACGGGACCCTCCCCGGCACCGATGGCAACACCTACATCGTTTCCGGGATGCCGATGTACACCGAGGGGGAGACCACCGGGATCAGCCTGAAGTCGGAGATCCCTCTCTCTGCCGACGACCTCCTCAGGATCGGCACCGATGTGCAGTGGTACCGCCTCGATGACTGGTGGCCGCCCTCCCCGGATTGCGGCGTGGGCATCTGCACGGGGGGAATGGCGCCGAACACCTTCTGGAATATCAACGACGGGCAGCGTGACCGTTACGGTATCTACGCCGAGTGGGAGTCGCAACGCAGCCGGGAGTGGATGACCCGGGCCGGGCTACGGACGGAGGTGGTGAAAACCGACGCCGGCGATGTGACCGGCTACAATACCGGGGACAAGTACAAAGGGAGTTCGGTCGGGACCATCGATGACTTCAACGCCATGGACCTCGCCCAGACGGACATCAATATCGACTGGGCCCTGGCGGCGCGCTATACGCCGGCCGACACTTTCACCTTCGAGTTCGGCCTGGCCCGGAAAACCCGTTCCCCCAACCTCTACGAACGTTATGCCTGGTCGACCAATTCGATGGCCCTGGAAATGAATAACTTCGTCGGTGACGGCAACGGTTATCTCGGCGACCCCGACCTCGAAGCGGAAACCGCCCACACCGTCAGCCTGAGTGCCGACTGGCACACTCCCGACCGCACCGTGGAACTCAAGGTGGCGCCCTACTACACCAGGGTCAGCAATTACATCGACGCCATCCAATGGGATACGACCGCCAACCAGCCGGCGGACCCCCTGCTCGCTGCACAGTTCGTGCGCCTGAAATACGCCAACCAGACCGCCGCCATCTACGGGGTCGACATCTCCGGACGCATGCCGCTGGGCAGGAGTGCGGTCGGGGACTTCGGCCTGAACGGCTTCGTCAGCTACACCAGGGGGGAGAACAAGGATACGGATGACGGGCTGTACAATATCATGCCCCTGAACGTCAAAGCCGTGCTGACCCATACGTTCAAGGGCTTCGACAACGCCCTCGAATTCATCGGCGTAGACGAGAAGGATGACGTGTCCTCTGCCCGCAACGAGATCAAGACCCCGGGCTACAGCCTGGTCAACCTGCGCACCAGCTACAGCTGGGCCGACTACCGGATCGATTTGGGCGTCGAGAACCTCTTCGACAAGAAGTACTATCTCCCCCTCGGCGGGGCCTACACCGGCCAGGGTTCGACAATGTCGTTCAACCGCGAGAGCCTGGCCGGAACCAGCCTGTGGGGGACGGCCGTCCCCGGCATGGGGCGCTCGATCTATATCGGCTTCAACGTAAAATTCTGAGGTTAAAAAGCGGCAGGGGACAAAGGCCCGAGCGGCAGGCTCAACGTGAAAGTGCTCCCCTCGCCGGGCCGGCTGGTCACGCCGATCTTCCCGCCCATCAGCTCAACGAGGCCCCGCGAGATCGCCAGCCCCAGCCCGGTACCGCCATAGCGTCGAGTCGAGGAGTTGTCGACCTGGCTGAAGGTCTCGAAAATGTGCTCGAGTTTGTCGGCAGGGATGCCAATGCCGGTGTCGCTGATAGCGATTTCCAGCACGCCGTCGCCGCACCGGGTAAGGACATGAACAGCGCCGCAGTCGGTGAACTTGATCGCGTTGCCGACCAGGTTGATCATCACCTGCTCGAAGCGGTACTGGTCGCCCAGCATCTTCTCCGGGCAGGACGCCGGGACCTCGAGGGTCAGCGCCAGCCCTTTCTCCCCGGCCGTGGCGGAGAGCATCGTCACCACCCCTTCCAGCGAACTGCGCAGCGGGAACCAGTCCTCGGCGATGTCGATCCGCCGTGCCTCGATCTTGGCGAAGTCGAGGAGGTCGTTGATCAGCGAGTGGAGGCGCTCCGACGAGCGGCTGGCCAGGTCGATCAGGCGGCGCTGTTTCGGCTCGCCGCTGATCACCGCCAGTTGTTCCACCGCCCCCATGAAGACGGTCATCGGGGTGCGGATTTCATGACTGATGGTGGCGAGAAAATCACTTTTCGCCTGGTTGGCGGCCTCGGCCTGCTCTTTGGCGGTATTCAATTCGGCGGTGCGCTCGGCGACCTTGCGCTCCAGTTCGCTGTTGAACCGGGTCAGGTCTTCCATCCGTTCGGCAATTGCCCGCGACATGGTATTGAAAGCCGCGCCGAGACGGCCGATTTCATCCTCACCCTCATGCAGCGGCGGCGGGTGCAGGTTCCCTTCGGCCACCGCCAGGCTGGCCCGGGTCAGCGCACTCAGGTGGCGGGTCAGCCAATAGCCGAGCAGTGCCAGGATCAGCGTCGAAAGCACCAGCTCGGCGACGGCGATCCCCAACCCCTGGGTCAGCAGCGCCCGCCGGGCCGTGACGACATGCGACAGGTCGAGGCCCAGATGCAGGGAGCCCAGGGGCTGGCCGCCGTGTTCGATGGGCAGCAGCGCATCGTAGTGCTGCCCAGAGGTGAAATTGAGGAGGGAGATTTTTTCGACCGGATCGGGGAGGAGATCGTGGCCATTCCAGCCGCTGGAGGCGATCACATGTCCTTCGCGGCTTTTGACCACGATATGGACGATCCCCTCGGTTGACCGGCTCTCATCGAGGATCGCCTGGACGGTGGCATAGTCGCGCTGGGCCAGGGGAGCCTTGAGCGCGGCGTCGAGCACCGGCATGATCTGCTGCACATGCCAGCGGGTCTGCTCGACCATCGCCCCGTGCAGCAGGCGCAGGCTGTTGGTGACCAGCAGCGTGAGCATGACCAGTTCGACGCCGACCGCCAACAGCAGCAGGCGCCCGCGGACACTCTTGAGGGATGTGACCAGCTTCATGGATTCTCGGCGCGCAGCTGCCGCCGCACTTCGGCGGCATAGGGATCCATCTCCTCGAGCTCATGCGCGCGCAGGGGGCGGTAACCTTCCAGCTTGTTGGCGGCGAAATATTCCTGGGCGGCGGCGGTCTCGGCAAAGGCCCACAGAGCGGTTTCGATCTTTTTCCGCTCAGCGGCCCGCCGTTCGTTGAGCAGGTAGACCCGGCCGGCCATCGGCTGGCTTTCGACCAGAATCTTCAACCGTGCCCGCAACTCCGCCGGAAGCTTCTGGTAGTTGGCCAGCGAGGTAAAACCGAGGGCGGCATCACCAGCCGCCACCTGCTGGGCGATGCTGTCGGAGGCGCTGACATAGATGATCCGCTGCATGGAGATACGGTTGTTCTCCAGCCAGTGCTGCCCCCACAGGGTGACCAGCGAAGAGGCACTCAGCCCGAGGACTTTCTTCCCGGCCAGGTCCGCCGTGTCCCGGATCGGGCCGTTAGCGGCCACCAGCCCGACGGCTTTGAAATCGGCCTGGTAGGTGAGCAGCGGCAGGTAGCCGGCGTCGATTTCCAGCAGCCGCGCCTGGTGGCCGGTGGTGATGGCCAGGTCGTAGGCCTGGCCCAGCCCCCGGCGGGCATATTCGGTGAAATCCGGAGCAGTGATGATTTCAACCTGGCACTGCAGCTGCTTTTCGAGAAACTGGCGCAGCGGCCGGTACATCTCGAGGATCACCCGGGCACTGGTGTGCGGGGCGACCCCGAGCACCAAGGTCTCGGCAGCGCGGGCCGGCAGGGCGCAGACAATCAGAACGGCCAGCATGCAGGCCGTACGAAAAAATTTGTACATGGCTCCTCCCTGTGGGCAGACGCTCAACAAGATAACTTATTAATCCAGTGGAAAACAACTCCCTGAGCGTATCGGCGCCCGATGCGAAAAGTGCCGGTGAAGAGGTAAAAGAATTGACCGGCGGCCGATCTTCAGCTTACTGTCACATTCTGACGGCGGCAGGTAAAAAAGCCATGGAGATCAAGGCCATGAACGCGTTTAGGGTCGACAAGTCGGAACAGCCGGTGGTGCTCAGCCTGGCCGACGGGGCAACCATGAGCGGCAGGGTTTACCTGAGCGATTACGCCGGCAGCCACGATGGCCGGCAGACTCTGGACGACCTGCTGGACGAAGCGGGAGACTTTTTCCCCTTTTTAAGTGACAGCGGCTCCTTCCGGATTGTCAGCAAGGCCGCAATCGCTTGTCTGCTCGACACCGGCGATCGAGGCGCAGAGCCGGAACTCCCCCCGGGGGAGAAAAGTCCGGTGGAGGTGCGCCTGGAGGGAGGCCTGCAACTCTCCGGCACGTTGATAATCTGCCGGCCCCAAGGGGTCGGTCGCCTGCTCGACTACCTCAATGCCAGCGGGCGTTTTTTCCCGCTCTATACTGCCGACGGCCGCTGCCTGGTCAATCTCGAACGGGTTCGCGACATCTCTCCGGGCTGAAACCTGCCGCACCTCGGGGACTCCCCTTGTGACCGGCTACAAGAGGTAAAAATGGCTGCAATCGATACGTTATTCCTGATGATGAAGGAGCAGGGGGCCAGCGACCTGCACATCTCCAGCGGCTCCCCGCCGCTCCTGCGCCTGCACGGCGAGATGGAGCAGCTCGACCGGCCGCCCTTGAGCGACGGGGAGGCCCGCGCCCTGCTGCTGGAAATCCTCGACGACGAGCAGCGCGCGGTCTTCGCCGAGCGCCGCGACCTCGACTTCGCCTACGCGCTCCCCGGCGTCGCCCGCTTCCGCGGCAACCTTCTCGAAACCCACCGGGGAATCGCCGCAGTCTTCCGCATCATCCCGAGCAAGATTCTCACCGCCGACCAGCTCAACCTCCCCGAGGGAGTGCGCAAGCTGACCATGCTCAAGAAGGGGCTGGTGCTGGTCACCGGACCCACCGGCTCGGGGAAATCCACCACACTGGCGGCGATGATCGACCTGATCAACAAGACCCGCCGCGACCACATCCTCACCCTCGAGGACCCTCTGGAATTCATCCACGAGAACCAGGGCTGCCTGGTCAACCAGCGGCAGATCGGCGATCACTCGCTCTCCTTTGCCAACGCCCTGCGCGCGGCCCTGCGCGAGGACCCCGACGTCATCCTGGTCGGCGAAATGCGCGACCTGGAGACCATCTCCATGGCCATGACCGCGGCCGAGACCGGCCACCTGGTCTTCGGCACCCTGCACACCAACTCGGCCCCCAAGACCATCGACCGCATCATCGACGCCTTCCCCAAGGACGCCCAGGCCCAGGTGCGCACCATGCTCAGCGAGAGCCTCAAAGGGGTGATCTGCCAGCAGCTGCTGCGCAAGGCCGACGGCAAGGGGCGGGTCGCCGCCCTGGAGATCCTCATCTGCACCATGGCGGTCGCCAACCTGATCCGCGAGGGGAAGACCTTCCAGATCCCGTCGATCATGCAGACCGCCAAGGGGGAGGGGATGCAGCTGATGGACCAGCACCTGATGACGCTGCTCAAGGAGAAGGCCATCGAGGCCGAAGAGGCCTATCGCTGCGCCATCGACAAAAAGTCCTTCGAAGTGCTTCTGCCGCCCCCGTCGCCCCCCCCTCGTCCGCCCTTCGGGCGCTGACCACGCCCCGCGCCCTATCTCCCCGGACGGTTGTCAGGCCGTCTGCGCCCCCGCGCCGGGGCGCGGCGGAATCCTGATGAACTGCGCCAGGACCAGCGACACCCCGCCCAGCACCGCCCCCATCAGGAACGGGATGCGGTAGTCGAGCATCCACAGGTAGCCCCCCAGCGCCGGCAGGAAGACCGCGGCGACGTGGTTGATGGTGAAGCCCACCGCCGAGGTCGGGGCGATATCCTGCGGATCGGCAATTTTCTGGAAGTAGGTGCGGATGGCCACGGCGAAGTTGAAGAGGACGTAGTCGAGGATGTACATGGCGCCCACCACCCACGGCGACGAGGCGTAGGCATAGGTGAGGAAGATGCCGATCACCCCGGCGTATTCGACGGTGCACAGGGCCCGCTCGCCGAAGGCGTTGATGGCCCGGCCGATCAGCGGGTTGATCACCCAGTTGATCAGGTTGTTGACGATGAAGAGCAGGGTGATGGTCTGCACCGAGAAGTGGAAGATCTTGACCATCAGGAACATGGAGAAGACCATGTAGATCTGCCGGCGGGCGCCGGAGAGGAAGGTCAGCAGGTAGTAGAGCCAGTAGCGGCGCTTGAGGAACATGCGCAGGTGCTGAGGGGGAATGTCGGCGTGGGTGGGGTCCTGGAAGGCCCCCCACAGCCCGGCAATAAAGACCACCCCGCCGATGACCAGGAACATCGCCGCGTAGTCGAAGAAGAAGCCCATCGCCCAGATCAGGGCGGCGGCAACGATGCTGGTGATCGCCGCCAGGCTGCGCAGCTTGCCCATCACCAGCGGCGACTGGTGGGTGGAGAAGTACTGCAGGGTCAGCGACTGGTTGACCGTCTCGTAATAGTGAAAGCCGAAGCTCATCACCAGGGTGGTCAGCGCCACCCCGCCGAAGGAGGGGAAGAGCCCGGTGAGGGCGACGCCGAAGCCGAGGAGGGCGATGGAGAGGGCGGCCAGGCGGTGCTCGCGGATGACCAGCATGACATAGATGGCGGTCAGGGCCAGGAAACCGGGGATCTCGCGCACCGACTGGATCAGGCCGATGTGCACCCCTTCGAGGTGGACGGTCTCCACCGCGTAGTTGTTGAAGAGGATGGTATAGCCCTGCAGCCCCACCATCGATGCGGCGGTAAGGACGGCCAGGAAGCGGAACATCGGCTGGTTGACGGCGGTGAGCATGGTATCCGGGGCCCGCAGCGGGGCGGCAGCGTGGGAATCGGGCCAGCCCAGGGCTGGATGGCGCCATCATCGTGCCACCAAACGGCCGCCGTGGCAACGGGCAGATGCACAGATCAGCGAAGCGAGGCGTTTGCGGGTATAATGGCAGGGAGAGCGGGACGGGCCGGCAGCCGGCCTCTCGCCGGGAGGATGCCATGAAGGAAGCGATGTTCTACCGCCGGGAAGCCGACGGGCGGGTGCGCTGCGAGCTATGCCGCTTCACGTGCCTGATCGCCGACAGCCAGCGCGGCATCTGTGCCGTCCGGGAAAACCGCGGCGGCACGCTGTACAGCCTGGTCTACGGCCGGCTGTGCGCCGCCAGCGTCGACCCAATCGAAAAAAAGCCCTTCTTCCATGTCCTGCCGGGGAGCCGCGCCTATTCGATCGCCACCGTCGGCTGCAACTTTCACTGCCGGCACTGCCAGAACTTCACCATCTCGCAGCCGCCCCGCGACCAGCCGATCGGCGGAGTTGTCATCTCACCGGCGACGATCGTCGCCGAGGCCCAGGCCAACGGCTGCCGCTCGATCGCCTACACCTACACCGAGCCGACCATCTTCATCGAATACGCCCTCGATACCGCCCGCCTGGCCAAAGAGGCCGGACTGCTCAACCTCTTCGTCACCAACGGCTACATCGGCCCGCAGGCTCTGGCCACCATCGCCCCCTACCTGGACGCCGCCAACATCGACCTCAAGGGCTTCACTGAAACCTTCTACCAGAAGGTGGTCAAGGCCCGCCTCTCCCAGGTCCTCGAAACCATCCTCGACTATCGCCGCCACGGCATCTGGCTGGAGATCACCACCCTGCTCATCCCCGGCCTCAACGACAGCGATGCCGAACTGAAGGGGCTAGCCGACTTCATCGTCACCAACCTGGGCGCCGACACCCCTTGGCACGTCAGCCGTTTCTATCCGACCTACCAGCTCACCGACCGCCCCCCCACGCCGCTGGCCACACTGCAGCGGGCCCGGGAGATCGGCCTGGCCGCCGGGTTGCACTACGTCTACGAAGGGAATGTCCCCGGCGCCGGCGGGGAGGACACCAACTGCCCCGCCTGCAGGGCAACCGTGATTGAGAGAACTGGCTACAGCATCGCCGGGAATCGCCTGCGTGACGGCGCCTGCCCCGACTGCGGCGCGGCGATTGCCGGCCGCGCTATGTAGCGGGTCATCTGCGGATTTGTGCGGGATCTGCTGCGTGAGGAGGTGAGGTCTGCTTAGTCTCCGACCGTCAGCCCGGCATTGTCCAGGAAGTTGGCGAGCAGGGCGGCGGCCAGGGCCCGGTGCGTCGCGGCCGCCGCGGCAAAGGCGGTGATGAGCGCCTCCCGGTCGGGGTCGCCGCGGCTCCACGCCGCGACGATGGCCTCGTCGACTTCGGGGTGGAACTGCAGCCCCCAGGCGCGGCCGAGGCGGAAGGCCTGCCCCGGGCAGGTTGCCGAGCCGGCCAGGGGAACGGCCCCGGGGGGAATGGTGAAGCTGTCGTTGTGCCACTCGAAGGCCGACAGATCGCTGCCCAGCCCGGCGAAGAGCGGGTCGGCGGCCCCGGCCCCGCTTAGGGTGATCGCGACCAGCCCCTTCTCCCCCCGGGATTGGCTGGTCACCACCCCTCCGGCCACCGCCGAGAGGAGCTGGCCGCCGAGGCAGATGCCGAGCAGTGGGGTAGCGGAGGCCAGGCAGGCGGCCATGAAGGCCTTGACCTCGGCCAGGAAGGGGTGCGCTTCCTCATCGTGCACCCCCATCCGTCCGCCGAGGACGATCACCGGGGCCCCGCCGGTCGGCAGCGGCTCCCCCAGGTCGGGGCGCAGAAGGCGAAAGTGCACCTGCCACTCGGCCAGGAGGTCGGCGAAAACCCCGGCCGGGACTTCGGGATCGAGCTGAAGGATGTCAATGGGCGTTTTCATACCCGACAGGAGTGCAAAAGCGGGGCCAGCCCGGCAGCGCACAGGTACGGCCCCTGCGCCGTCGCCGGAGGACTTTCCTGCCCACTTTCAAGGCAGTCTGCCGCGCACTTGGGCAAAATAAAACCCCGTCGCCGAAGCAACGGGGCTAGTCGACTCTCTGGGTGGGGGGAGAGGAGAGCCGACAGGGGAAAATACCCCCGCAACATTTTTAATGCAACAATTATCTATATCCCTTGTTAGGGAACCCTTCTTGTACAGACGTGCTTGGCCGCATGGCAGCGCCATGCAGGAGTGCGAGCCCCCTGCCGACGGCACCGTATCACAGCTGGCCGCCGGACTGGCCGGCCAGCCCCTAAAGGAACAAGGGGTTACAGTCAGAAACTGTAACCCCTTGAAATTTTTGGCTCCCCAGCGCGGACTCGAACCACGGACAAGGCGGTTAACAGCCGCCTGCTCTACCGACTGAGCTACTGGGGATCGGTGAGACGAGTCGAGACTCTATGAAATTTCCGAGAGGCTGTCAAGAGGCTTTTAAGGCAGCTTGACAAGGCTGCCGGCCGGGCTTAAGAGTGTGACATGAGCACTCCCGCCCTGGCCCTGAGCAACCTGGCAAAAAGCTACCCACTTCAGGCCGGCGCCGTCAAGGGGCTCTCCCTGGAGATCGCCCCCGGCGAAATCTTCGGCCTGCTCGGCCCCAACGGCGCCGGCAAGAGCACGACCATCAACATGATCGCCGGGGTGACCCGCATCGACAGCGGGCGCATCGAGGTCTTCGGCTACGACAACCTCCGCGACTACCGCATCACCCGGCGCCTGGTGGGGGTCATGCACCAGGAAGTGGTGATCGACAACTTCTTCACCATCGACCAGACCCTGAAGTTTCACGCCGGCTACTACGGCGTCAGGGTCGACCCGGCCTGGCGGCAGATGCTCATCGACCGCCTCGGCCTCGGCCCCCACCTGCACAAGGTGACGATCAAGCTCTCCGGGGGCCTCAAGCGCCGCTTCATGGTCGCCAAGGCGATGCTCCACCGCCCGCGCCTGCTGATCCTCGACGAGCCCACCGCCGGGGTCGACATCGAACTCCGCCACGCCCTGTGGGAATTCGTCCGCGAGATCAACCAGGCCGGCACCACCATCCTCCTCACCACCCACTACCTCGAAGAGGCCGAGCAGATGTGCGATCGCATCGCCATCATGAACCATGGCGAGCTGCTGGCCCTCGAGGCCACCGGCTCACTCCTCGAACGGCTCGGCACCCGCGGGGTGGTGGTCCACCTGCACCGCCCTCTCGCCGAGATCCCCGTCGAACTGGCCGACTGGGGGGCACAGCTGGCCGACGATCGCCGCTCGCTGCGCCTGACCCTGCTCCCGGCGCAGACCGCCGGCGATCTCCTCGCCCTCCTCTGCCGCCTCGGCCTGCCGGTCGCCGATCTGGAAACCAAGCGCCCGGGACTGGAGGAGGTCTTCCTGCAGATCACCCGGACGAACCCGGCCGGCAGCGGAGAAACAGCATGAGCGCGCACGAGCCGCTGCCGCCCTTCATCCCCTGGCTCCCCTTCTGGACGCTGCTGCAGAAGGAGGTGCGCCGCTTCCTGCGCGTCGCCTCGCAGACCCTGATCACCCCGGTGATCACCGCCTCCCTCTACCTGTTCATCTTCGGCGCCACCCTGGGGGAGCGCATCAGCGTGGTCGAGGGCTTCAGCTACGCCCAGTTCGTCATCCCCGGGCTGATCCTCATGGGGGTGATCAACAACGCCTTTGCCAACTCCTCCTCGTCGCTCTTCATGTCGCGCTACCTCGGCAACATCGTCGACCTGCTGGTCACTCCGCTGACCCCGGCGCAGTTCATCCTCGCCTATACCCTGGCGGCGATGCTGCGCGGCCTGGCGGTCGGCGTGGTGGTCTGGCTGATCTCGCTGTGCTTCGCCACCCTCCCCTGGATCCACCCCGGCGCGGTGATCGCCATGGCCGTCCTGTCCAGCTTCCTCTTCGCCCAACTCGGCATCATCACCGCCATCTACGCCAACTCCTTCGATACCCTGGCGATGTACAGCAGCTTCCTTCTCCAGCCGCTGATCTACCTCGGCGGGGTCTTCTACCCGATCTCGATCCTGCCGGACGGCTGGGCGGCGCTCTCCCATCTCAACCCGCTCTTCTACCTGATCGACGGCTTCCGCCACGGCCTGCTCGGGCGCGGCGACCTCTCCTTCACCACCGCCTTCGCGGTCAGCGGAGTACTGGCCCTGGGGCTCTTCGCCTGGGCCGCCGCCCTGATCGGCCGCAGCTACCGCCTGCGCACCTGAAAACCCGCAAGGGAGGACCGGTCATGACGATCCCGGCAACCATGCGCGCCATGCTCCTCGAGGCCCCCGGCCAGCCGCTGCGGCTGCGCGAGGTGCCGGTCCCGCAGCCCGGCCCGGGGCAGGTGCTGATCCGCGTACGCGCCTGCGGGGTGTGCCGCACCGACCTGCACATCGTCGACGGCGAACTGGCCGAGCCGAAACTGCCCCTGATTCCCGGGCACGAGATCGTCGGCCGGGTGGCGGCCTGCGGGCCCGGGGTGGAGCGCTTCACCCCCGGCGAACGGGTCGGTGTCCCCTGGCTGGGAGCAACCTGCGGCGTCTGCCGCTACTGCCGCAGCGAGCGCGAAAACCTCTGCGACCGGCCGCTCTTCACCGGCTACAGCGGGGACGGTGGCTACGCCGAGTACGCCGTCGCCGACCAGCGCTACTGCTTCCCCCTCCCCGCCGGCTACGACGATATCGCCGCGGCGCCGCTGCTGTGCGCCGGGCTGATCGGCTACCGCACCTACCGGCTGGCCGGCGACGGGATCGGGCACCTGGGGATCTACGGCTTCGGCGCCGCCGCCCACATCGTCGCCCAGATCGCCGTCCACCGCGGCCAGCAGGTCTACGCCTTCACCCGCCCCGGCGACCGCGCCGCCCAGGAGTTCGCCCGGCGGCTGGGGGCCTGCTGGGCCGGCGATGCCGACCAGCTGCCCCCCCAGCCCCTTGATGCCGCCCTGCTCTTCGCCCCCGTGGGCGACCTGGTGCCGCTGGCCCTCAAAGCCACCGTCAAGGGGGGGAGCGTGGTCAGCGGCGGCATCCACATGAGCGACATCCCCTCCTTCCCCTACAGCTTATTGTGGGAGGAGCGGGTGGTCCGCTCGGTGGCCAACCTGACCCGCCGCGACGGCGAGGAATTGCTGGCCCTCGCCCCGCAGGTGCCGATCCGCACCGCCACCGTCCCCTTCCCCCTCGAAGCGGCGAACGAGGCGCTGGCCCGACTGCGGGGCGGGGAACTGGAGGGGGCGGCGGTTCTGGTGATCGACGGGAATTAACTGTCAGAGAATTGCAGGCCACTGAAAAACGCCCAGGAAGGCCAAGTGAGCAGATGGCTTTCCGCAGCAGTTTTTCAGCAGCCGGTCAGAGGTGCACGGCCTGGCCGGCGGCCCCCAGGGCCGCCTCCTTGAAGGCTTCGGCGAGGGTCGGGTGGGCGTGGACGATCGCCGCCACGTCGGCGACGCTGCCGGAGAAGGCCATCACCGCCGCCGCCTCGGCGATCAGTTCGGAGGCCCGCGGACCGAGGATGTGCACGCCGAGGAGCCGCCCGTTCTGCGGATCGGCGAGGACCTTGACGAAGCCCTCGGTCTCGTCGAGGGCCCGAGCCCGGCCGCTGGCCAGGAAGGGAAACTTGCCGACCCGGTAGGGGATGCCGGCGGCCTTGAGCTGTTCCTCGCTCTGCCCCACCGCAGCCGCCTCCGGCTGGGTATAGACCACCCCCGGGATCAGCGCGTAATCGACCACGGGGAGTTCCCCGTGCAGCCGCTCGACGCACGCCACCCCCTCCTCCATCGCCTTGTGAGCGAGCATCGGCCCGTGGATCAGGTCGCCGAGCGCATAGACGCCGGGACAGCTGGTCCGGTAGTCTGCATCGACAGCGATGCGCCCCCCCTCCAGACGCACTCCGGCCTCCTCAAGCCCCAGCCCCTCGGTGCAGGGCCGCCGGCCGGCGGCGACCAGTACCCGGTCACAGGTCAAAGCCTGCGGATGCTTCCCTTCCAGGGTCAGTTCAAACCCATTCTCTCCATTCACCGCCCCGGCCACCCGCGTCCCGGCGAGGATGGTCATCCCCTGCTTTTCCAGGCTCTTGAGGAGAATCCGGGCGACCTCCTGGTCAGTGTTGGGGAGGAGCGTGTCGAGCATCTCGACGACCGTGACCTTCGCCCCCAGGCGCAGCCACACCGAACCGAGCTCGAGGCCGATGTAGCCGCCGCCGATCACCACCAGGTGGGCGGGGACGCGGTCGTAGCAAAGGGCGTGGCGGGCATGGCCGATGCGCTCGCCGTCGAAGGGGAGGCCGGGGATGGCCACCGCCTCGCTGCCGGTGGCGAGCAGGACCTGTCGGCCGGTCAGCAGCTCCTCGCCGGCCGCGGTGGTGACGGCCACCTGCGGCGTACCGCCGGCGGCGACCAGCCGCCCGCTGCCGGTGACCAGGCGGATGCCGCGCTGCTTGAAGAGGCTGGCGATGCCGCGGGTCAGGCGCAGAATGACATCGTCCTTGCGCTTCATCATCCGCGCCAGGTCGAGACGCGGGGGCTCGACGAGGATGCCGTGGCGCTCGAAATGGTCCCGGGCCATGGCGAAATACTCGCTGGAATCAAGCAGCGCCTTGCTGGGGATACACCCCTCGTTGAGGCAGGTGCCGCCCAGCGCCTCGCGCTTTTCCACCACGGCGACGGTCATGCCGAGCTGCGCGCCGCGCAGCGCCGCCACGTAGCCGCCGGGGCCGCCGCCGATGATCACCAGGTCGAATTCATTCGCCATGCATCCCTCCGTGCTTCTCTTACAGTTCGAGCAGCAGCTGCTCCGGATCCTCGAGGTAGCCCTTGACCGCCTTGAGGAAGCCGACCGCCTCGCGGCCGTCGATCAGGCGGTGGTCGTAGCTCAAGGCCAGGTACATCATCGGCCGGATCACCACCTGGCCTTCCCGCGCCACCGGCCGCTCCTGGATGGTGTGCATCCCCAGCACCCCGGTCTGCGGCGGGTTGATGATCGGCGTGCTGAGCAGCGAGCCGTAGATACCGCCGTTGCTGATGGTGAAGGTCCCACCTTCCAACTCGGCCAGCGTCAGCTTGCGTTCGCGGGCCTTGCGCGACAGCGCGGCGATCTGCGCTTCGATCTCGGCGAAGGTCAGCCGGTCGGCATCGCGCAGCACCGGCACCACCAGGCCGCGCTCGGTCCCCACCGCCACGCCGATATCGAAATAGTGGTGGTAGACGATGTCGCTGCCATCGATCCGGGCGTTGACCGCCGGGAACTCCTTGAGCGCCTCGACGCTGGCCTTGACGAAGAAGGACATCAGGCCGAGCTTGATGCCGTGCCTGCGGGTGAACTGCTCCTGGTGGCGGGCGCGCAGCCCCTGCAGGGTCGCCAGGTCGGCCTCGTTGAAGGTGGTGAGCATGGCGGTCTGCTGGCGGGCGGCGAGCAGCCGGGCGGCAATGCGCTGACGCAGCGGCGACATCGCCTCGCGGCTTACCGGGCGGTCGTCCGGGGCGGCCTCGACAGCGGGCGCGCCGGCCGGCGGAGCAGGGGCCGGCGCTTCGCTGCGCACCATGGCGGCGGGCGCGGCGGCGGGGGCCTTTTGCACATCCTCGACCGTGACCCGCCCGCCGCGGCCGCTGCCGGCCAGGGCCGCCGGCTCCACGCCGCGCTCGCGGGCCAGCCGGGCAGCGCCGGGGTTGACCGGGGGGGCGGCGGCCGGCGGGGCGGGGGGAACGGCGGGAACTGCCGGTGCCGGCACCGCGGCGGCGACGCCGCCCGGTTCGATGCTGCCGATCACGGCGCCGACCGGCAGGGTCTGGCCGGCCGGGACGCCGATCTTCACAGTCCCGGCAATCTCGGCAGTCACCTCGACGTTGACCTTGTCGGTCTCGAGGTCGCAGAGGACGTCGCCAGCGGCGACAGTGGCGCCGTCGGCGATGCGCCAGGCGGCCAGCAGGGCTTCGTGGATCGACTCGCCCACGGTAGGGATGCGGATCTCCATTATTTCACCCGGTCATCGTGAGAGTGTGCAGCAAAGGCCGCTTCGACCAGCCGGGTTTGCTCCTCGCCGTGACGGCGATGGGAGCCGACCGCGGTGGCGGCCGCCGCCGGCCGGCCGACGTACTCCGGCTCGCGGCCGAAGAGTTCCCCCAGCAGCGGGCGCAGGAAGGACCAGGCGCCCATGTTGGCCGGCTCCTCCTGGACCCAGGCGATGCGCTGCAGGGCCGGCCAGCCGGCCAGGGCGTCCCGCAGGGCTGCGGGGCGGAAGGGAAAAAGCTGCTCGACCCGCCACAGCGCCACGCCCTCCCCGCCGGGCTGGCGGCGCCGCTCGGCCAGCTCGTAATAGAGCTTGCCGCTGCACAGCAGGAGGGTGTGCGGGGCGGCCGGCGCCTCGGGGTCGGGGAGGAGGGGCTGGAAGCGCCCGCCGGCCAGTTCGCCCAGGGTACTGGTGCAGGCCGGCAGACGCAGCATGCTCTTGGGGGTGAAGACCACCAGCGGGCGCCGGTAGGGGAGATGGACCTGGCGGCGCAGGAGGTGGAAGAGCTGCGCCGGAGTGCTCGGCATGGCCACCTGCAGATTCTCCTCGGCGCACAGGCTCAGGTAGCGCTCGATGCGGGCGCTGGAATGCTCGGGGCCCTGCCCCTCGTAGCCGTGAGGGAGGAAAAGAGTCAGCCCGCTGTAGCGGTCCCACTTGGAACTGCCGCTGGCGATGAACTGGTCGATGATCACTTGGGCGCCGTTGGCAAAGTCGCCGAACTGCGCCTCCCAGATGGTCAGCCCGCCGGGCGTTTCCAGGGAGTGGCCGTACTCGAAGCCGAGGACGGCGGCCTCGGAGAGCATGCTGTCGTAGACCTGCACCGGGGCCTGGCCGGGGCCCAGGAAGGCCAGCGGCACGTAGCGCTGGCCGTTCTGCTGGTCGACCAGGGCGGCATGGCGCTGGTTGAAGGTGCCGCGCCGGCAGTCCTGCCCGGAGAGGCGCACCGGCACCCCCTCAGTGAGGAGGGTGGCGAAGGCCAGGGCCTCGCCGGTCGCCCAGTCGAGCCCCTCGCCGGCGCGGATGCTGTCGCGGCGCTTCTCGAGCAGCCGGACCAGCTTGGGGTGGGCATTGAAGCCGGGGGGGAGATACGCCAGCCGCTCTCCCAGCTCCCGGAGACGCTCGGCGGGAACCGCCGTAGCGGGATCCACCCGATCGGCTTCGCGCTGCAGCCCTTCCCACCTGGCGCCGAAACCCAGCCCCTGGCGCGGGTCGGCCGGGAGGCGCAGGGCCTCCTCGAGGCGGGCCTGGTAGCGGGCCGCAGGGGCGTCAAGTTCGCCGCGCGGGATCCCCTCCTTTTCCAGGCGCGCCGCGTAGATGAGATGGGCGGAGGGCCGGCGGCGGATCTTCTCGTACATCAGCGGCTGGGTGAAGCCCGGCTCGTCCCCTTCGTTGTGGCCGTGCCGGCGGTAGCAGAGCATTTCGATGACCACATCGCGGGCGAAGGCCTGGCGGTACTCCAGGGCCAGCCTGACGGCCTGGACCACCGCCTCGGGATCCTCGCCGTTGACGTGGAAGATCGGCACCGAGAGCATCTTGGCCACGTCGGTGGCATAGGGAGTGGACCGGGAGTGGACCGGGTCGGTGGTGAAACCGATCTGGTTGTTGACCACTAGGTGGACCGCTCCCCCCGACTGGTAGCCGTCGAGCTGGGAGAGGTTGAAGAGCTCCGTGACGATCCCCTGGCCGGCGAAGGCGGCATCGCCGTGGATGAGCACCGGCAGGACCCGTTTGCGCCCCCCCGGTCCGTAGGCGACGTGGCGGGCGCGGCACTTGCCGATCACCACCGGGTCGACGGCTTCGAGGTGACTGGGGTTGCTGGCCAGGCTGAGGTGGATCGGCCCCGCGGGGGTGGTGCGGTCGGCGGAAAAGCCCTGGTGGTACTTGACGTCCCCCTCGCCGACGAAGGCCAGTTCGAGGTTGTCCTGGAACTCGGCGAAGATGTTCTCCAGCGGCTTGGCGAAGATGTTGGCCAGCACGTTGAGCCGGCCGCGGTGGGGCATGCCGACCACCAGGTCGGTGACCCCGGCCGAAGCGGCGGAGTCGACCAACTCGTCGAGGAGGGGGATCAGCGCCTCCCCCCCTTCGAGGGAGAAGCGCTTCTGGCCGAGGAAGCGGCGGTGGAGGAACTGTTCGAAGAGGGCGGCCTCCTGGAGCTTGGCGAGGATCGCCAAGCGCTCCTCCCGCCCCAGCAGGGCCCGGTTGCGGCTCGCCTCCATGCGCTCCTTGAGCCACTCGCGCTGGGCGGGCTGCTGGATGTGCATGAACTCGACACCCAGGCTGCTGCAGTAGGTTTCCTTAAGGGTGGCGAGGATCTCCCCGAGGGTGGCCGGCCCCGGCCAGCGCAGCGGCCGGAAGCTTTGCCCGAGGGCTTCCCCGTCCAGGCCGAAAGCCCCCAGGGCCAGATCGGCAAGCGGGGCCGGCGGCATCTCGTCGAGGGGATTGGTCCATGCCTGGCGATGGCCGAGATCACGGTAGCGGTAGATCAGCGAATCGACCGCCGAAGTCTGCTCGGCCAGTCGGCAGTCACCGGCGGGGAGCTCACGGGCCAGGTCGAAGCCCTCGAAAAAAGCCCGCCAGTCCGCCGAGAGTGCCTGCGGATCACGCTGCCAAAGACGATACTGTTCTTCCAGCCACTGATGGCTGACATTTCCAGCGATGGCCATCTGAGCGGACTCCCGTGCGTGTTTGCCCTACTGGTGCTCCTCGAGGAAGCGCTCGGCCTGGATTGCCGCCATGCACCCGGAACCGGCAGCGGTGATCGCCTGGCGGAAGACCGGGTCCTGGACGTCGCCGGCGGCGAAGACCCCGGGGACATTGGTCTGCCCGCCGTTGGCGGTCTTCAGGTAGCCCTCGGCGTCGCAGTCGAGCTGGTCAGCCACCAGGGCGGTGTTGGGCTGGTGGCCGATGGCGATGAAGATACCGTCGCAGGAGAGCTCCTGGCTGGCGCCGCTCTTGAGGTTCTTGACCGTCACCCCGGTGACCCCGGCCTGATCGGCATTGATCGAGGTCACCACGCTGTCCCAGCAGAAGGCCATCCGCTCGTGGTGGAGGGCCTTCTCCGCCAGTACCGGGGTGGCGCGCAGGGTATCGCGGCGATGGACCACCGTGACCTTGCTGGCAAAACGGGTCAAGAAGAGCGCCTCCTCGATGGCGGTATCGCCGCCGCCGACCACTACCACCTCGCGGTTGCGGTAGAAGAAGCCGTCGCAGGTAGCGCACACCGACACGCCGCGCCCGTAGAGGGCCTCCTCGTTGCCCAGCCCGAGGAGCTTCGGGGAAGCCCCGGTGGAGATGATCAGGGTCTTGCAGAGCAATAGCTGGTCATCGACCCAGACCTTGAAGGGACGCTCGCCGAGTTCGATGCGGCTGACCTGCCCCTCGAGGAAGCGGGTGCCGAAGCGCTCGGCCTGCAGGCGCATGTTCTCCATCAGTTCCGGCCCCTGGATCCCCTCGGGGAAGCCGGGGAAGTTGTCGATCTCCGTCGTGGTGGTCAGCTGGCCGCCGGGCTGGTGGCCATGGATGAGCAGCGGGGCGAAGTTGCCGCGGGCGGCATAGATGGCGGCGGTCAGGCCGGCCGGGCCCGAGCCGAGAATAATCAGGTCATGAAGCTGGTTGTCAGAGGTCATGGTTACTTTCCCCGTAAAGTTCGGCGGCGTGATAGGACGAGCGCACCAGCGGCCCGGCGGCCACCCGGGTGAACCCGAGGGCGAGGGCGGCGGCGCGCAATTCGGCGAATTCTTCCGGCGGCAGGTAGCGGGCCACCGGCAGGTGGCGGCGGGTCGGCTGCAGGTACTGGCCGAGGGTCAACAGGGTGATCCCGGCGGCGCGCAGGTCGGCAAGGACGGCAAGCAGTTCCTCGCGCGTCTCGCCCAGGCCGAGCATCAGGCCGCTCTTGGTCGCCAGCCCGGGGGCCAGTTCACCGGCGGCGGCCAGCAGCTCGAGTGAGCGCCGGTAGTCGGCGCCGGCGCGGGCCACGGCGTAGAGGCGCGGCACCGTTTCCAGGTTGTGGCCGAGTACATCGGGCCCGGTGGCCAGGATCGCGGCTAGCGCCTGCCTCTTCCCCTGCAGGTCGGGGATCAGCAGTTCCACCCGGCAGCCCGGGGCGTCCGCGCGGAGCGCCGCGACCACCGCAGCAAAATGCGCCGCCCCGCCGTCCCCCAGGTCGTCGCGGGTGACCGAGGTGATCACCGCGTGGCGCAGCCCCAGTTCGGCCACCGCCCGGGCCACCCGCAGCGGCTCGGCAGGGTCTGGCGGCGCCGGCTGGCCGTGAGCGACATTGCAGAAGGCGCAGTCACGGGTGCACTGCGCGCCGAGGACCATAAAGGTCGCCGTCCCGGCACTCCAGCACTCCCCCTGGTTGGGGCAGGCGGCGCTGCGGCAGACCGAGTGCAACCCCTGACGGCGGTGCATGCGGTCAATCCGCGCATAGGCCTCCCCCGCCGGGAAACGGACCTTGAGCCACTCCGGCTTGCGCAAAGGGGACGGATTCATGCGGAGAGAGAAACGCATTGCCGACGGCAGGGCCATCGGCGGGCGACGCTCAACGTATGATCAGGCCGGCTCGAAATTGCTCTTGTCGGCGCCGCACAGGGGGCAGACCCAGTTGGCGGGGAGATCTTCGAAGGCGGTGCCGGGGGCGATGCCGTTGGCCGGATCGCCAACTGCCGGGTCGTAGATGTAGTCACAGATCACGCAGCGGTACTTGCTCATGGGAATACTCCTTTGCCAAAGATAATCGATTGAGAATTAAGAGCCCTATTGTAGTCAATTTGCCGTTTACTGCAAGCCGTTGGCGAAGAAAAAAGCGGGCCCCCTCGGGCCCGCTCGGTAAGCATCCTGCTGAGCGCGGGTCAGCCGGCCAGATCGATCACGGCCTTGACCGCCTTGTCGATCCCCTCGGCAGCCTCGGCGATCCCTCCCGCCAGCATGTAGGCGGGGGTTGTGACCAGCCGCCGGGCACTGTCGACCACGCAGCCTGTGGCCAGACAGTCGACATGACAGCCGCCCATCCGCTGAATGGCCTCGGCCGTGCCGGGATCCCTGCCGATGGTCAGCTGCGGGGCGGCCTGGTCCGTGCCCAGGATCCTGGCCAGGATCACCGGGGCGATGCAGATGGCAGCGACCGGCTTTTGGGCTGCGACCATCTCGCGCACCAGGCGAACCACCTCCGGATTGACCGTGCAGTCCGGCCCCGTCACGGCGAAGTCGCAGAGGTTCTTGGCCGCGCCGAAGCCCCCCGGGAGGACCACCCCGTCCAGGTCAGCAGCACCGACCGTCGCGAGATTCCTGATCTTGCCGCGGGCGATGCGCGCCGCCTCGACCAGCACATTGCGTTTTTCGCCAGCAGCTACCTCCCCGCTCAAGTGGTTGACCACATGCATCTGCTCGATATCGGGAGCCATGCACAGCGCCTCGGCGCCGTGGCGGTTGATGGCCAGCAGGGTGAGGACAGCCTCGTGAATCTCGCTGCCGTCGTAGACGCCGCAGCCCGACAGGATCACACCAATCTTCTTCGCCATCTTTTCACTCTCCTTGCCGTTGAGATCTTTGCCGGCCCCGCGGAGGGGCTACTAGCTGTCGCTCTAGATTAAAAGAAGCGCCGGCGATGTCAAGCGTTCCCGTTCTCGCCGTTTTCTTCGGCCTGGGCGCGCAGACCGAACTTCTCCATGCGATAGAGAAACGCCTTGTAGTTCATGTGCAGCAGTCGGGCCGCCCGTGACGCCACTCCGTTGGTGCGCAGCAGGGCCTTCTGCAGCAGTTCGCGCTCCAGCTGCTCGAAGTCGAGCCCCTCCTCGGGGAGTTCGAAGGGCGAGCGGGGCGCAGTCTTGCGCGGGGCGAGCTGACGCTTGATGATCGGCCCGGACAGCACCTCGCCGTCACCGAGGAGCACGGCGCGCTCGAGAACCGAGGCCAGTTGGCGGACGTTCCCCGGCCAGGAATGGCTGCGCAGCACCACCATGGCCTCATCGTCGACCGTGCGCAGCGTGCGGTTGAACTCGGCGTTGAACTTCTGCACAAAGTGCTCGACCAGCAGGGGGATGTCCTCACTGCGCTCGCGCAGGGGCGGCAGTTCGATGTTGACGACGCTGAGGCGGTAGAAGAGATCCTCGCGAAAGGCTCCCTTGGCCATCTCCTGCTCGAGATCGCGGTTGGTCGCCGAGATGATGCGCACATCGACGCGCAGCGTCTCCTTGCCGCCGACCCGGCGCACCTCGCGGTCCTGCAGCACGCGCAGCAGCTTCGACTGCATGGCCAGGGGCAGTTCGCCGACTTCGTCGAGGAACAGGGTTCCGCCGTTGCTGATTTCGAAGAGCCCGGCCCGCCGACTGGTCGCCCCGGTGAAGGCCCCGGGCTCGTGGCCGAAGAGCTCGCTCTCGAAGAGGGTCTCGGGGATCGCCGCACAGTTGACTGCGGTGAACGGTTTGTTGCGCCGCGGGCTGTTGTAGTGCACTGCCCGGGCCGCCAGCTCTTTGCCGGTGCCGCTCTCGCCGAGGATCATCACCGTCGCCGGCGAATCGGCAATCTTTCTAATCATGTCGACGATCTCGCGCATGCGCGGCGAGCGGGCGATGATCCCCTCCATGCGAAAGCGATCGTAGAGCTCCCGCTTGAGGCGGGCGTTCTCCTTGAGGATCTCGTTGCGCTCGCAGGCCTTGCGCACTGCCATGAGGATCTTCTGCTTGTCGAGCGGCTTGGTCATGTAGTCGAAGGCC